>NZ_JBEYUA010000002.1:0-491324 GCF_040643285.1 Spirillospora sp. NPDC047279
TCACGCGCCTTCTCACCGAAGATCGCACGCAGCAGCCGCTCCTCGGGCGTCAGCTCGGTCTCACCCTTGGGCGTGACCTTGCCGACCAGGATGTCACCCGGGACCACATCGGCACCGATCCGGATGATGCCACGCTCGTCCAGATCGGCCAGGACCTCTTCGGAGACGTTGGGGATGTCCCGCGTGATCTCCTCAGGACCCAGCTTGGTGTCCCGCGCGTCGACCTCGTGCTCCTCGATGTGAATCGAGGACAGCACATCGTCCTGCACCAGACGCTGGCTCAGGATGATCGCGTCTTCGTAGTTGTGACCCTCCCACGGCATGAACGCCACGAGCAGGTTCTTGCCCAGCGCCATCTCACCCTGATCGGTGCACGGACCATCGGCGACGACCTGCCCGAACTCGACCCGCTGGCCCTCTTCGACGATGGGCTTCTGGTTGAAGCAGGTGCCCTGGTTGGACCGCTTGAACTTGGCGACCCGGTAGGTGGTCCGGGTGCCGTCGTCGTTCATGACGGTCACGTAGTCGGCGGAGACCTCCTCCACCACGCCGGCCTTCTCGGCGGTGATGACGTCGCCGGCGTCGACGGCGGCGCGGTACTCCATGCCGGTGCCCACCAGCGGAGCCTCGCTGCGCAGCAGCGGCACCGACTGGCGCTGCATGTTGGAGCCCATCAGCGCCCGGTTGGCGTCGTCGTGCTCCAGGAACGGGATCATCGCCGTGGCGACCGAGGTCATCTGCCGCGCCGACACGTCCATGTACTGGACGTCGTTGGGCGCGACGAGCTCGACCTCGCCGCCCTTCTTGCGGATCAGGACCTTCTGCTCGACGAACGTGCCGTCGTCGTTGAGCAGGGAGTTGGCCTGCGCGACGACGAACCGGTCCTCCTCGTCGGCGGTGAGGTAGTCGATCTGCTCGCTGACCACGCCGCCCTCGACCTTGCGGTACGGGGTCTCGACGAAGCCGAACGGGTTGACCCGCCCGAACGCCGCCAGCGAGCCGATCAGGCCGATGTTGGGCCCCTCCGGCGTCTCGATCGGGCACATCCGGCCGTAGTGCGAGGGGTGCACGTCACGCACCTCCATGCCCGCCCGCTCACGCGACAGACCACCCGGACCCAGCGCCGACAGACGCCGCTTGTGCGTCAGGCCCGCGAGGGGGTTGGTCTGGTCCATGAACTGCGAGAGCTGGCTGGTGCCGAAGAACTCCTTGATGGAGGCCACGACCGGCCGGATGTTGATCAGCGTCTGCGGCGTGATCGCCTCGACGTCCTGCGTCGTCATCCGCTCACGGACCACGCGCTCCATCCGCGCCAGGCCCAGCCGGACCTGGTTCTGGATCAGCTCGCCCACCGTGCGCAGACGCCGGTTGCCGAAGTGGTCGATGTCATCGACCTCGATCGGCACCGGAACCGACCCGACGGTCGCCTCCTCCTCGCCGGCGTGCAGCCGGACGAGGTACTCGATCGTGCCGACGATGTCGTCCTCGGTCAGCGTGCCCTGGTTCATCTCCAGGTCGAGGCCGAGCTTCTTGTTGATCTTGTAGCGGCCGACCTTGGCGACGTCGTAGCGCTTGGGGTTGAAGTACAGGTTCTCCAGCAGGGTCTGCGCCGACTCCTTGGTCGGCGGCTCGCCCGGACGCAGCTTGCGGTAGATGTCGAGGAGGGCGTCGTCCTGGCCGGAGGTGTGGTCCTTCTCCAGGGTGACGTTGATCGACTCGTAACCGCCGAAGTGCTCGCGGATCCGCGCCTCGTCCCAGCCCAGCGCCTTGAGCAGCACGGTCACCGGCTGCTTGCGCTTGCGGTCGATGCGGACGCCGACGTTGTCGCGCTTGTCGACCTCGAACTCGAGCCAGGCACCGCGGCTGGGGATCACCCGGCAGCCGTAGATGTCCTTGTCCGAGGCCTTGTCGAGGGCACGGTCGAAGTAGACGCCGGGCGAACGGACCAGCTGCGAGACGACGACGCGCTCGGTGCCGTTGATGATGAAGGTGCCCTTCGGGGTCATGAGCGGGAAGTCACCCATGAACACCGTCTGGCTCTTGATCTCACCGGTGGTGTTGTTGATGAACTCCGCCGTGACGAACATCGGGGCGGAGTAGGTCATGTCCTTGTCCTTGCACTCCTCCACGGAGTACTTGGGCGGCTCGAACCGATGATCACGGAACGACAGCGACATGGTTCCGGAGAAGTCCTCGATCGGACTGATCTCCTCAAAAATCTCTTCGAGGCCCGACTGCGTCGGGACGCTCTTACTTCCGGCCTTCTGGGCCGCCTCGACCCGGGCCTTCCACCTCTCGTTGCCCAGCAGCCAGTCAAAGGAGTTGGTCTGCAGCGCAAGGAGGTCCGGGACTTCGAGCGGCTCCTTGATGCGCGCGAAGGAGACGCGGTTCGGACCGGTTGCGGTATTCGAGGCATTGCGCGAGGCTGCCAAGAGTGGTCCTTCCGAGGGCTCGCGGCGTAACTGACGACACGCACGCCAGACGATCCAGGTGCGAGACTGGCTCAAAGGTCACCAAAACGGGCCCAGGCAGGGTTGCTCTCACACGAGGATAGTCAAAGGGCAGCGCAAAGGGGCAGTGTAGCCGACTGCCACACCGCTCGCAACTCTACCGCCGCAGTATGCATCACAGTTGCCTTGGAGCATCGCCCCTGAAGGCCCAAGAGTCAAGAGCGGACATGGACTTTTCGGGCTCTGACCTGCAGTGAGGAAGGCCATAGTTTAAGGTTCTGCCCCCTACTCGCCAGTAGACCCTGTACAAGGCCCCCAAAACCGCCGAGCGACCTCCCCGTCCGGGAGATCGCTCGAAGGTGTTCCGACGGATCGACGGTCGCGGCTACGAGATCAGAACCAGGTCGGAAGCGAGCCACTTGCCGTCGACCTTCTCCATGGTGATCCGCATCCGCAGCGTCTCGGGGAGGGCCTTCTCCTTGTCGGAGCTCTTGGCCGTGGAGCGGTTGGCGTAGACCAGGACGACCGCCTTGCCGGGCGAGGCGGAGATCGTGCCCACCTTGAGGATCGTGGTGGTGGCCACCGCCTGCTGGCTCACGTAGTTCTGCTTCAGGCCCGGGGTGAGCTTGTCGTACTGGGTGCGCAGCTTTCCGGTCGTCTGGGCCGAGGCGCTCTTGAAGTCGTCATCGATGGTCCGGTAGTCGAAGGACGACAGGTCCTGGGCCGCCCGGGAGGCCGCGAACTTGGCCTGCTCGGCCGCGTTCTCGGTCGCGGTGCGCTCGCTGAGGTTGAGGCCCAGCGCGACGACGGCCGCCGACAGGGCGACCGCCAGGACGCCCAGGACGATGGTGAGCACCGGAATCCGGGACGCCCGGCCGGCGCCCGCCGTCCGGGAGCGCTTCTTCCGCCCCTTGCCGTCTCCGTCGGGCTCATCGGTGCCGGGCTCGCCGTCCTCGGACTTCTCGGACTTCCCGGACTCCTCGGACTTGGGCTCCTCGGCATCGCCGTCTTCGACGGTCTCGGAGTCGAGATCATCCTCTTCGTCCACAGATTTGGTGGACGCTCCGGATTTCTTCGTCGTGACCGTCTTCGCAACGGTTTCATCTTCCGAATCGGCGCCGGAGCCGCGCTCCGCGGCCTTGCCGGCGTCCGGTTCGGCTGCCGAATCGACCGCCGTGTCCGTTTCCGGGTCGGCCTTCCCGGCCGCGGCGGTGTCGCCGGCGGTCGCACCGGTGGCGCCGGTGGCGGCGGTCTCGTCGGTGTCGCCCGAGCCGGTCTCGTCATCCTCGGCCTTCCTGGCGGCCTTGCCCCGGCGGGTCCTGAGCTTGCGGCCCCGGGTCTTGCCGGCCGCCGTCTTGGCGGCGGTCCCGGCCTCGGCCGCGGCGGAGCCGGCGGCGTCCTTCGCCGCCGCGGCGTCGGCGGCGGCGCTCTCGGCGGCCGCCTCCGCGTCGTCCGCGGTGGTCTCCGCGCCGTCCGCGGCGGGCTGCCCGGCCGTCTTAGAGGTCGCCGGCTTCGCGGCGCCGTTCTTGGCCGTGGTGGCCTCCGCCTTGGCGGCGGCCGCGTCGGCGCTGGCGCTCTCGGCGGCGGACCTTGCGGTGGCCGCCTCGGCGGCGGCGCTCTCGGCCACAGCCATGGCGTCGGCCTTGACGGCCGCGGCGCCGGCGCGAAGCTCCTCCGTGCCCTCCTCGGCCGGCTCCTCGGCGTCCAGGGCGGCAGCGGCCGCTTCGGCCTGCGCTTCGGCCTCCTCGGCCTGCGCGGCGGCCTGCGCGGCCTCCTGGGCGAGCCTGGCGGCCTCGCGAGCGCGTTCGGCGGCCTCCTCGGCGAGCCGGGCCCGCCGCTCTGCCTCGCGGGCCTTCTCCGCCGGTGTGGCGGCCTTCGTGCCCTCAGCCATTACGGGACCATCTCCAACTTCGACACCAGCCAGCGATCACCGGACTTGGTGAGATCCATCTGGTAGCGGTACGGCCTGGTCACGCCGTTCGGCACCTTGGGGTTGGTCACCATGCCGTTCAGCGAGACCATCACCTCGGCCGAGTCGCCGTCGATCGACACCACGGCGGCGTCGACCTGGCTGACGGTCGACTTGGTCTGGGCCTTGGCGACGCTGTCGATGAAGACCTTGGACTGGGTCGCCAGCTGGTTCTTCAGGTCGCCGGTGGCGCCGGACAACATCCGGTCGAGGTCCTTCTGGGCGGAGGCGTGGTCGACCGTCATCAGGTTGACGCCCATCTGCCGGGCGGCCTGCACGGCCTTGGCCCGGTCCTCGGCGTCGCCCTTCTTGTCCAGGACGACCAGGCCGACCCAGACGACCGCCACGACCAGCCCGGCCACGAGCGCGCCGAGGGCCAAGGTTGTGATCCGGGCGGCGCGGTCACCCCGCGCGCCCTCGTCCTTCACCTTCACGTGAGCGTCATCCTCACTGGGCCAGCGGCCCGAGCAGGAGCCATTTCCACGAGGCTTCCTCTCCCAACTGACGGGATCCCGCGGTCGTGGGCATGGCATAGCGCTTGCCGTCCGGCCCATAGACCGCGCCGGTCGCAGGATCGTACCCGGCCAATTCGACTGCGTTCGACGGGAAGGGGATGAAGATCTGGCTCGGGTCCTGCGCCGCGTTCGCGTCCGTGGCCTGCCCGTTCGCGCCGACGGCGGCCCGTTTCTGGTCCGCCGCGCCCTTGCCGGAGGTGGTCCCGGTCGCGCCGCCCTCGGGGAAGCCGGCGCCGTCGGTGGCACCCGGCGGCAGGGCCGGCGTCTTCGAGATCGACGACTTGGGCACGTTGCGGGAGCCGCGGACGTCGGTCGGCGAGTTGGCGGGCAGCTTGCAGCCCACGTCCAGGCGCGGCTTCTTGGGCTTGGTGTCCTGCGGCCAGCGCTTCTGCACCTTCTCGTAGCCCTTGGTGCACGGGGCCGGCGAGTCGATGTTGAGCGCCAGGCCCATGTGGTGGGTGCCGTCGCCCGGTTGGATCGTGAAGTTGCCCGCGACCGCCACCGGATAGAGGATGAACAGCGAGCGCAGCCCGGCCTGCCGGGAGGTGATGATCTGCCCGGTCGTGGTCAGGTTGGCCAGCAGCACCGGCAGCGTGGGCGACAGATCGGTGATCGTCTTGTCCACCTGGTCGACCGCGCCCGGGGTGGCGTCGAGCGTGCTCCGCAGCGCCGGGTCGTCCTTGCGCAGCTGCGCGGTGAGCTCGTTGAGGTTGCGCGCCAGGCTCTGGATGTTGGCGCCCTGCCGGCGCTGGGTGTTGAGCACCGTCGCGCTGTTGTCGAGCAGCTGCTTGGTGTCGGGATAGGCGGCCTCGGCCGTCTTCAGCAGCCGGTCGGTGTCGTCGAGGATCTTCTGCAGGTCGGTGCCGGAACCGGCGAACGCCTTGTCCAGCTCGTCGACGATGGTGCCGAGGTCCTGCGGGTCCACCGAGGTCACCAGCTTGTCGACGTTGCGCAGGAGCTCCGCGGTCGAGACCGGCAGGCGGGTGAGCTGCCGCGGGATGGTGTACGGCGAGCCCTCGTCGAGGAAGGGGCCGGTGTTCTTGCTCGGCTGCAGGTCGATGTACTGCTCGCCGACCGCCGACCGGTTGGCCACCACGGCCGAGGTGCCCTCGCGCGGGATGCGCTTGCCCCGTTCGAGCTCGAGCTTGACCTTGATCCCGTTCTCGGTGAGCTGGATCGGGCCGACCCGGCCGACCGCGACGCCGCGGTAGGTCACCTCGGCGTTGGTGAACACGCCGCCGGAGTCGCTCAGGTCGACGTAGGCGGTGTACTGGCGGCCCAGCAGGCCGGCGCCCAGCTTGAGGTAGTTGACCGCGACGATGCTGACGCCGAGGACCGTGACGATGGCGAACGCGATCAGCTGGATCTTGACGCCGCGCTTGAGGATCACGAGAGGCCCCCCGTCATGAGCGCCTCGAGGTCGGATCGCTGACCCATCGAACGAGGCTTTCCAGTGGTGCCGTTACCCGGGGTGGTACCGCCCGTCTGGCCGCCGTTCTGGCCGCCGTTCTGGCCGCCGTTCAGGCCGGGAAGCCCGGGCAGGCCGCCCGTGCCGCCCGACGGCGCGTTGTTGGGCAGGACGCCCAGCGGCGTCTGCGGCAGCGTCATGTTCGGGACCTTCAGCAGGCTCCGCATGCCCTGGCCGCTGCCGAGCAGGCCCTCCAGGTCGGTGCCGCCGAGCAGGTTGTGCGCCAGGCTCTCCAGGTCCAGGTCGACCGTGAGCCGCACGTTGCCGAAGTCGCCCTTGACCACGTTGCCGAACGTGGGCGAGAACGGGAAGGCGATCATCGACTCCAGCGTCTTGGGCAACGTCTCGCCGGACTTGTTGAGGTTCTTGAGCAGCGTGTTGAGGTCCCTCAGGTTGGCCAGCAGGTCCGCCTGCGACGCCTTGATCACGCCGGTGGTCCGGCGGCTCAGCTTGTCGAGCGACACCAGCATCTTGGTGAGGTCGGACCGGTTGCGGTTGAGGATGTCGACCGCCGGACCGGCCTTGTCGATGGTGTCGTTGATCGTCGCGCGCTCGGCCGACAACTTGCCGGACAGCCGGTCGATGCTGTCGATCGCCCGGACGATGGAGCTCCGGTTGCGGTCGAGCGTGCCGACGAACGTGTCGACGCGGTGCAGCACGGACTTGATCGTCGCCTCGCGGCCGCCCATGGCGGCGTTCAGCTCGTGCGTGATCGTCGAGACCTGCTCCAGACCGCCGCCGTTGAGCAGCAGCGACATCGCCGAGAGCACCTCTTCGATCTCGGTGCTCCGGGTCGTCCGGGACAGCGGGATCAGGTCATTGTCGGCCAGCTGCCCCTGCGCCGGCTGGTTCGGCGGCGCCGACAGCCCCACGAACTTCTCGCCCAGGAGGCTGGTCTGCCCGATCGTCGCCACCGCGTTGTCGGGCAGCTTCGCGTCCTTACGGATCTTGACGGTGACCAGCGCGTGCCAGCCGCCCTGCCCGCCGGCCAGGTCGATCTTGTCGACCTTGCCGACCGAGACGTCGTTGACCTTGACCACCGACTGGGGCACCAGGTCGAGCACGTTGGCGAACTCGACCTTGACCGTCAGCGGGTCACTGCCGACGTCGGGCCCGCCGGGCAGCGGGATCGAGTCCACGCCGCGGAACGAGCAACCCGACAGGGCCGTCACCCCGACGAGGGCCGCCGCGCCGAGCTTGATGTACGGCCGCCTCATTCGCCACCTCCGGGCAGCAGACCGGTGATGTCCTTGGGCTGGTGCGAGTTCTGCGCACTGGCGTTGGTCCGCTGGTTCTTGGTCTTGGCGCCGGCCTTGGTGTTGGGCCCCTCACCCGGCGGATAGGCGTCCGGCGGGATCGGCACCGGGTCGTAGTGCGTGGTCAGCGCCGTGATCCACGACAGGTCCAGGCTGAGGCCGGTGAGCGCCTTGCCGATGCCGTTGTAGGGCTTCACGAAGTCGAGGCACTGCTTGGCGGGCGTGCCCACCGAGTAGGCCAGCGAGCAGATCCAGTCGGCCAGGTCGTGGAACTGGCGCAGGTCGGCGCGCTGGTGGATCGTGCCGCTGATCGGGTCGTAGGCGCGGGCCGTGTTGTTGATGGCCAGCGGCGCCACTTCCAGGATCTCGGCGAGCGCGTCCTTCTGTTTCACCAGCGTGCCGGTGATCTGGGCGAGCTGGCGCACGTTCTTCGACACCTCGCCGCGGTTGTCCTTGACGAAGCGCTGGACGTTGCGCAGCGTGGGGCCGAGGGTGTTCAGCGCGGCGCTGAGCTCCTCCTTCTCCCCCGCCAGCTGGCCGGACACCCCGTTGAGGTGGCCGGTGAACTGCCGGATCTGCCCGTCGTTCTCCTTCATCGCGCCGGTGATCACCCGCAGGTTCTCGATCGTCTTGGCGACGTCCTCGCGGTCGGCGCTCAGCGTGCTCAGCGCCTTGGAGGTGTCGGAGATCGTCTGCCGGATGTCGGTGCCCTGGCCCTCCAGGGTGTCGGCGCCGACCTGGAGCAGCCGCGACAGCGAGCCCGCCTGGCCGTTGGGCCCGGGCTGGTTGGCGCCCTCCGGCCCGAGGGCCTTGTTGAGGTCGTTGAGGCTGGAGCCGATCTCGTCGACCTCGACCGGCACCGCGGTGCGGTTGACGGTCAGCGTCGACCGGTCCGGCATGACCGCGCCGCCCTTGTAGACGGGGGTCAGCTGGATGTAGCGGTCGGCCACCAGGGTCTGGTTGACGATCATGGCCTGGGCGTCGGCGGGCACCTTGTACTTGGCGTCGTACTTGAGCTCGACCTTGACCGAGCCGCCGACCGGGGTCACGCTCTCGACCCGGCCGACCTTGATGCCGAGAATGCGCACGTCGGCGCCCTTGTAGAGACCGACGGTCTTGGTGAAGTACGCCGTCATGCGCCGCTGCTCGGGCTCCCGGAAGACGAGGACGAGCGCGGCCGCCAGCACCGCGACGGCGAGGATCGCGCCGCCGAGCCGGAGGATGGTTCCTGAATTACGCACGGATACCTGCCTGCTCGCTCACGGGAGGAAGGGCAGCGGGTTGCCCTGGTCGTTGCCGGTCTGACCGCCGTTCTGGCCGCCCTGAGTCCCGTTCTGGCCGCTCTGCGTCCCGTTCTGGCCGCCGGTCGGGGCGCGGTTGCCGCTGCCCGAGTTCTGCTTCGGCGGGTCCTGGATGCTGGCGGGGATCGGGATCAGGTTCTGCAGCCAGGCGTCGAACCAGCGGCCGTTGCCGGTGACCTCGGAGAACTGGCGCGCGAACGGCGCGAACAGCTCGATCGTCCGGTCCAGGTTCTTCTGGTTCTTCAGCAGCACGTTGGTCACGCCGGACAGGTTCTGCAACATCGGCTTGAGCTGCGCCTGGTTCTCCTTGATCAGCGCGTTGATCTGCTGGGAGAGGAGGACCGTGTTGACCAGCAGCTGGTGGATCACGGCCCGGCGGGCCTGCACCGCCTGAAGGATCTTGTCGCCGTCCTGGATGAGACGGGAGAAGTCCTGGTTGCGGTCGGCCAGCAGCTGGGACACGTCCCTGGCCCGGCCGGCCAGCTGGTGCAGCTCCTCGTCGCGCGAGGCGATGGTGCTGGAGAGCCGGCGCAGCCCCTTGAGCGACGCCCTGATCTCGTCCGGCGAGTTCTGGAACGTGTCGGACAGGACGTCGAACGACTTGGCCACCTGCTGGTAGTCGATCTTCTCGATGCGCTGGCTCAGCTCGCTGATCGCCGGGACCACCTCGAACGGCGTGGCGGTGCGCTCCAGCGGGATCTGCCGGGACAATCTGCCGCCGCCGCGCGGGTCGAGCGCCAGGTAGTGCGCGCCCAGCACCGTCTTGATCTTGATCTCGGCACGGGTGAGGTCGCCCAGCTTGACGTCCTTGTTCACCTGGAAGGTGACCTTGACGTGGCCGCCGTCGAGGCCGGTCTCGGTGACCTTGCCGACCTTGACGCCCGCGATCCGCACCTCCTCGTCCGGCTTGAGCCCGGCGGCCTCGGCGAACGCGGCGGTGTGGGTCTTGGTGCCGGTGATGAACGGGATGTTGCCCAGGTTCATCGCCACCAGGAGCAGGACGATGATGACGGCGAAGGCGGTGAGCCCGATGGGGACCGGGTTGCGCTCCCGGAAGGGGATCCTCATCTACTTGCACCTCGCGTTGTCGTTCACGATCGCCGGCGTCTGGTAGGCCGGACCGCCAGGCAACCGGACCCGCGCGTCGAGGCCGCAGACGTACATGTTGAACCAGCCGCCGTAGGAGGAGATGTTGACCAGCCCCTCCACCCGGCCCGGGGTCCGCTTCAGCGCCAGGTCGAGCTTGTCGTCGTGCTTGTTGAGCGTCGCGGCCAGCGTGCGCAGGCCCGCGATGTCGGCCTGGAGGCCGGGGCGCGCGTCGGACAGCAGGTTCGCGGTCGTGCCGGACAGGTCGTTGAGCGCCGAGACCGACTCGAAGATCGCCTGGCGGTCGTCGGAGACGCCGCTGACGAAGCTCCGCAGGTCGCCGATCAGCTTGTTGACCTCGGTGTGCCGCTGGTCGATGGTGCCCAGCACGTTGTTGAGGTTGTCGATGACCTGGCCGATGACCTTGTCGCGGTTGGCCAGCGTGTTGGTCAGCGACGCGACGTGCGTCAGCAGGCTGTTGACCGTGCCGGCCTCGCCCTGGAGGGTCTGCACGATCTGGAACGCCAGCTTGTTGACGTCGTCCGGCTCCAGGGCCTTGAACAGCGGCTTGAAGCCGTTGAACAACACCGTCAGGTCGAGCGCCGCCTTGGTCTGCGTGATCGGGATGGTGCCGCCGGCCCGCAGGTAGTCGTTGGCCGCGCCGGCGCCCTCGGTCAGCGCCACGTACCGCTGGCCCATCAGGTTGCGGTAGCGGATCTGCACCTGGGTGGACGTGGGGATGCCCGCCTCGAAGACGCCGGACTTCTCGACGCTGAACGTCACCTCGGCCTTGTTGCCCTGGTAGAGCCTGATGGCCTCGACCTGGCCGACCCGCACGCCCGCGACCCGGACGTCGTCCTTCTCCAGGAGCCCGGCCACGTCGGTGAAGATCGCCTTGTACTCGCGGGCGTCGGCGAACCGCATGTTGGAGATGGTCATCGCCAGCACGCCGGTGACCAGCGAGGTCAGGACGACGAAGATCGTGAGCTTGATGGCGGCGCTGGTGGTCTTCACTTGACCGTCACCACCGATCCTTCAAGGAGCGGGCCGTAGAGCAGCTCCGCCACGTCCGAGACCTCGTCGGCCGGGGTACGCGTCATCGGGCCGACGACATTCTTGATCTTTTCCTTCTCGCTCATGCCGCCGGGGTCGACGAAGACCCCGGAGACCCCGCGGCCACGGGTGCGCGTGGGCTCGTTGGGGTTGTCGGGGTTCTTCCACCAGAGGTCGTCCTCGTTGCCGTCCAGCGCGAGGTAGTCCGGGAAGGGGACCTTGGGGTTGGGCATGTTGTAGCAGCGCGGGCCGCGCTGGTCCCTGGGATCGGGCAGGTTCAGCGGGTACTTGTACGCGGGGCGCGGCTTCACGATCTCGATCGTCAGGTTGTAGGTCGTCGAGCCGTTGCCGCCCGACACCCGCTCGGCCTCCGGCGCGAGCTTGCTCAGCCCGGCGATCGTGCAGGGGAACGAGGGCGAGTAGCGGGCGAAGAGCGCGAGCCCGGCCCGGTTCGACACGTTCACACCGACGATCTTGGGACCGTTCACCTGCATGAACCGGTCGCCCTTCTCGGCGGTGCCGGTGACCATCGGGATGATGTCCTCGATGGTGGCCCGCTTGTCGGCGATCGTCTTGTTGGTGACGTTGAGGTTGCGCAACGTCTGCAGGATGTCCGGCGCCGCCGCGTTGTAGACGTCGGCGGTGTCGGCCAGCGCGTTCAGGTCGTACACCAGCGTCGGCAGCTCAGGGTTGATCTTCTTGAGCAGCGAGTCGACCTGCTCCAGGTTCTGGCCGAGCTGGTCGCCGCGTCCCTGGAGCGCGGTGGACAGCGCGTTGAGGGTGGCGTTCAGCTTCTCCGGCTTGACCGCCTGGAGGAGCGGCAGCAGGTTGTTGAGGACCTTGTCGATCTCGACGGCCTCCTGCGTGCGGTCCTGCTGGATCACCTGGCCCTTGCGCAGCCCGAGCGGGCCGGCCTGGGCCGGGATCATCAGGTCCACGTACTTCTCGCCGAACAGCGTCTTGGGGATCAGCCTGGCCTGCACGTTGGACGGGACCAGCTTGGCCTTGTCGGGGTCCAGCGCCAGGTCGATCATGGCGCCGTCGGCGGTCGCGCGGGTGCCGCGCACCTCGCCGACGATCAGGCCGCGGACCTTGACGTCCGAACGGGGCAGCAGTTGCAGCCCGGCGCGCTCGGCGTCGACCCGCACCTTCACCACCGGGGTGAGGGCCTTGTTGAACAGCGCCACCGTCAGCGCCAGCAACAGCGCGATCACGACGACCATGGACAGGCCGAGCAACTGGTAGCGCAAGCGCTGGGACATGCCGGTCGGAGTGCCGGAATGGGTCATCGCGCCGTCACCCCGCAATCCGTACGGTCGTGGTCGCTCCCCAGATCGCCATGCCCATCATCAGGTCGGCCACGTTGATGACCACGATGCTGGTGCGCACCGCGCGGCCCACCGCGACGCCGACGCCCGCCGGGCCGCCGCTGGCGTTGTAGCCGTAGTAGCAGTGGATCAGCATGACGAGCGTGGCAAAGACGATCACTTTGCCGAATGACCACAAGATGTCATAAGGCGGTAGGAACAAATTGAAATAATGGTCATAGGTGCCGGTCGACTGCTCGTAGAAGAGCGTCACGACCACCCGGGTCGCGCCGTACGAGGCGAGCAGGCCGACGATGTAGAGCGGGATCACCGCGATCATTCCGGCGATCATGCGCGTCGTCACCAGGAACGGCATCGACGGGACCGCCATGACCTCCAGCGCGTCGATCTCGTCGGAGATCCGCATCGCGCCCAGCTGGGCGGTGAAGCCGCAGCCGACGGTCGCCGACAGCGCGAGCGCCGACACCAGCGGCGCGATCTCGCGCGTGTTGAAGTAGGAGGCCACGAAGCCGGTGAACGCGGCGGTGCCGATCTGGTTGAGCGAGTTGTACCCCTGCAGGCCGACCTGGCTGCCGGTGAAGAACGTCATGAAGCCGACGATCACCACCGAGCCGCCGATGACGGCCAGGCCACCGGTGCCGAGACTGACCTCGGCGAGCAGCCGCAGCACCTCGGTGCGGTAGCGGCGCAGGACCCGGAGCACCCAGGCGAAGGCGCGCGCGTAGAACGACAGCTGGTGACCGAAGTCCTCCAGCCTGTCGAAGGGCGCCTTGACCCACTTGAAGGACCGCCCCGTGTTGCCTGAGGCAGCCATCACATGCCCTTCTGCGGAATGAACTGGAAGTACAGCGCGGAGATGACGAAGTTCTCCAGGAACAGCAGCATGAACGTGATGACCACCGTCTGGTTGACCGCGTCACCGACGCCCTTGGGCCCGCCCTTGGCGTTGAGGCCCTTGTAGGCCGCCACCAATCCGGCCGTGATGCCGAACACGAACGCCTTGAACTCGGCCTGGAGCAGGTCGGGCAGCTGCGCGATCGCGTTGAACGAGGCCAGGTAGGCACCGGGGGTCCCGTCCTGCAGCACGACGTTGAAGACGTAGCCGCCGACCAGCCCGACGACCGACACCAGGCCGTTCAGGAACAGCGCCACGAACGCGCAGGCCAGCATGCGCGGCACCACGAGGCGGTGCAGGGGGTTGATCCCCAGCACCTCCATCGCGTCGATCTCCTCGCGGATCTTGCGGGCACCGATGTCGGCGCACATGGCGGAGCCCGCGGCGCCCGCGACCAGCAGCGAGGTGACCAGCGGGCTGGCCTCGCGGACGATCGCGACCACCGCGGTCGCGCCCGTGAACGACTGCGCGCCGAGCTGCCGGATGAGCCCGCCCACCTGCAGCGACAGGATGCCGCCGAAGGGGATGGCGACCAGCATCGTGGGCACCACGGTCACGCTGACGATGAACCAGGCCTGCTGGATGAACTCGCGCCACTGGAACGGCCACACGAACATCGCGCGGAACGTGTCCAGGCACATCGCGAAGAAGCGGCCCGGCTCCCTGATCGCGACATTGGCGGCGCCGTCCCCGATCTTCTGGAGCGTGCCGGGAGAGCCGCCGTCGCCGCCCTTCCTGCCCCCTCGCTGGTCCGCGCCGATACCAGGAGTTGACATCAGTACCTTGCTCCAGGGGGTTGGTGACCGGGCGGACCCGCCGGCGGCCCGCCGACGGGACCGGCGACCGGGCGCATCGAGGCGACGTACCGCGGCCACTCCTCGACCCAGTTGCGGCCCATGTCGTCGATGAACGAACCGGGCGGCGGCGTGACGCCGTGCGCGGCGCACCAGGCACCGGGGGCGCTCTGGCCCGTGCGCAGGCGCCCGGAGCTGGGCATCTGCTGCGGCGGGATCGGGGGCAGCTTGCCCACGTCCAGCCCCATCTTGGCCTCGGCCTCCAGCTCGGAGACGTCCTTCTCCTCGGACATGCCGATGGGGCCCACGCGGCGGGCGTTGAGGAACTGCCGGACGACCGGCTCCTCGCTCGACAGCAACATCTCGCGCGGGCCGAACATCACCAGCTCGCGGCGGAACAGCAGGCCGATGTTGTCCGGCACGGTCCGCGCGGTGTTGATGTCGTGGGTGACGATGAGGAACGTCGCGTTGAGCTCGGCGTTCAGGTCCACGATCGTCTGGTTGAGGTAGGCGGTGCGAACCGGGTCCAGACCGGAGTCGGGCTCGTCCACCAGCAGGATCTCGGGGTCGAGCACCAGCGCGCGGGCCAGGCCGGCGCGCTTCTTCATACCGCCGGAGATCTCACCGGGGAGCTTGCCCTCGGCGCCGAGCAGGCCGACCAGCTCGAGCTTCTCCATGACGATCCGCTTGACTTCGGACTCGGACTTCTTCGTGTGCTCCCGCAGGGGGAACGCCACGTTGTCGTAGATGTTCATCGAGCCGAAGAGCGCGCCGTCCTGGAACAGCACGCCGAAGAGCTTGCGGGTCTCGTAGAGCTGGCTCTCGGGCAGGTACGGCAGGTCGCGCTCGCCGATCCAGATGTGACCGCGGTTGGGCTTGAGCAACCCGACCAGGGACTTCAGGAAGACGGACTTGCCCGTGCCCGAGGGCCCCAGGAGAACGGAGATCTCTCCTGCGGGGATCGTTAGCGATACGTCCTGCCAGATGGTCTGGCTGCCGAAGGCCTTGGTCAGTCCTTCGACGCGAATCTCGACGCCCACTCGTCACCTTTCGTCCAGGCCGGGGGAATCCGGAACCCAATGATCGAGTAGCGAACCCAAGCCGGTGCACAACGTCATCCAAGGGGGAGGGGATGGTCGAAGGCGGGCCCGTGTTCACGGTGAAGTTGTCGTCACACCTTGTGTCCGCCCCGTTGCTACCGCTCGGTAGCTGTGGCGGGTGCCACTACCGTAGCGGCCCATTGTGGAAATGGAAGAGGTTCAGGGCCAGATCAGAGGCAAAATGCGACGTCGTAAGACAATCGTTACTTACATCGCCTGTGAGACTACTCGTCCAAGAAGAGGCACCTCAAGCCGGGGGTGGGGGTGGGCGGCCTGGTCCGGCCGGTACGTCTCTGCCGTTGTGCGGGTAGTGGGTGACGCTACGGGGAGCACGCGGACGCCCACAACTAGCTCTCCAAAGCAGGTTCGGACGTCTTTTTGTCACGTCCGGACAAGAACACCGGCCCGGGAACGAGAGAAGCGGTCATCCCACCGCACGGTGGGATGACCGCTTCTCAGGAGAGCGCGGGAGCCGCGTGGGCTCCGAAGCTCGGAGAACGCCTTACTTGACGGTGACCGTCGCGCCGGCCTTCTCCAGGGCCTCCTTGGCCTTCTCGGCGGCCTCCTTGTTGACCTTCTCGAGCAGCGGCTTGGGCGCGCCGTCGACCAGGTCCTTGGCCTCCTTGAGGCCGAGGCTCGTGAGACCACGGACCTCCTTGATGACCTGGATCTTCTTGTCGCCGGCGGCCTCGAGGATGACGTCGAACTCGTCCTGCTCGGCGGGCGCCTCGGCCGCGGCGGGACCGCCCTGGACGGCGGCGACGGCGGCGACCGGGGCGGCGGCCTTGACGTCGAAGACTTCCTCGAACTGCTTCACGAACTCCGACAGCTCCAGGAGGGTCATCTCCTTGAAGGCGTCCATAAGGTCGTCGGTGCTGAGCTTCGCCATGATGTGTTCCTCCGCTATGGCTTGGGACTTGAGGTCGTGCGTGGACCGCGGGGTCCTGGTCCGTACGGACCGTTACTCGGCGGGCGCCTCGTCGGCGGCGGCCTCGGCGGCCGGCGCGTCGTCGGCGGGCGCCGCGGCCGGAGCCTCGACGGTCTCGCCGGCGGCCTCGCGCTTGGCGCGAAGCGCCTCGGCGAGCTGGGCGGTCTGCGTCGGCAGGGCGGCGAAGACGGCAGCGGCCTTGGCCATGTTGCCCTTCATCGCACCCGCGAGCTTCGCGAGGAGCACCTCGCGCGACTCGAGGTCCGCGAGCTTGGTGATCTCCGCGGCGTCCATCGACTTGCCGTCGATGAAGCCACCCTTGATCACCAGGTGCTGGTTGGCCTTGGAGAAGTCACGCAGGCCCTTGGCGGCCTCGACCACGTCACCCTTGACGAACGCGATCGCCGAGGGACCTTCGAGCAGCGACTTGAACTGCTCGTCGAGCCCGGCGCCGTCAGCGGCGATCTTGGTCAGCGTGTTCTTCACCACGGCGAACCTCGCGTTCTCGCCGAGGTTGGTGCGCAGCTCCTTGAGCTGCGCGACCGTGAGCCCGCGGTACTCGGTCAGCACGGCGCCGTTGGAGCTCTCGAACTCGGTCTTGAGCTCGGCGACCGCCGCAGCCTTTTCGGCCTTTGCCATGGGCCTCCTTCCGATTACCTGGGTGGAAGCCGCCGGGGCGAAACTCTTGAGAAAACAGCGAACGCCCCGGCGTAGGCGCACGGGGCGTCAGGCACGACACGGAGTCATGCAGGAAGCTCTCGTCATCACCTACGCGGGCCGACCCGATGTCCGATCGCGGAAACGATCGGAACTCAAGTCCTTCGGTCACCTGATGGTGACGACCGGCGGTCTTCGGCAGACAACAGAGTACGTGCTGATTGCGCCGCGCACCAAATCAATAGGCGCGGTGAACGCCGAAGGGCCGCCCCGGCGCGTACCCGGGACGGCCCTTCGGCGTTCGCTCACGAACGAGCCGTCACGAGCGGGGCATGCCCGGCTGCAGGCTCTTCATCATCTGGCTGTAGTCGGAGACCTGGTCGGCGGGCGGCGCGGCGATCTGCACCGGCTTGCCGTAGTCCCGGTAGACCATGGTCATCGTCATCTGCTCGGTGGCGCCGGGCGCCGACTTCATGACCATCTTCTTGGGCAGCTGCTGGTCGTCCACCCACAGGTCGAAGGCCATGTTGTCCATGCCGCTCTGCGCCGCGCTCTTCTGGAGGGCCTTCTGCTGCTCGGGGGTCAGCTTGGACATGGCGTCGGCCATGCTGTAGGTCCCGGTGTAGTGCGTGGTGTCGACGCCCTCGACGTTCTCCTTGCCCACCAGGCGCGCGTCCTTGGAGGCCGTCAGCATCTTGGTGTTCTGGACCGGGTCCATCTGCCGGCTCTGCTCGAGCAGCTGGTCGATGTTGATGCCCGCCTGCGCGCCGACCTCGTCGAGCGAGATCTTGATCCACGGCTTGGTGGCCGGGGCCGCCCCGCCACCGCCGCCGAACTGCTTGAACAGGTCGGTCAGGAACGTCATCTTCATGTACATGGTGCGGTCGACCAGCACCGACTCCATGCCGCTCATCTTCTGACCGGCCACGACCATCTGGTCGAACTTCATGCTGTAGGCGATGTCGGGCTTGGTGCGGTACTGCATGCTCCCCGACATCGTCATGTCGCCCTCTTTGCTGCTGCCCTGCATCGACATGCTCGCCTTGAACGAGTCGGTCGTGCTGGTCTTCTCGGCGGCCTTGCCGAGCACCTGGGCCGCGGTCAGCTGGATCTTGCTACCGGTCTCCCCCGCCTTGTCCGTGGCCGCTCCAAGACAGCCGGTGAGCGACAGGGCGAGGCCGGTGGCCACCGCCGTGCCCGCTGCGAAGCGACGAATCATCTGTTCTCCTCCGTGGATAGCCGAGCCGGCCGCGGCAGCGCCGACCGGACGAGCAGTTTAGACGCGGGGAGGGACGCGTGGGTTCAAGACCGGCGAGTCGTGTCAACAAGGGCGAGCGGGTTCAAGACATACGAAGGGCCGATGGTGCGCGATCCGCACCATCGGCCCTTAACGCCTGATCGGTCAGTTACCGCCCAGGAGCCCGGTGAGGGAGAGCTCCCCGGTCTGGTCGGCGGGCGGCGGGTTGACGTTGAACGACTTGCCGTAGTCGCTGTAGAGGACGGTCACCGTGCCGGAGTTCTGGCCGGACGCGCCCTTGGACTGCAGCTTGCGCGGCAGCCCGTCCTTGTCGGTCCACAGATCGAAGTTGATCTTCTCGTTGGCGGCGTTGCCGTTCTGCGGGAACCAGCCCTGCACCTTCTGCCGCGTGGCCGCGTCCAGCCGGTCGAGCGCGTCCTGCACGGTCACGGTGCCGGTGTAGTGGGTGGTGCTGACGCCGTCGACGTCCTCCTTGCCGACCCGGCGCGCGTCCTTGGAGCCGGTGAACATCTTGGTCTGCTCGGCCGGGCTGACCTTCTGCGCCTGGTCGACGAGCGACTTGACGTCGAACCCGGCGTTCTGGCCGAGCCGGTTGACGTCGATCTTCACCCAGGGCTTGCCGTTGGCGACGAACCGTGCCAGCTGCGGCACCTTGGCGTAGAGCACGTCGCCGGTGTAGATGGCCTGTCCCTTGACGCCCGTGATGGCCTGGCCGCCACGGCTGAACTCATCGAGCTGGGCACTGAACGTCAGCGTCGGCTTGAGGCTGAACTGCCCGGACGCGCGCATCGTGCCGCCGCCGTCGCCGGTGTCGGTCACGGTCAGGTCGGCCTTGAACGTGTCGGCCTGGCCGGTGCGCTCCGAGGTCTTGACCAGCGCCTGGGCGGCGGTGAGCTTCATGTCGTCGGTGCCGGCGCCAGTCCCGTCACCGTTGCATCCGGAGACGAGCAGCATGGCACCCACGGCGGTGCCGCCGGCCGCCACGGCGAATCGGCGCTTCATGAGGATGAGCCTCCTTCGTTGCCTGCCCGATGACCCCAGTCTCGTCCGGCGTGCTCTGGACCACATCCCCCGGTGGTACCAATAGATCGGCTCGCGGTACGACCCGCGGCGTACCCCCTCCGTGCGGCGTGAACAGGTCGCCCGCCCGACGGTACGGGCGTCTCAACCGTACGAGCGGAACGCCACCGAACCCGAGAGCACCCTGCCCGGCCCGGTCGCGCCCAGCCCGATCCAGTTCGGCCGCCCCTCCGTGTCCGCCCACAACTCGACGTCCACGACCGTGCCCGCGGGCAGGGCCCGCCGCACCTCGGCCGCGGCGTTCCCCGGCAGCAACGCGCGGATGCCGCCCGCCGCCGTCCGGGCCCCGAAGCGGATCGAGCCGTACCGGTCCGGGCCCGCCGCTTCGGCACCCGGAGCGGCGCGGACCAGCCACGTGAGCCTCCGGGGATCCGACCCGGCGCGCAACGCGGCGACCTGGGCGGCGGTGAGCCTCGTGGTCCGCCATCTCCCGCCGTCGAACGTGCGCATCGTCCGGCCGCGCACGACCACCCGCCGGGCGGCCCTGGTGAGCACGCCGTTCCTCCGGCTGATCCGCGTCCCGGTCGCCCGCATCGCGAACGCCGGGTCCAGCCTGACGAGCGCGACCTCGGTGACGTGCTCGTAGTCGCCGTCGGGCCCGCCCGACAGCCGTACATCGGTCACCCGGCCGAACGACCGGAGCGGGACCGCTCCCCCGCGGCCAAGGACCACCGTCACGGCAGGCCGTCCCCCACCGGGCCGCCCGCCGCCGAGGGCTCTGCCGCCGGGGCGTGCGCCGGCAGGCCGTCCGAGCGGTGCGGGCCCGGCGGCGGCCGGGGACCACGTGCGCCCGGGATCGGGCGCGGCCACGGCACCGGAACGCACCACGGCGAGGACCGCCGCGGGCACGACGAACACGGCGGTGAGCACGCAGAACGCGGCGGCCCGGTCGGTGCGACGCTCCACGATCCTCCATCAGGGGCGGGGCAGGCAGGGGCGGGTGAGATCACCGAGCGAGACCGATTCAACACCAACCGCATCAGGTCCGAACAAAGCGAACGAGATTCTTGGCCGACCTGATATCGGCACGCGAAAAGGGGCGCCCCCAGCGGGAGCGCCCCTTTCGAGGTGCCTGCGTTCAGACGTCAGACGCGCCTACGGACGGTCGCGGCCGCCGACGACGGCCGCGACCAAGGCGATCAGGCCTCGTCGAGCTCGGCGGTCAGGTTGCGGACCGCGTTCGGGTCCACCGGAACGCTCGGGCCCATCGAGGTGGTGATGACGGCCTTCTTGACGTACCGGCCCTTGGCGGCCGACGGCTTGAGACGCTGGATCTCGTCCACCGCGGCGGCGTAGTTCTCCACCAGCTGGCGCTGGCTGAAGGACGCCTTGCCGATGATGAAGTGCAGGTTCGCGTGCCGGTCGACACGGAACTCGATCTTGCCGCCCTTGATGTCGGACACGGCCTTGGCCACGTCCATGGTGACGGTGCCGGTCTTCGGGTTCGGCATGAGACCGCGCGGGCCGAGCACGCGGCCCAGGCGGCCGACCTTGCCCATCTGGTCCGGGGTCGCCACGACGGCGTCGAAGTCCAGGAAGCCGCCCTGGATCTTCTCGATCATGTCGTCCGAGCCGACGATGTCGGCACCGGCCTCGCGGGCCTCGTCGGCCTTGGCGCCACCGGCGAAGACCAGCACGCGGGCGGTCTTACCGGTGCCGTGCGGCAGGTTGACGGTGCCACGGACCATCTGGTCGGCCTTGCGCGGGTCGACGCCCAGGCGCAGGGCGACCTCGACGGTCGCGTCGAACTTGGTGACCGAGGTCTCCTTGGCCAGCGCGACGGCCTCGGCCGGGCTGTAGAGCTTCTCCCGGTCGATCTTCTCCGACGCGTTGCGGTAACCCTTGCTGTGCTTCATGAGCATTGCTCCTTGGTGGTAGAGCGGGCCGCGGCGGGCGGCCCTCCCACGTCCGTGCGGGGAGACCCCCGCAGGAAGACCTACTTGACCTCGATGCCCATCGAACGGGCGGTGCCGGCGACGATCTTCTCGGCGGCGTCCAGGTCGTTGGCGTTGAGGTCGGGCATCTTGGTCGTGGCGATCTCGCGGATCTGGTCGCGCGTGACCGAGCCGACCTTGGTCTTGTGCGGCTCGCCGGAGCCCTTCTCCACGCCCGCGGCCTTGAGGATCAGCTGCGCGGCCGGCGGGGTCTTGGTGATGAAGGTGAACGAGCGGTCCTCGTAGATGGTGATCTCTACGGGGATGACGTTGCCGCGCTGGGACTCCGTGGCCGCGTTGTACTGCTTGCAGAAGTCCATGATGTTGACGCCGTGCGGACCGAGCGCGGTACCGACGGGCGGCGCGGGCGTCGCCTGACCGGCCTGCAGCTGCACCTTCACGACGGCGGCGACTTTTTTCTTGGGAGGCATGCCTCACCCCTAGCGTTCCTATTCACTGTGATCCCGACTCCCGTTGGACGGGCAACACCACGGACGGAACGTCTACCGCGGTGTTGGGATCATGAAGGCTCGAGATCCCCGCCGACGCGGGGCCGTGGCTGCGTCTTGACGATCGCAGCCACCTTTTCGAGCCGTCCCCGCAGAGGCGGGGCCGACTAGCGAGTTTATGCCATGAAAAACGCCCCCGCGTACGCGAGGGCGTTTCGCACGTCTGTCAGATCTTGGAGACCTGGTTGAACGACAACTCGACCGGGGTCTCGCGGCCGAAGATCGAAACGAGGACCTTGAGCTTCTGCTGCTCGGCGTTGATCTCGTTGACCGTGGCGGGCAGCGTCGCGAACGGGCCGTCCATGACGGTGACCGACTCGCCCACCTCGTAGTCGACGGTGGCGGCGACCTTGGCCTGCTTCTCGGCCTTGGCCGGGCTGCCCTCCTCCGGCTCGGGGGCCAGCAGGTTGGCGACCTCGTCCAGGCTCAGCGGCGACGGCTTGTTGGACAGGCCGACGAAGCCGGTGACGCCCGGGGTGTTGCGGACCGCGGCCCACGACTCGTCGGTCAGCTCCATGCGGACCAGGATGTAGCCCGGCAGGACCTTCTCGTTGACCTTCTGCCGCTTGCCGCCCTTGATCTCGGTGACCTCGTGCTGGGGCACCTCGATCTGGAAGATGTAGTCCTCCATGTTGAGGGTCTGGGTCCGGGTCTCGATGTTGGTCTTGACCCGGTTTTCGTACCCCGCGTAGGAGTGCACGACGTACCAGTCGCCCGGCTGCAGGCGGAGCTGCATCTTGAAGTCCGCGTACGGGTCGGCCGGAGGCCCGGCGTCGGCCGCCTCGTCCTCGTCCTCGTCGGTCTCGGCGTCGGCGTCGGCGTCGGCCTCGGTCTCAGCGTCGGCCCCGTCATCGGAAGCCGCGCCGTCCTCGGTCTCAGCGTCCGCCGCGGAGTCCTCGGGGGCCTCGACGTCGGCGGTGGGCTCGGCGGTCGCCTCGTCCGCCGGCGCGGCGGACTCAACCGCCGGGTCGGCCGCAGCAGCCGCAGCAGACTGGCCCTCTTCGGTGGCCTCGTCGTGGGGCTGTGTGGACTCGGACACGGTGACTCTTTCTCTCGGCGGTTCGGTCATGGAGTTCGGCTGGTGCGGTGACCTGGTGCGGTGGACGTGGTGATGCGCGTGGGGACTCAGCCCGGGCGCAAGGCCCGCGCGGCCGGATGAGGCCTAGGCGAACACCCAGAAGATGCCCTTGGTGAGGAGCCAGTCCAGGCCCGACACGATCCCGATCATCACCAGCACGAACACCAGGCAGACCGTGGTGTAGGTGATGAGCTCCCGGCGCGTCGGCCAGATGACCTTGCGCAGCTCGGCGATGATCTGGCGCACGAAGAGAGCCGGATTGGTCCGCTTGCCAGCGGGCTTCCTGCCTTCGTCCTTGGCCGCGGCCTCACCGCTGCTCGTCTCAGTCGCCATTGTGCCGCCGTTCACCTCATAGGTCGTGATCAACCACCATGTGGTTGTAGCGCCGGTCCGTCACCGGCTCGCCATGACGGCGTGCCATGACGTGACCGGGTACGGGTGCGCGCACCGCACCTCGCAGGGCAGGAGGGACTCGAACCCCCAACCGCCGGTTTTGGAGACCGGAGCTCTGCCAATTGAGCCACTGCCCTTCAACCCTCCCGGAAGGGAGGCCAACACTGCGACCTCCCGGAAGAGGCCGGCACTGCCGAACTGTGCCGCTCCCAGCTTAGGCCTTGTGAAGACATGGCCGTATGCCGATGAGGCGTCACTGCGGGGTGAGTCTACGTTGCCGATGGCCCGCTAGTCGAACCAGACGCCGAGAAGATCACCCCCGGTCGCCGCCCGGAGGCCGCGCGACCGGCCACGACGCCACGTCCGGCCTTCGCGCGACGAGTGCGGAATAGGGACGTGAGCATCGGTGGTCCTCTGTAACGATAGGGGCATGAGCACTGACCGTCCTCGCATTTCCCAGCGCATCGCCGCGATCTCCGAGTCCGCCACCCTGGCCGTCGACGCCAAGGCCAAGGCGCTGAAGGCGGCGGGCCGCCCGGTCATCGGATTCGGCGCGGGCGAACCGGACTTCCCGACGCCCGGCTACATCGTCGAGGCCGCGGTGACCGCGTGCAGGGTGCCGCGTTTCCACAAGTACACGCCCGCCGGCGGTCTGCCGGAGCTGAAGACCGCCATCGCGGAGAAGACCGAGCGCGACTCCGGCTACAAGGTCGAGGCGGCCCAGGTGCTGGTCACCAACGGCGGCAAGCAGGCGGTGTACGAGGCGTTCGCCGCACTGCTCGACCCGGGTGACGAGGTCATCGTGCCGACGCCGTACTGGACCACCTACCCCGAGTCGATCAAGCTCGCCGGGGGCGTGCCGGTCGACGTGGTGGCCGACGAGACCACCGGCTACCGGGTGAGCGTGGAGCAGCTCGAGGCGGCCCGCACGGACCGGACCAAGGTGCTGCTGTTCGTGTCGCCGTCCAACCCGACCGGCGCCATCTACTCGCGCGACGAGATCGAGGCGATCGGCCGCTGGGCGGACGGGCACGGCCTCTGGGTGATCACCGACGAGATCTACGAGCACCTGGTGTACGGGGACGCCGAGTTCCACTCGATGCCCGTGGTGGTGCCCGAGCTGGCCGACCGCACGCTGGTGCTCAACGGCGTCGCCAAGACGTACGCGATGACCGGCTGGCGGGTCGGCTGGATGATCGGCCCGAAGGACGTCGTGAAGGCCGCGGCCAACCTGCAGTCGCACGCCACGTCCAACGTCGCCAACGTCTCCCAGGCGGCCGCGCTGGCCGCGGTGACCGGCGACCTGTCGGCGGTGGCCGAGATGCGCAAGGCGTTCGACCGGCGCCGCCAGACGATGGTGCGCATGCTCAACGACATCCCGGGCGTGTTGTGCCCGGAGCCCGAGGGCGCGTTCTACTGCTACCCCTCGGTCAAGGAGCTGCTCGGCAAGGAGATCCGCGGCAAGCGGCCGCGGACGTCGGTCGAGCTGGCCTCGCTGATCCTGGAGGAGGCCGAGGTCGCGCTGGTGCCGGGTGAGGCGTTCGGCACCCCGGGCTACTTCCGGCTCTCGTACGCGCTCGGCGACGACGACCTGGTCGAGGGCATCTCCCGGGTGGCCAAGCTGCTCGGCGAGGCCCACTGACATCCCACTGACATCCCACTGACATCTCGGTGCGGCGCACCGGCGCACGGCACGGGCAAGGCGACGCCCCGGCGGAGACATCCGCCGGGGCGTCCGCCTTGGCGGGGGTGGTCTCAGGGCCGGACGCCCTCGGCGATCCGCAGCAGCCGGTCGCGCGCCGCGCCGCCGACGATCACCAGGACGCCGACGCCGGGCCGGTCGAGCCAGGCGATCTGGCGGCCGGCGTCCGGCCGGTCGCCCATGATCGCGCGCTGCCCGCGCACCGCCGCGGGAGCCGGCACGGCGGGGAACGAGGCCAGGCTCTCCGGTCCGGTGAACCCGGAGCCGCGGATCACCCGTACCTCCACCGAACCGGACGGACCACGCCACCGGCAGGTGGTGGTCGTATCGTGCGCGCCGCGCTCGGTGCCGCACGGGCCGTCGGCGGTCAGCCCGGACGGCAGGTAGGTCACCCAGGCGGGAAGCCTCGGTGCCTTGCCCGGCGGCAGCGGCAGGCCGTGGTCGCCGGGCTTGCCAGGCCCGGACGGCCGGTGGCTCGGCCCTGTCCCGGGCCCCGCCGAGCGGGATGACGGCGCGGGGCCCGGGACGGGGGGCTGGGCTGCCGTTCCGGGCGGGCTCGGCGTGGCCGCGCCACCCGAGGCGGAGGGGCCCACCGAGCTCACCGGCTCCGCCTGGAACGACTTGTAGGACGGCACGGCGGCGATCGCCGTCACGGCGACGGCGGCGATGCCGAGCGCGGTGCGGTTGCGCCGTTGGCGCCGCCGGTGGCGGTGCCGCACCCGCGCCGCGAGCGAGGGCGGGGCCGACGCCTCGGCGGTGTGCTCCGCCATCGCCTGCCGAAGTTCACTCTCCAGGTCCATCGCTCATCTCATCTCCCCCATCGGCGCCATGCCGGCGCCGAGCCTTTCGCGAAGCCTGGCGAGGCCGCGGGACGCCTGGCTCTTGACCGTGCCGACCGAGCAGCCGAGCACCTGCGCGGTCTCCGCCTCCGAGAGGTCCTCCCAGAAGCGCAGGACGAGCACCGCGCGCTGCCGCGGGCCGAGCTCGCGCAGCTCGTCCATCAGCGTTCCGCGCAGTTCGACCGCGTGGACGGCCGAGGCGACCGGTTCCTCCGGCGGCCGCGCCATGTAGATCTCCCGCAGCACCTTCCAGCGGCGCGTCCTGCTGATCGCCAGGTTGACCAGGATGCGGCGTACGTACGGCTCGGGATCACTGTCGGGATCGAGCCTCCCCCAGTGCCGGTACGCCTTCTCCAAGGCGGCCTGAACGAGGTCCTCGGCGTCCTGGCGGGCGCCGCAGAGGAGCGCGGCGGTCCGCGTCAACGCGGTCCCGCGCGCCGCCACGAACTCTGTGAACGACTCGTCGTCTCGACGACCCACTGCTCTCCGTCCGGCCGTGAACGGTCTTGATTTGTGTCGTGCCTCGTTCGCCCGTCGCCGGGGCGGGTGGTCCCTCGCGCCTGGGATCACCCGCCCCGGAGGTCTCAGCGGGCCTGGAGGGCGCCGGTGAGGTCCTTCAGGCCGCCCGCCATGACCGGGCTGCCGTTGACCAGGAGCGAGTAGCCGTTCTGGTCGTACACCAGCACGCCCTCGCCGGACGGGCTCTGCCAGGCCGCGTGACCGTTGACGGTGATCTGGCGGCCGCCCGCGGCGGGCAGCTTCAGCGTCTTGCGCAGGTCCTTCTCGGTGACCCCGGCGGGCACCTTCAGGCGCTCGACGGTAAGCCACTGGCCCGCCTTGCCGGCCCACTTCTGCGTGATCGTGCAGAACCGGCGGCCGTTCACCTCCTTGACGGCGCTGTGCGCGGTCGTGAACGCCAGGCCCTTGGGCAGGATCAGTGTCTTCTCGACCGAGCCGCCGACGGGCACCGCCGGGGGAAGGGAGTCACACCGGAGCGCCGGGACGGCGGGGAGCTTGGGCGCGCCCGGCTTGGGCAGGGCGGTCGGGAGCGTGGACGGCTTGGCGCCGGGGAGCCTTCCGGCGTCCGGGCCGCAGTCCGGCAGCGCCGGGGCGCCCGGGACCTTCTGCGGCGCGCCCGGGACGCCCGGGGTGGCCGGGAGATTCTTCGGCAGATCCTTGGGAGCGGCCGGAAGGGTGGCGGGCGCGCCGGGCAGGTCCTTGGGCGTCCCCGGGACGTCCTTGGGGAGGCCGGGGACGTCCTTGGGCGTCCCGGGGACGTCCTTCGGAAGGGTGGGGACGTCCTTGGGAAGCGGCAGGTTCGGCTTGGAGGCGTCGGGGGCCTTCGGGAGGTTCGATGCCTTCGGGGTGGCGGGGAGCTTGGGGAGCTTGGACTTGGGCAGGCAGGTGGGCGGCGCGGCGGGCGCGGCGTCCTGCACCTTCTGCACGGCCGCGGGCGCCTTGGACGCGCCGCCCGTGAGACCGAAGTCCGACTGCCCCGTGGCGGCCCAGGTGACCCCGCCGACGCTGACGGTGCCGACGGCGGACGCCGCGATCAGGGCTGCCTTCATCGTGAACATTCTGTGTGTCCCTTCTGACCCTCTGACCTCTTGCGCCCTCCATATACGCGCGACCCCCCAGCGGGGTTGCACGGTCACGCGAAGTATTTTCCGGAGACTTCCGAGGACGCCCGGCATGGCCCTCCCGCGCGCGACGGCCCATGTCCGGCCTGGTCGTTCCGGGCCATGGGTGATGACCGTCACGGGTGGTCTCCGGGCGCCCGCACACCGTCGCCAGGCAAGATCGGGCAACATTGGTTCATGGAGGCCAGTTCCACATCCGCCCCGCGTGACCTCACCGCGCTTCCCAAGGCCCACCTGCATCTGCACTTCACCGGTTCGATGCGGCACTCGACGCTCGTCGAGCTGGCGAACGAACGCGGTGTGCACCTGCCCGACGCCCTGGTCGACGACTGGCCCCCGCGGCTGCAGGCGACCGACGAACGCGGCTGGTTCCGGTTCCAGCGGTTGTACGACATCGCGCGCTCGGTGTTGCAGACCCCGGACGACCTGCGGCGGCTGCTGCGCGAGACCGCCGAGGACGAGGCGGCGGAGGGCTCGGGCTGGCTGGAGATCCAGGTCGACCCGAGCGGCTACGCGGCACGGTTCGGCGGGCTGACCCCGACGGTGGAGCTGGTGCTGGACGCGGCCCGGGAGGCCGAGGAGGCCACCGGCGTGGGCATCGGCGTCGTCGTCGCGGCCAACCGCACGCGGCATCCGCTGGACGCCAAGACGCTGGCCCGGCTCGCGGTGCGTTACACCGACCAGGGCGTCGTCGGGTTCGGCCTCTCCAACGACGAACGGCGCGGGCGCGCGTACGACTTCGAGGGCGCGTTCCGGATCGCCAGCAACGCGGGCCTGCTCGCCGCGCCGCACGGTGGTGAGCTCCTCGGGCCGCACAGCGTGCGCGAGTGCCTGGAGACGTTGCACGCCGACCGGGTCGGGCACGGCGTGCGCGCCGTCGAGGACCGGTCCCTGCTGGAGAGGATCGTCGAACGGCAGGTGACGCTGGAGGTGTGCCCGGCGTCCAACGTCGGCCTGGGCGTGGCCCGGACGGCCACCGACGTGCCGCTCCGGGCCCTCTTCGACGCGGGGGCGCGGCTCGCGCTCGGCGCCGACGACCCGCTGCTGTTCGGCTCCCGCCTCGTCCGGCAGTACGAGATCGCGCGGGAGGACCACGCGTTCACCGACGCCGAGCTGGCGGAGCTGGCCCGCCAGTCGATCCGCGGCTCGGCCGCTCCCGATGCCGTCCGGAAGCGGCTCCTCGCCGACGTCGACGCCTGGCTGGCCGGCCCCTGACCGTCAGGCCGTCACGGCCGCCTTCTCCTCCTCGGCCGGCTCGCCCGCGGGGGGCGTCGCGGCCTGGGCCGGGGTCTGGGCCTGGGCGGAAGCGGGGGCGGGCAGGCGGCTCGGGATCAGCAGGGCGACCACGACCGCGACGGCCAGGACGGCGGCTCCGCTCCAGGTGGCGGCGTTCAGCCCGCTGGTGAAGGACGCGGGGCTCGAGAAGTCGCCATTGGCCGCGAAGACCGCGCCCAGGACCGCGATGCCGAGCACGGTGCCGAGCTGGCGCAGCGCGTTGGCGACGCCGGACGCGACGCCGGTGTACTCCTGCGGCGCGAACTCCAGGACCAGCCGTGCCTGCGGTGAGAAGAACAGGCCCATGCCGACGCCGCTCAGGACGAACGCGGGCAGCAGGGCCGTGTAGGCCACGTCCGCCGTGGTCACGGCGCTCAGCCAGGCGATGCCCGCGGCCTGGAACGCCAGCGCGATGACCAGCACGTTGCGCGCGCCGATGCGGGACATCAGCGGTGCCGTGAGCGGCGCGACCAGCACCGGCATCGCGGTCCAGGGCAGGGTCCGCACGCCGGCCTCCAGTGGCGACATCCCCTGGACGCCCTGGAGGAACTGCGCGAGCAGGAAGACCGCGCCGAACATGCCGAACGACATCACCAGCGCGGAGGCGTTGACGGCGCTGAACCCGCGGCTGCGGAAGAGCCCGAGCGGCAACATCGGGTGCGCGGCGCGCGCCTCGTACGCCAGGAAGGCGACCAGGAGGGCCGCGCCGGCGATCAGCGAGGCGAGGACCAGGCCGCTGGTCCAGCCGCGGCCGTTGCCCTCGACCAGGCCGAGCACGATGCCCAGCAGTCCGGCGCTGACCAGCACCGTTCCGATCAGGTCCAGCGGCCGGCGCGGGCCGTGGCTCTCGGTGAGGAACGGGCGGGCGAGCGCGAGCAGCACGATCCCGATCGGCACGTTGATCCAGAAGATCCACTGCCAGGCGGCGGCGTCGGTGAGCGCGCCGCCGACGACCGGGCCGAGCGCGACGCCGAGGCCGCTCATCGCGCCCCACGCGGCGAGGGCCTGGCCGCGCTTGGCGGCGGGGACCGCGGCGGCGAGCATCGTCAGGGTCAGCGGTGTGATGATCGCGGCGCCCGCGCCCTGGACGGCGCGGGCGGCGATCAGGGTGCCGATGCCCGGGGCCAGCGCGGCGGCCGCCGAGGACGCGGTGAAGACGGTCAAGCCGATCATGAAGAGCCGGCGGCGGCCGAACCGGTCGGCGACGGCGGCGCCGGTGAGCAGCAGGACGGCGAACGTGAGCGTGTAGGCGTTGACCGTCCACTCGAGCGCTTCGAGTCCGGTGCCGAGGTCGGCCCGGATCGAGGGGAGCGCGTTGGTGACGATCAGGTTGTCCAGCGACACCATGAACAGCGCGATGCCGGTCACGATGAAGGTTCTGAGCGGGTGGTGCCTCATGATCCTTCTCCTTGGTTAGTTAGTGGTCACTAACTTCACTGCTCAAAAAAATTTCGGGATCGGCCTCGTTCAGGCCGGTCAGGACGAGTCGGGACGGGGGGCCGAGTCGCGGGACCAGTCCTGGAGCGACCGGCCCAGCTTGGGGCCGGGCGTGTAGGGGACGTCGAGCGCGGTCAGGACGTTGAGCAGCATGCCGACCGACACGAAACGCAGGATCTCGTCGGCCGGCTCGCCGGAGAGCTCGCCCAGCATCCGCCACAATCCGGCCCACCGGGTGTTGCCGATGCGGCGGATCTCCTCGTCGTCGAGCGCGGCGGCATAGAGCTGGAGCTGGAACTTGAGCTGGACGTCGCCGGCGAGCAGTTCGCGGTAGCGCGCGCCCATGGCGACGATCGCCTCGTTGCCGTACCTGCCGCCGGCGGCCTCGCGCATCGACTCCTCGAGGTCGTCGAAGCAACGATCGATCGCGGCGAGGAACAGCGCCCGCTTGGACGGGAAGAGCCGGAAGAGATAGGGCTGCGAGACCCCGACGCGCTTGGCGATGGTGGCGGTCGACGTGCCCTCGTAGCCACCCCGGCCGAACTCGCAGATCGCCGCGCGGATCGTCTCCTCGCGGCGCTCCTCGGCGCTCATCCGTGGGCTCATGCGAGAAAGTTAGTACTCAATCACTAACTTCGTCAAGGTCCCGTTCCCGTCGGGCTCTCCGGCCCCTCCGGCGCGGCCGTCCCCGGCCCAGGGCCCCACATGCCCTGGCGTTCCAGATGACCGATGAGCAGCTCGCCCGCGCGGGTGATGTGCAGGCGCATCGCCGCGCTCGCCGCCTCGGGGTCCCCCAGGCCGAGGGCCTCCAGGACCGGCTCGTGATCCCGCACCGCCGACGCGGGCCAGTCGGGCAGCCGCCCGTACAACCCGCGCGGCACGTACCGCGCGACCGAGCCCAGCGACCAGGCCAGCTTCGGCGACTCGGCGGCCAGGTTGATCGCCCGGTGGAAGGCGTGGTTGTGCTCCTCGACGAGGTCGACCCGGCCGGCCTGCGCCGCCTGGCCGAGCGCCCGGTGCATCGCGGTGAGCTCCCTCAGCGCCTCCGGGTCGATCAGCTCCGCCGCGCGGTTGGTCAGCTCGGCCGCGATGGTCGCCTGCACCCAGAACAGGTCCTTGACGTCCTGCTTGGACAGCGGCGCCACCACGAATCCACGCCGCGGTTCGAGTTGTACGAATCCCTCACTGCGCAATGACTGCAACGCTTCGCGCACCGGCGTCACGCTGATGCCGAAGTCCAGTGCCAGCCGCTCCAACCGGAGGAACTCCCCCGGTCGCACCCGCCCCTCCATGATCAGCTCACGGATGCGGGCGGCGACCTCGTCACTCAGCTGAGGGCGCAGTCCCAAACCCCTGTGGGGTCGCGGAATGGCCACGTCACGCTCCGCCCCATCGAGCTCTCCTGCGGTGCGAAGAGCCTCCTACTCATGATGCGCGCGAAATCGCACTTGGGGAACGCATAAAGTCCGCGAGACCGCGAGAAAACAATTATTGGCGCCGAGCCGCGAATGGCGGTAATTGCTCGCCACCCGTCTCGGGGGCGTCCGCGCCCCGGCGGGTCAGAGCCGGACGCCGACGAAGACGGGCTCGTTGACCAGCTCGACCCCGAACGCCTCGCGCACCCCCGTGCGCACGTGCCGGGCCAGCGCCAGCAGGTCGGCGGTGCTGCCGCCGTCGGGGTTGGTGAGGGCCAGGGTGTGCTTGGTGGAGATCCGCATCGGCCCGAGCGCCTCGCCCTTGGCGAAGCCCGCCCGGTCGATCAGCCAGGCGGCGGAGGTCTTGGTGCGGCCGCCGCTCTCGGGATACCGCGGGAACGCGGCGTCCGGGCCGAGCCGGTCGGCCACCCGGCGTTCGAGGTCGGCCAGCTGCGCCGCGTCCAGGATCGGGTTGGTGAAGAACGAACCGGCGCTGCGGGTGTCGGGATCGGCCGGGTCGAGCACCATGCCCTTGCCGCGCCGCAGCTCGAGGACGGCCTCGCGGGCCTCCTTGAGCGGCACCCGGTCGCCCGGCTGGACGCCCAGCTCGCGGGCCAGCTCGGCGTACGCGATCGGCTGTGACTCCTCGGCCTGGCGCAGCGCGTACGTCACGTCCAGCACCACGTACCGGTCGGAGCCCTTGAAGACGCTGTGCCGGTAGGTGAACCGGCAGGCGTCGCGGTCGAGGGCGACGAGCGTGCCGGCCTCGCGGTCGTACACGCGGACCTCGACGATCGTCTCGCTGACGTCCTGCCCGTACGCGCCGACGTTCTGGATCGGGGTCGCGCCGACCCGGCCCGGGATGCCCGCGAGGCACTCGACCCCGGCGAGCCCGTCCTCGACGCAGCGGGCCACGAACGGGTCCCACTCCTCGCCGGCCTGGACGCGGACCAGCACCCCGCCGCCCTCGCTCGGGATGATCTCGGTGCCCCGGGTGCCGACGTGCACGACCGTGCCGGGGAAACCGTCGTCGGCGACCACGAGGTTGCTGCCGCCGCCGAGCACCAGCAGCGGTTCGCCGGCGGCGTCGGCCTGGCGGACGGCGGCGACCAGCTCGGCCTCCGTCGTCGCCTCGACGAAGCGGCGCGCCGGCCCACCCAGCCTGAGCGTGGTGTAGCCGGCCAGGTTGACGTCCTCAGCGAACACGGCCACGCGGTCTTCCCCTCCCGTACGTTCACCCGATCGTATGAGCAGAGCCCGGCTCCGCGCGCCGACCGGCGCGGAACCGGGCTCCGTTCCACGAACTGTCAGGCCGCCCACGACGTGCCGGACCGGCCGGGACGGCGTGTCAGGCCGGACGACGTGTCAGGCCGGACGACGTGTCAGGCCAGCCGGACGACGGCCTTGGCGCGGGTGAGGACCTTCTGGTCGTTGGAACGGGCGGTCAGCGCGACGACGACCTTGTTGTCGTCGAGCTTCTCCTCCACCTTGCCGCTGATCTCCAGCGCGGCGCCGCCCTCGTCGGGGACCACGACCGGCGACGAGAAGCGCACGCCGTAGTCGACGACCGCGCCCGGGTCGCCGACCCAGTCGGTCACGTACCGGCCGCCCTGGGCCATCGTGTACATGCCGTGCGCGATCACGTCCGGCAGGCCGACCGCCTTGGCGACGGTCTCGCGCCAGTGGATCGGGTTGAAGTCGCCGGACGCGCCCGCGTACATGACCAGGTTGGCCCGGTCGACCTGGTAGGTCTCGGCGGGGATCTCGGTACCGACCTCGACGTCGTCGTACTTCACCTTGGCGGTCATCAGGCCCCCCGCTCCACGATCGTGTTGTACGTCTTGACGATCAGCTCGCCCTCGACCGTCTTCACCTCGGTCTCGACGACCATCTTCTCGTTGTTGCCGATCGACTTGATCTCGGTGATCGTCGAGGTGCAGGTCACGACGTCGCCGGGCTGGATCGGCCGCGAGTACTCGAACCGCTGCTCGCCGTGCACCACCATCGCGTAGTTGAGATTGAGCGCCGGGTCGGCGAGCGCGGGGCTGCCGAGCGACACCACGATCGGGAACGTCGGCGGGGCGATGACGTCGGAGTAGCCGGCCGCCTTGGCCGCCTCGCGGTCGCGGTAGATCGGGTTGCGGTCCCCGATGGCGTCCGCGAACTCGCGGATCTTCACCCGGCTGACCTCGTACGGCTCACTGGGCGGGAACGTCCGCCCGATGAAATCACGGTTGAGTGCCATGCAATCCCGTCCCTCCAGGTGCAACAGGGCTGTGCAAGCCCGCGTGCCCGCGCCCAGGCACGACCATCTCGTCTCGGACGGACCGTAACAGAACGACGTTCAGCCCGCCCCCGCGGGTGTCCGCGTGAACGGGCTGAGGACGTCGGAGCAAGCGATGGGAAGACGCCATCCGAGCCAGGTCGCCGACCGGGGGTGACAGGTCACCCGGTCGGCGGCGGGCTTTCGCGCGAACGAGCAGGGGGTTTCGTCTCGCGGCGAGCGCCCGGATGAGCACTGCTGCCGGAAGGGCAGGGCGTCGCGCCGGCGAAGAGACCGGTACTAGCGGGTCTCGCGGTGCGGACGGTGGGTCCTGCAGTTGGGGCAGTACTTCTTGATCTCGAGGCGGTCCGGGTCGTTGCGCCGGTTCTTCCTCGTGATGTAGTTGCGGTGCTTGCACTCCTGGCAGGCCAGCGTGATCTTCGGCCTAACGTCGGTGGCAGCCACGATGGAGTGCCTTTCTGACTAGGGACTTGGACATACGTTGCAATCCTGGGCCGTCCAGGACGGACAACCCCTGATCTTGAGCACCGGCCATCCCGCCCGCGAGTGGGGACGAGAGGTCGGGTAGTAGCGAGGGCCGGACTTGAACCGGCGACACAGCGATTATGAGCCGCTTGCTCTGCCTGACTGAGCTACCCCGCCGTGATGGTCGGTGTGGACCGATAGGTCAGGATACCTGATGGCCGACACACCTCGGAAAACCGAACAAACCCGGCCCGCTCCGAGCGGACCGGGGGTTTGCGGGCTTCCTTGAGCCCCTTTACGGAATCGAACCGTAGACCTTCTCCTTACCATGGAGACGCTCTGCCGACTGAGCTAAAGGGGCCTGTCGCTTGGCGACGGGTGTAACCATACACGGCCCGCGCACCGGATACGAAATCAAATCCGGCCCCCTGAGCGCACGACCTCCGGGAACACCGAACCGGCATGGTTCCTGCCGATATGCCAGGGTGATCTTCATGAGTGACTTCCTCCAGCAGGTGGATGCCACGGTGCGAGCGGCCGTCGCCGAGGACCAGGCTTTCAGCGACCTGATGCCCCGGTTGATGAACGATTCGCGGGGCGTTCCCACCACCGTGCTGAACACCGCGATGACGACGATGGGCGAGGGCATCGCCGCGGCCCCGCCGAACCTCGGCTGCTGGCTGGCGATCATCGCGGGCGCCTGGGTCGAGAACGGCGCCACCACGTTCGGCGTCGAGGAGCCCGTGCTGGACCGGCTGCTCGCCGTGGCCCGCGACGGCGTCGCGTTCGCCGAGTCCTGGAAGCGGGCCACCGGCGGCGCACCGCCGCACCCCGACGGGCAGCCCTCGCAGGAGATCGTCGACACCGTCTCGCGGGACTTCGCCGACCCGGTCGCGGCGATGATGTCGTGGTTCGCGATGGAGAAGTACGCGCTGTCGGCCAACACGATGTTGTCGGCCTCCCCCGGGCTGCGGGCGTCGGTGACCGACCGGGAGGGCAAGGCCGAGCTCGTCGGCCGCCTCGCCGAGCACTGCGACAAGATGGGCTGGGTGGCCCGGCTGCTGCGGGTCCTGGAGGGCGAACGGCTGCTCGTCCTCGACCGCGCGTCCCACCGCGGCTGGACGGTCGGCATCAGCGGCATCGGCGACACCTTCCAGCTGCACGTCCTGCTCGCCGGGGCCCTGCTCGGCCGGCCGGGCGGCATCCCGGGCGACCCCGTCCCGGACGAGGTGATCGCGTGGTTCACCGACACCGACGTGCCCGACCGCGGCCCCATCGTCAGCAGCACCTGGAACCTCGTCGACGCGCACGGCGAGTGGATCTACAACGAGGGCGTGCCCGCCGACATCCCGGCCGTCGCCGGCACCCGCGTGGTGGTGCTCGACCCGCCGTCGTACTCGCGATCGTTCCCGGCCGGGCGCAAGCACCCCATGATGACCGGCCGCCTCACCCTGGAGGGCCTGCACCTGGCCGAGGACCTGGGCGAATGGTGGCCGCACATCCCCGCCGCCAACAACCCCGGCGGCTGACCACCCGTCCATCGCCGCACGGCCGCGGACCCAGAGGCGGACCGCGCGGCCATGGGCTCAGAAGTGCACCAGGACGGCCGTGGCGTCGTCGTACCGCTTCCCCCGCGGACGCGTCTCCCTCGCCTCGGCCTCCCTGGTGCGCCTGATCAGCTCCCGCGGCCCGTCCCGTTCGAGCAGGTCGAACAGCTCCTCCCAGCCGATGCGCCCGAACCGTTCGACCAGCCGGGCCGCACCGTCGGTCAGCAGCGCCACCCGCCGCACGGCGTCGACCGAGGCCTCCCCGGCGAGCGCCTCGTACGCCGCCTGCGGCCGGGTGCTCGCCACCCAGAACCCGCCCGGGCTGTTGCGCGCCGCCCGTACCCCCTCGTCGGTGTAGCTCGGCAGGCGGTCGACGCGGTCGTCGCGCACGACCCTGAGCTCGCCGCCCAGGTCGAGCAGCACCGGCGAATCCGCCAGCACCAGCCAGTCGACCCGGTCGCCCGCACGCCGCAGCAGGGCGACCGTGCTCGAAGGACTGTCGGGATTGTCCAGATCACACGTGTCGGCGTGCAGCTCGCGCACCCCTTTGATGGAGTCGGCGAGCAGATCCCTCAGCGACGTGCCGTCCTCCAGCACGAGCCGCGCGCCGAGCTCGGCCGCCAGCCGCCGGACGAGCCAGCCCGGATCGTGCACGCATCCGCTCTCCACGCCCGGCCGCGCCGTCGCCCCGTCCAGGACGACGACCCACCCGGGCCCCGCGACGACATAGTCCTCGTTGCCCAGCCCTGGCGTCGCCTCGCTCACGTAGCTCACCTGCACGCTGGAGGTCTTCCCTTCCCACCGCTGCGCGCGGCATCTGACGACATGGCCGTCACCCGCGGTTCCGCAGCCGTCCCGGTCGCGCTAAGCGGCGCGCCACTCCTCGACGAGCTCGGCGTGCATCTTGTAGAGGCCATAGGGCGTCTCCCCCGACGGCTCGTGCAGCCGCGTACCGGACTCGGGTGAGGCACGGCGCGAGGTGAAGAAGACCGCGGCCGTGTGCTCACTCTCCGCCGTCCGCACGTGGAGGTACCAGCCCTGGCCGATCCAGGGGGCGTCCGCGCTGATCTCGGTGATCTCGTCCCAGGACAGGCGCCGCTGATGGAACGCCCACACGATCCGGAGCCCGTTCTCCTCGACGACCACGCGGGCGCGCAGGCAGGCGGCCCCCAGCAGCGTCAGCACGCCGAACACGCAGGCGCCCGCCGCCCGCTGGAGGTCGCTCGGGTTCATCCGCCCCGACGTCTGGCCCGTGACCAGCAGCACGGTCGTGAACGCGCAGAACGCCGTGACGACCGCGAGCGCACCGAGGAATCGCCAGCAGCGGAGCGTCCGAGGGTACGCCGCGACGTTGATCACAGACATCCCGCCACACTCCCATGGAACGGTCCGGATCCCCTCCTCCTCATGACCGAATCCGGCCACCCTCCACTGGTCTATTGCCAGATGTCCTGTTTGATTCCCGTACCGGGGGAACAACGTCGCCCATGACTACTCTGTTGTTCATCATCGCGGCGGTCCTGGTCATCGCCGGGATCTATGTGCTGCTCGCGCGACGCGACATCCTCTGGGGTGCCGTCCTCATCGTCCTCGGCCTGCTCGTCGGCCCCGGCGGTGTCAGCATCTTCAGCTAGCCGATCCCGAACACAACGCCCCCTGGTTCCCCTCAGGGGGCGTTCGCATGGCCGCCCTGGTCGAGCAACGCCGCGCCGACCGCCGCTTCCAGACCCTCCTCGAAGACAACCTCGCCCGCCACGAACGATCACTGCGGATGTTGCGGGACCTCGAATGACCCCCGCCGATCTCGTCGCCATCGCCGCCCGGCTGCTCGGCCTGAGCACCGGGAGGCCCTCGAGATCGCCGACCTGGACGCCGCCGCGGCTGCCCTCTCCGAAGCCTCGGGCACCGACCCGGCCGCGCTGCTGATCGCCCTGGTGCGGCACCGCCCGTTCACCCGGGCCAACCACAGGATCGCCCTGCTCGCCACGCTCCAGCTCCTCGGCGAACGCGGCCTGGACCTCGACCTGAGCCCCGCCCGCGCCGCGCGCGACCTCGTCCGCGCGATCGAGACCGGGGCGATCGACCGGGCCGGCGTCGCGGCCTGGCTCCGCTCCCGCGAGGGCGCCGGCCTGGCCGCCCAGATCCTGCACGAGCACCCCGGCGCCGACCGCGCCACCATCGTCCAGACGATCCAGGGACTGGCCCCCCTGCCCCACCCGGACCGCGACGCCCTCATGGCCGGGCTCGACCGCGTCTTCACCGAGAACGAACGCCTGCACACCGAGGTCGAACGCCTCCGCGCCCTCCTCCGCCACCACGGCATGGAGCCCGACACCACCCCCCGCACCGCCTGACCCGAGACGGCCGCGGAGGCCGGTGTGTCCTGCCGGTGGGACGATCACGGGCATGGCGCTCGCTTACATCACGCTGGCTTCGGGACGTGACGTCGAGTTGACCCGGCTGAAGGTCTGCTCCACCTATGAGGGGTTGCTGGAGGGGTATCCGACCGTGTCGATGAACGACCGGTTGCTGGCGTCGCTGGCCAGGCGCCGCGCGTTCACGTACCGCACGGCGCCGCCCGTCCATGTGATCGAGCCGCCGCGCGCCCGGCCCGATCCGGGATCGCGGCGCCTGCCGTTCGGCCCGATGGAGACGCTGCCCCCGGTGTACTGCGTCGGCTTCTTCGAGTCGTTCCGCGTCAACGAGGACCTCGACGAGGTCCTCCACCGCTCCTGGCTGGACGTGGCCTGGTTCCAGGACGACCTCGCCGGACCGGTCGCCGGCTTCGTGGCGGCCGCGGTGGCCGGTCTCCACTGGGAGCGCCTCGCCGAGGACTACGAGGTCTAGCGGGACGTCCGGAACGTACGGCGGTAGGCGTCCGGCGGCACGCCGATCGTCCGGTGGAAGTGCCGGCGCAGGGTCGTCGCCGTCCCCATGCCCGCGGCCGAGGCGATGGTGTCGACGCTGTCGTCGGTGTTCTCCAGCAGTTCCTGCGCGCGGCGGATCCGCTGCGTCAGCAGCCACTGCAGCGGGGTGGTGCCGGTGACCGAGCGGAAGTGGCGGGCCAGGTGGCGCGAGCTCATGTTCGCCTGGCGGGCCAGGTCCTCCACGGTGAGCGGCTGGTCCAGCCGCCGCATGACCCAGGTGAGCAGCTCGGCCAGGGGGTGGTCGTCCTGGGCGGGCACCGGCGTGGTGACGAACTGGGCCTGGCCGCCGGCCCGGTGGGGCGGCACGACCAGGCGGCGCGCGACCACGTTGGCGACCGTCGAGCCGTGGTCGAGGCGGACCAGATGCAGGCACAGGTCCATCGCCGCGGCCTTGCCCGCGGACGTGAGCACGCTGCCGTTGTCGACGTAGAGCACGTCCGGGTCGACCTCCACCCGGGGATAGCTCGCGGCCAGCTCATCGGCGTGGGCCCAGTGCGTGGTCGCGCGCAGCCCGTCCAGCAGGCCGGCGGCGGCGAGCACGAACACGCCCGTGCACAGGGAGACCACCCGCGCCCCCGCCTCGTGGGCCGCGCGCACCGCGTCGACCAGATCGGCCGGCGGGTCCTCGTCGACGTCCGCCAGGGCGGGAACGATCACAGTGTCGGCGTTCGCCAGCCAGTCGAGCCCGCAGTCGGGCTCCAGCAGGAACCTGCCGACCCGCACGGCGTGCGTGCCGCACACCCGGACGTCGTACCAGGGGCCGGGCAGGGCGGCCGGAGCCGAGCCGAAGACCTCGTAGGCCAGGGCCAGCTCGAAATGCAGCATCCCGTCGGTGGCGGCGACCGCGACAGAGTTCATGTCGGGAATTGTACGGTTCATGTCGTTCCAGACACTCACGTCGCCGGGCCGACGAGGACAGGATCTCTGTATCGAATCATTCGAGCAGGTGGGAGCGGTTATGGAAACGGTCGCGGTGTTCGGTGCCTACGGGCACACCGGGCGGTTCGTGGTGGCGGAGCTGATCGAGCGCGGACACGTCCCGCTGCTCGTCGGCCGCGACCCCGACAAGCTGCAGGCGGTGGCGCGGCCGGGGCTCGAGACGCGGCAGGCGTCGGCCGACGACCCGGCCTCCCTCGACCGCGCGCTGAAGGGCGCGGCCGCCGTGATCAACACCGCCGGCCCGTTCGCGACGACCGGCGCCCCGCTGATCGAGGCCGCGCTGCGCGCCGGCATCCCGTACGTCGACGTGGCCGCCGAGATCGAGGCGAACGTCGACACGTTCGCCCACTTCACCGAACGTGCCCAGGCCGCGGGCGCAGTGATCGTCCCTGCGATGGCCTTCTACGGCGGCCTCGGCGACCTGCTGGTCACCGCCGCGATGGGCGACTGGACGTCGGCGGACGAGGTGCACGTCGCCTACGGCCTGAGCAGCTGGCACCCCACCGCCGGAACGCTGGCGGCGGGCGCGGTCTCGGGCCGGCGGCGCGGCGGCCGCCGCGTCCGCTTCACCGGCGGACGGCTGGACTACCACGACGACGCCCTGCCCACCCTGGAATGGACGTTCCCCGCCCCGCTCGGCCCCCAGAAGGTCATCGGGGAGTTCACCATGGCCGACGTCGTCACCGTTCCCAGCCACCTGGCCGTCCCCGAGGTGCGCACCTACATGGCCGCCCAGGCCGCCGCGGACCTGTCGGCCCCCGGCGCCCAGGCCCCGGCCGCCACCGACGAACGCGGCCGTTCCGCACAGACCTTCGTCGTCGACGTCCTCGTCCGTTCCGGCGGTGAGGAACGCCGCATCGCCGCCTCAGGCCAGGACATCTACGCCATCAGCGCACCGCTCTCCGTCGAGGCCGTCGAGCGTGTCCTCACCGGCCGGACCCGGACCACCGGCGTCGCCTCCGCGGGCGCGATCTTCGACGCCCCCGACTTCCTCCGCGCCCTCTCCCCCCACCTCACCCTGCACACCGACCGCTGACCGAGGAGGTCGATCTCGCGCCGCGACCGCCGGGCAGGGCCGGTCCACCGCCGGTACGTGACATCGGAGGTCACCACTCCCGGCGCGAGGAACCGTCCCGTCGACGCCGCCGAGTCCCACCGCGAGCCGATGAAGTCCGGATCATCCGACTCCTCCCAGCCATCGGGGACCAGCGCGAGGACACGAGCGAACAACCGCAGAGCGTCCCCATGACTCCACACCCACAGCGACACCGAGGCGGGCACGTGCTCACCGATCCTGTCGACCCGCCAGTCGACCTCGCGCACATCATCGAGCGCCTCCAGCCGTCCAGCCGCCACACGCGCGATGCCCTCCGCCTCACCCACGTCCCGAACGAGCGTGTCGAGACAGATCAGCACGTCGTCCCGCCAAGGCCTTCGACCACCCTCGAACCGCCCCGTGGACACGAGGACCTCCTCGGGCACCGCCAGCATCGCCTCCAGCGAAGGAGCCCAGACCACGCACATCCACCCCGAACGATCCTCCGTCGGCCGAGCCCCGTTGACGGCGACCTCCATACCTCTCAACGGACCCACGTCAACGGGCTGATCGCCCTCCAGGTCGTCCCACCGCACCTCACGCCCGCCAACCCCGACGACCTCCACGATCTCCCCCACCAGAAACCGCGGACCCCCTACCTCAACCACGCCCGCGACCCTACAAGCCACACTTCTCAGAACCCGCGTTGTGAAGCTCGCAACGACGCCCCAGGACGCATTGACCCGAGAGTCGGACGATGCGATCGTTTCATCGTCCGTTAGCCACTGTGGCTGGCTTCAGTCCTTGTGCCGCACCCCGATCCGGGATGCGACATATCACTGACGTCAGCGACGGAACCGTTCCGATTGGCGGGGTCTGTCGTGCCTGTAGTTCTGTCTGCCCTGGTCCTGGTGCTTCCCTGGCTCGTGCTGGGCTCGATCGCTCTCGTCCGGGCCCCGCGGGAGCACGTGCTGGAAATCATCCGAGCCCTCCTCCCCCGCTGGCGCAGCCGCATCTGATCACTGAGGAACGGGCGCACCGGGCCCGTTCCAAAACGAAAGGCCTGCCACCAGCCGATCAAACGCCAAGGCACCGCCAGGGCCGAAAGGAGCCCGGCGGTGTCCCGTCCGTTAAAGGCACCCGGCCCCTCGGGCCTCAACCACAACCGGCCGTACAAAGCCGTTTCAAGCCGGTTGGAGCCGGACAGCATACGAAACGCCCCCTGCCCTGTAATCCCAGGTCAGGGGGCGTTCTACGTGGTGTGGCGGGTGCAGGGTTCGAACCTGCGTAGGCTAAGCCGACGGATTTACAGTCCGCTCCCATTGGCCACTCGGGCAACCCGCCGTGGCGTCGCTGTCGCGACGGCACTCGAAAGAATAGCGGACGGTGGCAGTGGTCGTGACATCGGTATCGGGGTCATTAGGGGCGAGGTAGGTGGACCTCGCAGGTGCCGGGGGCGGTGAAGGGCGCAGTTCGAGGATCTCGAGCCGGCTGCACGAGAACGTGGCGGAGGGCGACACGCTGACCGTGCCGGCGCCGTTCGGCGATCTGATGCTGGACGAGGGTGAGGCGCCGCTGTTGCCGGTGTCGGCGGGCATCGGCTGCACGCCGATGGTGGCGATGCTGGAGCATCTGGCCCGCGAGGGTGGGACGCGCGGCGTTGCCGTCGTCCATGCCGGTCGGCGGCAAATCACGCGCACCGGGAGGAGATGGTGCGGCTGGCGGAGTCGCCGACCTGCACCCTCTGGTACGGCGGCACCGTGGACGGTCTCGCGGGTGTGGACGTCGGGCCGGAGACGGTGGCCTACCTGTGCGGGCCGTTGCCGTTCATGCGTACGGTGCGCACGGCGCTGCTGGGGCGGGGCGTTCCGGCGTCATCGATCCACTACGAGGTCTTCGGTCCCGGTCGTGGCCGGCCGAGGGCTGACACCGCCGTCGCACCGTCACGCCGGGCGTTCGGCATCGCTAACCTCTCAAAGAGCAGAGGCGAGTACAGGCGAGGTGTGGTGTCAATGGCCGACTCATCGTTCGACATTGTGAGCAAGCTCGACCGGCAGGAGGTCGACAACGCCCTGAACCAGGCGGCCAAGGAGGTGGCCAACCGGTTCGACTTCCGGAACGTGGACGCGGGGATCAAGTGGTCCGGGGAGGCCATCGAGGTCCAGGCCAACACCGAGGAGCGGGCGAACGCCGTCCTGGACGTGCTCAAGGACAAGCTGGTCAAGCGGGGGATCTCGCTGAAGGCCATCGATCCGGGCGAGCCGAGGTTGTCGGGGAAGATCTACAAGCTGGGCGTCGGCCTGAAGGAGGGCATCTCCCAGGAGGACGCGAAGAAGATCGGGAAGATCGTCCGGGATGAGGGGCCGAAGGGGATCAAGGCCCAGATCCAGGGTGACGAGCTGCGGGTGAGCTCGAAGAAGAAGGACGACCTTCAGGAGGTCATCGCCCTGCTGAAGGGCAAGGACCTCGATGTGGCGCTTCAGTTCGTCAACTACCGGTGAACAGCACGCGGCCGGCATGCCGGGGGGTTGGCATGCCGGCCACGCTGGCTTTTCAGTAAAGGGCGCGCCGGCCATCTTCCCCCGCAGAAGGCGCCCGGCGCGCCCGCACTTTGTATGACGGGGGTAGTCGCCCAGAGGTTCAGACGATTTTCAGCCGGCGAGGATTTCTTCGAACGGCTCGAGGTCGCGGGCGAGGGTGGACAGGTCCAGATCGAGGACGCGGGCCAGCGCGGCGACCGTGAAGAAGGTCGGAGCCGCGATGGCGCCGCGTTCTATCTTTCGCAGGGTGTCGAGGGAGATGCCCGCTTCGGAGGCGACCACGGCGGCGCTGCGGGGGCCTCGGGCGGCGCGGAGGACCTGGCCCAGGGCCTTGCCGCGGTCTCGCTGCTCGTCGGTCAAGGGGGTGCGCACCATGAACCGGAGTGTAGCGGAGATTTAAATACTGGTATTACTATCTTCGGTCATGGTGACGTATCGAAGTGCGCGCGAGTGGGCCCGGATGCGCGAGGCGGGCCGGGTGGTGGCGCACACGCTCCAGGCCGTGGCCGAGGTCGTCGAGCCGGGCATCACGCTGGACGAGCTGGACGCCGTCGCGGCCAGGAAGATCAAGGAGATGGGCGCCCTGCCCTCGTTCCAGGGCTATCACCCGAGCTGGGCGCCGACGCCCTACCCGGGGGTCGTCTGCCTCTCGGTAAACGACGTGATCGTGCACGGGCTCCCGAACGGGCGGGCGCTGGCGGACGGGGACGTGCTGTCGATCGACTGCGGGGCCGAGCTGGCCGGCTACCACGGGGACGCGGCGATCACGGTGGGGGTCGGCACGGTCGACGGTGCGGCGCGGCGGCTGATGGACGCCACGTCGCAGGCCCTGGAACGGGCGATCGCGGCGGCGCTGCCGGGCGGGCGGATGGGCGACATCGCCCACGAGGTCGAACGTACGGCGCAGGACGCCGGATACGGGATACCCGAGGGCTGGGGAGGCCACGGGATCGGCAACGCGATGCACGAGGACCCCGCGGTGCCCAACAGGGGAAGGCCGGGGCGCGGGTTGCGGCTCAAGGAGGGCCTGACGATCGCGATCGAGCCGATGTTCCACGAGGGCGGCCAGGACCAGACGCGGACGATGCCGGACGGCTGGTCGATGGCGACGCGGGACGGGAGCAGGGCGGCCCATTTCGAGCACTCGATCGCGATCACCGGTGACGGGCCGGTCGTGCTCACGCTGCCCTAGCGGCGGCCGGCCATGCGCTCGAGGCGGGCGATGCGTTCGGCGGTGGGCGGGTGGGTGGAGAAGAGCCTGCCCATGCCGCCGCCGCGGAACGGGTTGGCGATCATGAGTGAGCTGGTGGTCGCCAGCTCGGGGTCCTGCGGGAGCGGCATCGCCTTGGTGCCCGCATCGATCTTGCGGAGGGCGCTCGCGAGGGCGAGCGGGTCGCCGGTGAGCTGGGCGCCCGAGGCGTCCGCCTGGAACTCGCGGGTGCGGCTGATGGCCATCTGCACGACGGCGGCGGCGATCGGGCCGAGGATCAGCATGAGCAGGGCGCCGAGAATGCCCGGGCCGTCGTCGTCCTCGGAGCGGCCGATCGGCAGGAAGATGGCCAGGTGCGACAGGTAGGTGATGACGGTGGCGATCGCGGCCGCGACGGAGGAGATGAGGATGTCGCGGTTGTAGACGTGCGACAGCTCGTGGCCGAGGACGGCGCGCAGCTCGCGTTCGTCCAGGATCCGCAGGATGCCGCGCGTGACGCAGACCGCCGCGTTGCGCGGGTTGCGGCCGGTGGCGAACGCGTTGGGCTGCATCGTCTCGGACACGTAGAGCCGCGGCATCGGCTGCCGCGCCGAGGTGGCCAGCTCGCGCACGATCCGGTAGAGCACGGGCACCTCGAACTCGCCGACCGGGTGGGCGCGCATCGAGCGCAGCGCGATCCGGTCGCTGAAGAAGTACGCGGTGCCGTTGGTGCCGAGTGCGATGACCAGGGCGATGAAGAGCCCCGCGCTGCCGCCGATGACCCAGCCCACCGCGAGCATCAATGCCGACAGCGCAGCGATGAGAGCCGCCGTCTTGACGCCGTTGAACCGCACTTCGCTCTGCCTCCCGTTGCCTTGCGTCCCCGTTGAGACAACGGTTTGACCTGGTTTGATGTTCCACGGCCCGGCCGGTGCGCCGGGCCGGGCCGCGCCCGTCAGCCGACCGAGGCGACGGCCTGCAGGACGATCTGCGGTGCGACCGACAACACCACCGCGCCCGCGGCGGCCGCGGCGACGGCGGCGCGTACGGGGAGGCCGGCGGACGTCTCGTACGGCCGTCCCTCGGGCGCCGTGAAGAGCCGTACGGCCCACACCAGGTAGTAGTAGAGGCCGATCACGGTGTTGACCGCCATCACGACCGCGAGCCAGGTGACGTCGCCCGCGACGACGGCGCGGAAGACGACGACCTTGGCGAAGAGCCCCATCACGCCCGGCGGCAGCCCGGCGAGGCAGATCAGGAAGAACGCGAGCGCGGCGCCGAGCGCGGGGCTGCGGCGGGCGAGGCCGCGGTAGTCGTCGAGCGTGTCCCACTCGGCGGCGGCCGCCCGGCCGGCCGCGGCCGAACGTTGGACCCGTTCGCGGAACGCGATGACCACGGCGAACGCGCCGAGGTTCATGACCGCGTAGAGCGCCACGTACGCCGTCGTCGCCGCGACCGCCTCGGGCAGGCGGCGCGTGCCGACGGCCAGCGGCGCGAGCATGTAGCCCGACTGCGCGACCGACGACCAGGCGAGCAGGCGGATCGCGGTGTTCTGCCGCAGCGCCATCAGGTTGCCGAGCGTCATCGTCAGCGCGGCGAGCAGCGCGATCAGCGGGCCCCAGACGTGGGCGTACGCGGGGAAGCCGAGCGCCAGCACGATGGCCAGCCCCGCGAACCCCGCCGCCTTGGACACCACCGAGAGGAACGCGGCGACGGGCAGCGGCGCGCCCTGGTAGACGTCCGGCGCCCAGAAGTGGAACGGCACGGCGGCGACCTTGAACGCGAACCCGGCGAGGACGAGCACGATCCCGGCGGCGGCCACCGGTTCGAGGTCGCCGGGCAGCCGGTCGAGCGCGGGGGCGATGCGGTCGAGGTGCATGGCGCCGGTCGCCCCGTACACCAGGCTGATGCCGAAGAGCATGAGCGCGGCCGACACGACCGACACCAGGAAGAGCTTGAGCGCCGCCTCCGAGCCCGACCCGCTGTACCTCTTCAGCGCGACGAGCGCGAAGACCGGCAGCGACAACGTCTCCAGCGCCACGACCAGCAGCACCAGATCGCGCGCGGCCACCAGGCTCAGCGCCCCGACGATCGCCGACAGCAGCAGGAAGTGGTACTCGCCGGTGGGCATGCCGCCTTCGACGATCTCGCGCAGCGACAGCAGGACGACGATGACGGCCGCGGCGAGGACGACGCCCTGGAAGAGCAGCGTGAAGTCGTCCACCACGTACGAGCACGACCGCGGGCCGCCGCCGCGCAGGTCGCCGGGCAGGCAGAACGTCGCGCGGCGGTCGCCGAACGCGAGCAGCACCACGCTCACCAGCGCCGCGGCCAGCGCCCCGCCGCTGATCAGCCCGGCGAACCGCCGCGGCACGTCGAACGCGTCCGCGAGCAGCACGCCGATGGCGGCGAGGGCGACGATGAGGGCGGGCGCCACCGCCGCGTAGTCGATGCTCTGGATCACCTGGCCCATCGGTTCAGCCACCTCCCAGGAGCGCGCGGACGGGGGCGGTGGTCACTTCCAGCAGCGCCTTGGGCCACAGGCCGACGAGCAGGGTCAGCACGATGAGCGGCGTCCACGCCGCGTACTCGTACACCGAGATCCCCGCCACCGGTCCCGCGGCGGGCGGCGCCGAGATGGCACCGGTCGCCGGGCCGTGGGTGAGCTTGGAGAGCATGCGCAGGAAGTAGGCGGCGGTCAGCACCGCGCCGAGCCCGCCAACGACCATGAACGTCACGAACGTCTCGCGCGGCAGGTCGGCGTGCGGCTTGTAGGCGCCGAGCAGCGCCAGCATCTCGCCCCAGAAGCCGGCGAGGCCCGGCAGCCCGAGGCTCGCGACCGAGGCGAACGTGAGGATCGAGGCCAGCCGCGGCGCCTTGCCGAGCATCCCGCCGCCGAGCTCTTCCAGGTCGCCGGTGCCGTACCGCTCCTTGACCGCGCCGGCGAGGAAGAACAGCAGCCCGGTGATGAGCCCGTGCGCGATGTTGCCGAACAGCGCCGCGTTGAGCCCGACCGGCGTCAGCGTGGCGATGCCGAGGAGCACGAAGCCCATGTGGCCCACCGACGAGTAGGCGATCATCCGTTTGAGGTCGCGCTGCGCCAGGCAGGCGAGCGCCCCGTACACGATCCCGATCACGGCGAGCAGGCCCAGCCACGGCGCCCAGAACTCGGCGCCCTCCGGCGCCCCCGGCACCGCGACGCGCACGAACCCGTAGGTGCCCATCTTCAGCAGCACGCCGGCCAGCAGCACCGAGCCGACCGTCGGCGCCTCGGTGTGCGCGTCCGGCAGCCAGGTGTGCAGCGGCCACATCGGCGCCTTGACCGCGAAGCCGAGCCCCATCAGCAGGAACGCGGTGATCTGGATGCCGCGGCCGAGGTCGGCGGCCTTGCCGTCGCCCAGCTCGGTCATGTCGAGGGTGCCCGCGTTGACCGCGACGAGGAGCATGCCGACCAGCAGCAGCCCGGAGCCGAGCAGCGTGTAGAGGATGAACTTGTACGCGGCCGCCCGGCGCCCCGGCCCGCCCCACAGGGCGATCACCACGTACATGGGGAGGAGGACGACCTCGAAGAACACGAAGAACAGCACCAGGTCGAGCGCCACGAACGTGCCGAGCAGCCCGACTTCGAGGACCAGCAGCAACGCCACCAGCAGCCGTGCGGAGCCGCCCGCCGGCGGGTGCTTGACCGTGTGCAGGAAGCACAGGAACGTCAGCAGGGCGGTCAGCACGACCAGCGGCAGGGAGATGCCGTCGACGCCGAGGTGGAAGCGCAGCCCGATGGCCGGCGCCCACTCGGTGTCGACGCCGTGCTGCATCCGCGACGGCGCGCCGAAGTCGAACGTGGCGAGCGCCCCCAGCGCGAGCACCAGCGTCACGCCGGAGACCACGACGCCGAAGAGCCGCACCGCAGCGTCGCCCGGCAGGAAGCTCCGCGCCGGAACGAGCAGTGCCAGTGCCCCGAGCAGCGGGATCCCGGCCAGCAGCAGGAGGATCACAGGAAGATCACCACCCCGGCGACGATCACGACGGCCCCGGCGAGCACACCGGTGAGGTAGGTCTGCGGGTTGCCGTTCTGTGACAGCCGCAGCAGCCCGGCGAGGCGCCGCGCGGCCCGCGCGCCGCCGACGACCGCCGCGTCGATGCCCTTGTCGTCGAACGTGACGACGCCGCGGGCCAGCGCCCGCACCGGCCGTACGATCACCGCGTCGTACACCTCGTCCACGTAGAAGGCCCGGGCGAACACCGGCCGCACCGGCCCGAGGGCGCGAGCCGGGTCGAGTGCCGGGTCGCGGTTCCAGATCAGGAAGGCGGCGCCCGCGCCGGCCGCGACGAGCACCAGGGCCAGCACCGCCGAGCCGAGATGCGGCCGCAGCTCCTCGTCGGCGGCGCCGAAGAAGCCGGCGAGCGCGGCGGGGACGGCGAGCACCGCCACCGTGCCCGTCATCAGGAGCGGCGCCTCCTTGACGTCGTGGCCACCGCGGTTCTCACCGAAGAACGTCATCAGCCACAACCGCGTCGCGTACGCCGCCGTCAGCGCGACCGTGACCAGCAGGCCCAGGAAGACCACCCAGTCGGCGGCGTCGGCGCCGCCGCCGGTCGCGGCGTGCTGCGCGGCCTCGATGACGGCGTCCTTGCTGAACCAGCCGCTCAGCGGCGGCACGCCGACGAGCGCGCCGAGCCCGATCGTCATCGTCCAGAACGTGATCGGCATGCCCTGCCGCAGCCCGCCGTAGTCGCGCAGCATGTTCGAGCCGGTGACGACGATGACGCAGCCCGCCGCGAGGAAGAGCAGCGCCTTGAACGCGCCGTGCGTGAGCAGGTGGAAGACGGCCGGGGTCTTGCCGCCGACCGCGAGGCCGGCGGCCATGACGGCGAGCTGGCTCACGGTGGAGTAGGCGAGGACCCGTTTGACGTCGTCCTGCGCCAGCGCCGCGAGCGCCGAGCCGACCATGGAGATCACCGCGAGGACGCCGAGCACGGTGAGCGCCGCGGGTGCCTCGGTGAAGACGCCGAAGACCCTGGCGACCACGTAGATGCCGGCCGCCACCATCGTGGCGGCGTGGATGAGCGCGCTGATCGGGGTCGGGCCGGCCATCGCGTCCGGCAGCCAGGTGTGCAGCGGGAACTGCGCGCTCTTGCCCGCCACGCCGGCGAGCAGCAGCAGTGCCGCCGCCGTCACCGTCGTGTGCGGCAGTGAGGGCGCCGCGGCGAGCACGCGCTCGATCGAGAACGATCCGGCGCCGACGCCCAGGACGAAGATCCCGAGGAGGAAGCCGACGTCGCCGAGCCGGGTCACCAGGAACGCCTTGACCGCGGCCCGCGAGTTGGCCCGGTCCTCCCAGTGGTGGCCGATCAGGAAGTACGAGCAGACGCCCATGACCTCCCAGCCGACGTACAGCAGGAGCAGGTCGCTCGCGTACACCACCAGCAACATCGCGGCGGTGAAGAGCGAGATGAACGCGGCGTACGAGGAGTAGCGCGGGTCCTCGCGCATGTAGGTGACGGAGTAGACCTGCACCGCCAGCGCCACGCAGCAGACCATGAAGCCGACGACCGCCGACAGCCCGTCGACCTGCAGCCCGACCTCGATCGGCACGGTGCCGGTGGGGATGCGGGTGAGGACACCGGTGTGGGTGGCCTCGTCACCCCACACGGTCAGCCCGGCGATCGCCGCGAACACCGTCGCCGCCGCGATCGGCAGGCACGCGATCAGCGCGGGCCCGTTCCGCCCCGGCGGCACCTCGCCGGCACCTTCGGCCGCGGCGGCGCCGTCCGGCCCGGCCGCGACGGCACGGCCGGAACCGCCCAGCAGGCGGGTGAGCCGCGGCCCGAGCAACATCCCGGCGAACGCGGCCGCGAACGGGAGCAGGATGACGGCCGACGCGAGCCCGATCACAAGACACGCTCCCCGGTCCGCTCGCCCTCGGCGCCGCCGTCGCCTGCCGCCGGAGCGGCCCCCTCGGGCCCGCCGGGCTCGTCGGGCTCCTCGGCGAGATCGCGCAGCCGGTCGACGTCGATCATCCGGCGGTTGCGGTAGACCAGCAGCACGATCGCCAGGCCCAGCCCGATCTCGGCCGCCGCGATGACGATCGTGAACAGCGTCAGCACCTGGCCGCCGTGCAGCCGGTCGCGCCACCAGACGTCGAACGTGACGAGGTTGAGGTTGACGGCGTTGAGCATCAGCTCGACCGACATCAGCACGAGGATGGCGTTGCGCCGCGCCAGCACCCCGTACACGCCGATCGAGAACAGCAGCGCGGCGACCACGAGCGGATAGGCGAGATGCATCAGCCGTCCTCCCTCTCGTGTTCGGGGCCGATGTCCGAACGCGACAGCACGATCGCGCCGACGAGCGCCGCCAGCAGCAGCACCGACAACACCTCGAACGGCAGCACCCAGGTCCGGAAGACGCTGGCGCCCAGCTGGTCGGCCGAGCCGCCGCCCGGCTCCAGCGGCGTGTACGCGTCGCGGAAACCCATCACCAGGACCGTGATCAGCACCGCCGCCGTGGCGACGGCCACGCCCGCCGCGACCCACCGGTTGCCCGAGTCGAGATCCGCGGTCTCGCCGATCGGCGCCCGCGTCAGCATGATCCCGAACAGCAGCAGCACGACCACGGCGCCCACGTAGATCAGGACCTGCACCCAGGCCACGAACTCCGCGGTCAGCACCAGGTAGCCACCGGCCAGCGCACCGAACGACACCACCAGCCACAACGCCGCGTGCACCAGCTGCCGGGTCGTCACGACCAGCAGCGCCGACCCGACGGCGACGATCCCGAGCAGTGTGAAGACGATCTCCTGCCCCGTCACCGGCCGCCTCCCGGAGTACGTTTCGGGCGCGCGGCGGCCTTCTCGGCGGCGGCGATCTCCTTGGGCGGCTCCGCGGCCGGATCGTGCGCCTGGGGCGGCGGCACCGTCCACATCCACTCGCGCAGCCGTTCCTTCTCGTGCGTGAGCTCGTTGATGTCGTACTCGGCGTACTCGAACTCCGGCGACCAGAACAGCGCGTCGAACGGGCACACCTCGATGCAGATGCCGCAGTACATGCACAGCGCGAAGTCGATCGCGAACCGGTCGAGCACGTTCCGCGTGCGGGCCCGGCCCGCGCCCTCCGCCGGGAGCGTCTCCTTGTGCGAGTCGATGTAGATGCACCAGTCGGGGCACTCCCGCGCGCACAACATGCAGACCGTGCAGTTCTCCTCGAGCAGCGCGATCACGCCGCGGCTGCGCGGGGGCAGGTCAGGCTGCACCTCCGGGTACTGACGCGTGACCGAGCGCCGCGTCATCGTCCGCAACGTGACCGCCAGCCCCTTGGCCAGCCCGCCTCCTGGTAGCCGTCCCACGCGCCCCATGATTGCGTACGAACAGCGGCTGGGGAACGCATCGGGGTCCGCGTTCGTCCAACCAGACGTGAGCCACGGGTTCAACGGCCCATACGATCCCGGCGAGGACGAGCCGTCGGTCCGCCGTCCACGCCCCCACTACGGACGCCCTCACCACCACCCCGGACGTCCTCCTTTCCCGCCCGTGTGGCGCCCGCCGTACCCGATGCCGCCGGTCCCGCCGCCCCCTCCTCCGCCCAGCGAGCCGAACGGGATCCTCTGGGCCCTCGTGCCATTTCTCACGTTCGGCGTGGGCACGCCGTTCACGTTCCTCTACGGCGCGATCCGGCGTGGCTCCCGCACCCTGGGCGCCACGGCGGCGGGTTACGGCCTCGCCCTCACGTTCGCGCTGATGCTGACGGGCACCGACGAGGCCGCCCTGGAGGCGCTCGGCGGCTTCATGATGATGATGTTGTGGATCGCCGGCACCGCCCACGCGTTCGCCGTCCGGCCCTCGGTCTTTCCCAGGGAGGGTCCGCGCAGCCGCCAGAACCAGTACGCGATCCACGTCGCGAAGTACCGCCGTTCGCTGCGTGAGGACGCCCGCCGGCTCGCCTCCGAGGACCCGGCCCTCGCCCACGAGCTCCGCATCGGCCGCCCCGACCTGCCCCGCGCCTACGACGACGGCGGCCTCGTCGACGTCAACCACGCGCCGCCCGAGATCCTGGCGGGCCTGCCCAGCATGACCCCTGAGCTGGTCGACCGCATCGTCCGCCGCCGCTCCGCCCAGGGCGGCTTCATCTCGGCCGAGGAGCTCACCGTCGACGCCGACCTCCCGCCCGACCTGCTCCCCCACCTCAGCGAGTACGCCATCTTCCTCCCGTAGCCGGAGGGCGTCGGCGGGGTCAGGCGAAGGCGACCTTGAGGACGCCGGTGAGGGCCAGCTGGGCCAGGGCGAGCGGGACGAGGTAGGCCCAGGCGAGCTTCTGCAGCTGGTCCTCGCGCATGCGGGGGTAGCTGACGCGCAGCCAGATGACCACGAACGCCAGGGCGAACGTCTTGAGCAGCGTCCACAACCAGCCGAGCTCGTCGTTGAGGAACGGGCCCTTCCAGCCGCCCAGGAAGAGGACGGTGGTGAGGGCGCAGAGGACGATGATCCCGGCGTACTCGGCGAGGATGAAGAGCGCGAAGCGCAGGCCGCCGTACTCGGTGTAGGGACCGAAGATGATCTCGGAGTCGGCGACCGGCATGTCGAACGGGGGGCGGCGCAGCTCGGCGAGCCCGGCGACGAAGAAGACGACCGCGCCGACGGCCTGCCAGGGCAGCCAGTACCAGCGCCACTCGTCCACGATGCCGGTGAGGGACAGCGTGCCGGCGGCCATCGCCACGGAGGAGGCGGCGAAGACCATCGGCAGCTCGTACGACATGAGCTGCGCGGCGACCCGCATCCCGCCCAGGAGGCTGTACTTGTTGGCGCTCGCCCAGCCCGCCATGATCGCGCCGATCACGCCGACGCCCATGACGGCGAGCGCGAAGAAGAGGCCGACGCCCAGGTCGAGCGCCACCTGGCCGTTGGGGCCGACCGGCACGACGATCAGGACCAGGAGGTAGGGGACGAGGGCGACGCCGGGGGCGAGCTTGAAGATGCGGCGGTCGGCCGCCGCGGGGATGACGTCCTCCTTCTGGGCGAACTTCACGCCGTCGGCGACGAGCTGCGCCCAGCCGTGGAAGCCGCCCGCGTACATCGGGCCGAGGCGGCCCTGCATGTGCGCCATGACCTTGTGCTCGGCCTGCCCGACGAGGAGCGGGAGGACGGCGAACGCCGCGGCGACGAGGGCCAGTTTGACGACGATCTCAAGCATTCGGCCCCCAGTCGTCGGGCACGCCCGGCGGGCGGACGCGGCGGCGGCTCGGCGCGCCGTGGCCCGACTCGCCGGGCTCCTTGGCGCCCGGCCACGGCTTGGCGACGCGGGCCGCGAGCACGAACTCCTTGCGCAGCGGATGCCCCTCGAACCCGTCGGGCAGGAGGAGCGGCACCGGGTGGGGGTGGCCCTCGAAGACCACGCCGAACATCTCCGCGGTCTCGCGTTCGTGCCAGTTGGCACCCCGGTAGACCCCGGTGGCCGTGGCGAGCACGGGCGTCTCGCGCGGGATCCGGGTGCGGACGAGGAGGTGGTGGCGGCGTTCGAGGGAGTAGAGGTGCACGACGATCGCGAAGCCCTCGGTGAGCTCGTCCACCCCGGTCAGCCAGTCGAAGAAGCCGCAGGACAGGTCGTCGCGCGCGAACGTGAGCGCCTCGATCCACATCTCGGCCGGCACGCCGACGGCCAGGCCGCCGAAGGTCTCCTCGGTCGACACCTCGTCGCCGAACCGGCCGGTCCAGGCGGCGGCGATCTCGGCGCTCACCGGTCCGACCGCCCGATCTCGTCGTCGTCGGTGAGCCCGGGAATGATCGACGGGTCGTGGTCGCGCAGGCGGCGGGACCGCGCAGGCCTGTCGGCGGGCCGCGCCTCCTCGTCGTGGACGGCCTCGGGCTCCTCGACACGACGGGCCCCGTCGTCCGGACCGGCCTCGGGCGCCTGGACGGGACGAGTCTCGTCCTCGGGTCCGGGAGTCTCCGCGGGCATGGCGACCGGCCTCGTCTCGTCGTCAGGTCCGGGAGTCTCCGCGGGCGCGGCGACGGACGCGGTCTCGTCGTCGGGCCCGGGAGCGTCCGTCGCCGTCGGGGCGGGGCCCTGGTCAGCCTCGGGCAGAGGAACGGGACGCGTCTCGTCGTCAGGTCCGGGAGTTTCGGCGGGCGCGGTCTCGGCGTCGGGAACGGGGGCGTCCGTCGCCGTGGAGGCGGGGCCCTGGTCGGCCTCGGGAAGGGGAACGGGGCGGGTCTCGTCGTCCGGGCCGGGTCGCCGGTCGGCGGTTTCCGGACCCCCCGTCCCTGCCGTCGCGGTCTCGGGGAGCGGTGTCGTCTCGGTCGGGCCCGGGTCATCGGTGTCGGCGGGCGGGACGGGGACGGGGCGGGTCTCGTCGTCGGGGGCGGCGACCGCCACGGGCTCCGGCTCGGGCGGCGGGGGCGGGGGCTGGAGGGGCCTGCGCAGGACGGTGGCCGATAGCGGACGGGGCGCGGGCGCCGGGGCGACCGGCTCGGCGGAGCCGTCGTAGCGGTCGCCGAGGGACTCGGCGGCGATCTTCTCCTGGAGCTTGATGATGCCGTGCAGCAAGGCCTCCGGGCGGGGCGGGCAGCCGGGCACGTAGACGTCGACGGGGATGATCTGGTCGACGCCCTTGGTGACGCAGTAGGAGTCCCAGTACGGACCGCCGCAGTTGGAGCAGGCTCCGAACGAGATCACGTACTTGGGCTCGGGCATCTGCTCGTACAGGCGCTTGACCGCGGGCGCCATCTTGTCGCTGACGGTGCCGGACACGACCATGAGGTCGGCCTGGCGCGGGCCGGGGGCGAACGGGATCACGCCGAGCCGGATGAAGTCGTGGCGGCTCATCGAGGTCGCGATGAACTCGATCGCGCAGCAGGCCAGCCCGAAGTTGAAGACCCACAACGAGTAACGCCGACCCCAGTTGAGCACGAACTTGACCGGCTTGGGCGCGAGCCGCGACAGCGGTCCGACGCTCGGCGGGGGCAGATCGACAGTGCTCACGAGAGCATTCTTACAGCCCTCGCGGATCACGCCAGAGACTCAGACCCACGAGAGCACGCCCTTCTTGCCCGCGTAGAGGAGCCCGGTGGCGAGGAACCCCAGGAAGACGAACATCTCGCCGAGCGTCGTCATGCCGTAGCCGGGCGCGGCGAAGACGGTCGCCCAGGGGAAGAGGAAGACGGCGTCGACGGCGAACACCACGTACAGGTAGGCGAACACGTAGTAGCGGACGTAGGACTGCGCCCAGTCGGCGCCGACCGGATCGACGCCGCACTCGTAGGTCTTGAGCTTCTCGGCGGTGGGACGGCTCGGCCGGAGGAGGCGGTTGGCCGCCAGGCCGCCGCCCACGATCCCGCCGCCCACGAGGAGCAGCACCACCACGACGACGTACGAGTCGAAATAGTCGTTCACGGTGTCCTTCCAACCTCGCTTAACGCCTCAGGTCAAGTATCTCGTACGGTGAACCCGGCCCGACAAGGTCGCGTCGAAGTAAATGGCCGCACACAAAGTCCGATCGTTGCTGCACACTAGAGGTGCATTTGGGGTCTCTTGACCTGGAAGGACGTGACCGGATGAGCAACCCCCCGCCTCCCCCGGGCTGGGAACCCCCCGCAGGAGGCTCCTCTTGGCCGCCACCGCCGCCCCCTGGGCAGGGCGGACCGCCCGGCGGTCCCGGTGGCCCGGGTGTTCCTCCGGGCGGATTCGGTTCACCGCCGCCCGCCGGGCCCGGCATGCCCCCGCCCGGCGGCTACGGCGCGCCCGGGCAGCAGCCGCCGTTCTTCCCGCCGCCCGGCGGGGCGCCTCCGCCGCGCAGTGGCGGCGGCAAGGGCCTGATGATCGTGCTTCTCGGCGGCGGCGCGGTGATCGTCGTACTGATCATCGCGATCGTCCTGGTGACGGTCGTCTTCAGGGAAGACAAGATGACGCCGTCCGAACGGCTCACCGCGGCGGCGGCGCAGGTGTCGACGGCCCGTGCGCTGGCGCTCAAGGGCACCTTCTCCGGCAGCGGCGACACCGTCCAGGGTGAGCTGAAGGTCACCAAGGGCGGCCGCGCGACCGGGCAGGTGACGTGGGACGGCGACAACGTGACGTTGCTCACGGCCGACGACAAGGTGTACGTCAAGGCGCCGAAGTCGTACTGGTCGAGCAAGGTCACCTCGTCGTCGGTGACGATCAAGGACGGCGACCAGTGGGGCAAGATCAGCTCCACCGACCTGAGCCTCAACGTCGACCGCGACCTCACGCCCACCGCGATCGCGAGCGCGATGCGGTCCGCCTCCAACCTGCGGACCACGCTGCGGGAGTCCAAGACCACGGTGCAGGGCCGCGACGCGCTGCGGATCGGCACCTCGACGCGGACCTTCTTCGTGACCGACTCCGAGACGCCCGAACTGCTGCGGTACGAGACCGTGTTCCCGCGGGTGCAGTTCGACGTCACCACGTACGGCAGCTCGGCGGCGTCCAGCACGATCAGTGAGCTGCGTTCCCGCATGGGCGAGCTGAAGGACTCGTTCGACAGCGAGGCCCGGGTGTCGCTGATCGACACCAAGAAGGGGCTGTGCACGACCAACAGCTCCAGCTGCCGGGTGCGCGGCCAGTTCCGCCCGACGCTCTCGGGCACCGGCTCGACCAAGATCGACATCAAGTTCAAGCTGACCGCGGGCTCGACGACGGGCCGCAGCCTGGGCGACTGCGAGACGTCGGCGACGGTGTCGTCGTCCACTCTCACCTGGGCGGAGTGCCGCGTCAGCAGCAGCGCCTGGTCCAGCTGGTCGCGGAGCGGTCAGACGCGCTACTACACGCAGGCCGAGTTCCGCGTGCAGGGTGCCACCGACTCCGACGTCCAGAGTCTCCAGAGCGGTCTCGACCGGGAGTGATCTGAAACACCCCGTGCCGGGCGATGTCCCGTCCTGCTGCGCAGGCGGACATCGTCCGGCACTCTTATGTCCGGTATCGGCTGACAGAGCGGAGTTGAGGTCACGTGAACGCGGATCAGGGTGACTCGTCACCGGTGGTTCCGGGCACGCCCCCGCCGCCGCCTGCGCGGCCGCCTGCGCCGCCGCCTGCGCGGCCGGGGGTTCAGCCGCCTGGTCCGCGGGGACTTCGACCGCCGGGTCAGCCGGGTCAGCCGGGAACGCGGCCGGCGGCGCCGCCCGGGGCGCAGGCCTCAGCGCGCGGCCTCCGGCGGCTTCCGATGCCGGTGGCGGTGGTCGTGGGCGTCGCGGCCCTGCTGGTGCTCCTCATCGTGGCCGGCGCCGCGTTCGTGGGCTTCTCGCGCGGGGTCGACGCGGACGGCTCGGCGCAGGGCAACGCCGGCGCAACCCCCGACTGGGGCGCGCTGGCCGCCCGGCAGCTGCAGACGGCGCCCGGCCTCCGGTACGAGGGAACGATGTCGGCCGACGGGCGGCCCGTTCGCGTCGTGCTCCAGGTGAGCCGGGCCGGCTCGGCGTCCGGGGCGATGACGGTCGGCGGGCTGCGCGCGCTGGTGGTCTCGGTCGGCGACCAGACGTTCGTCAAGGCGGGCCCGGCGTTCTGGCGCACGTACGGCGGCGAGAGCTCGCACCCGGAGAACTACGCGAACCGCTGGAGCAAGGCGCCCGCCACGCTGTTCAAGATGAACGTGGCCGACGTGCTGGGCGTCACCTCCATCGCGACCCTGCTGGGCAAGACCACCGCGCGGCCCGCCAAGGAGACCGTCGGCGGCACCCCCGTCTACCGGCTCCGCACCCAGCGCGCCGATTACTTCCTTGCGGCCGCGGCCCCGCACCAGCTGCTGCGCGTTCATCCGGCGGGGCCGGGCGATCCGCGCTTCCAGGCGACGCCGCTGGCCGACACCGCCGCCCTGTTCACCGAGATGCGGCCGCGGGTGGCCGCGCTGGGCGGCGCCGGCGATCCCGGGCTGCGCTTCCGGCCGGGCACGCTGACGTTCGTCAACTGCGACGACAACGTGCACGGCTGCACGATCCGGCTCCCGGCGACGATGACCTCGCCCGACGGGGCGGTGCCGGCGAACGCCCGCGCCCAGCTCCGTGCGACGATCACCGCCGAGGGGCGCGCGCTGGGCTCGTGCACCGGCTCGGGGCCGGTGCCCGCCAACCGCGAGATGGTGCTGCGCTGCACGGTCGGCGGCCGGGTCTGGAGCGCGTGGATGGGGCGGGCCCGCGACATTCCGGGGGCCCATCCGTACGGGGCGACCGCCCGTGTCGTCGGCGAGGCCGTCGACCGCGCCGGGGTCCGCGACCTGCTCGCCAAGATCGACCGGGAACGCTGAAACGGCCTCCATCCCTTGTCTCACCGGGGATGCGAAAACCCGCGCCCCCCAACAAAAGGGGCCGGTGGATCCGGGCGGATTTCGCGCTGTCTATAGTGCGGGGCGTGAACTCCGTGCCCCCGGGGAGCCTCGGCTCCTCGACCAACCCTCCGCCTCCGCGGCTCGTCCGGCGTCTGCACGTCGACCTGTGCCGCCTGGCCAGCTGTCTGTGTTTGCGATGAACCCACGGGCCGCCTAGGTCGTACCTCTGGTTAGGACCTGCCCGAATCCGGCGAGGACGCGTGAACCTCTGGCCAAAGTGATACGTCTTGTGTTACGGGGTCAGGCCTCCCTGGAAGAGGGATGTCACATGACGGGCGGAACACCGGCCACGGCCGATCGATCACCGAGGCCGGACGGCGATCACGTCGATGCCACCACGGCGCGCGCTGCGGCGTCCCCCGGCGCCGCGGGGCCGCCACGTCGTCCCCTGCAGCCTCCAGCCCCCCGGAACAAGCAGTACATACCGGACATACCATGAAGGTAAGCCTAAGTAGCATCACGGTTCTGGGAGCCTCCCCCGGAGCCGGTGCTGCGCGTCGAGGAGGTCTTCCTCTGTGACCAAACAGGTCCAGCAACTCGACCGCGTCATCATCCGCTTCGCCGGTGACTCCGGTGACGGCATGCAGCTGACCGGTGACCGCTTCACCCAGGAAACGGCGGCGTTCGGCAACGACCTGTCGACGCTTCCGAACTTCCCCGCCGAGATCCGCGCCCCGGCAGGGACCCTCCCCGGCGTGTCCAGCTTCCAGTTGCACTTCGCCGACCACGACATCCTGACCCCGGGGGACGCGCCCAACGTCCTCGTCGCCATGAACCCGGCCGCCCTCAAGGCCAACATCGGCGACCTGCCCCGCGGGGCCGACCTGATCGTCAACACCGACGAGTTCACCAAGCGCGCCCTGGCCAAGGTCGGCTACGCGGGCAACCCCGTCGAGGACGGCTCGCTGGGCGAATACCACGTCCACGCGCTGCCCCTGACGTCGATGACGGTCACCGCGCTCGCCGACTTCGACCTTTCCAAGAAGGACGCGGAACGAGCCAAGAACATGTTCGCCCTCGGGCTGCTGTCCTGGCTCTACCACCGGCCCACCGACGGGACGATCGCGTTCCTGGAGAAGAAGTTCGCCAAGAAGCCCGAGATCATGAAGGCCAACATCGCGGCCTTCCAGGCGGGCTGGAGCTTCGGCGAGACCACCGAGGCGTTCTCGGTCTCCTACGAGATCAAGCCGGCCGAGCAGAAGCCCGGGCTCTACCGCAACATCACCGGCAACGTCGCGCTGTCGTACGGGCTGGTCGCGGCGGGCGTGCAGAGCGGGCTGCCGATCTACCTCGGCTCGTACCCGATCACCCCGGCCTCCGACATCCTGCACGAGCTGTCCAAGCACAAGCGGTTCGGCGTGCGGACGTTCCAGGCCGAGGACGAGATCGCCGCGGTCGGTGCCGCGCTGGGCGCCTCGTTCGGCGGCTCGCTGGGCGTGACCACCACCTCCGGCCCCGGCCTGGCGCTCAAGAGCGAGACCATCGGCCTCGCCGTCGCCACCGAGCTGCCGCTGCTGGTGATCGACGTGCAGCGCGCCGGCCCGTCCACCGGTCTGCCGACCAAGACCGAGCAGGCCGACCTGCTGCAGGCCATGCACGGCCGCAACGGCGAGGCCCCGGTGCCGGTGATCGCGCCGCAGTCCCCCTCGGACTGCTTCGACGCCGCGCTCGAGGCGGCCCGGATCGCGGTCGAGTACCGCACCCCGGTGATCCTGCTGTCCGACGGCTACCTGGCCAACGGCTCCGAGCCGTGGCAGCTGCCGGAGGTCGAGTCGCTGCCGAAGATCGAGCCCGCGTTCGCCGAGGCGGACCAGGAGGACTTCCAGCCGTTCAAGCGCGACCCGGAGACCCTGGCACGGCCGTGGGCCGTCCCGGGCACACCGGGCCTGGAGCACCGGATCGGCGGCCTGGAGAAGGCCGACGGCTCCGGCAACATCTCCTACGACCCCGCCAACCACGACCTGATGGTCCGGCTCCGGCAGGCCAAGGTCGACGGGATCGCGAACGCCATCGCGCCGCTCGCGGTCGACGACCCGTCCGGCGCGGCCAGGGTGCTGGTGCTCGGCTGGGGCGGCACCTACGGCGCGATCTCCGCGGCGGTACGGCGCATCCGCAAGACCGGGCAGAACGTGGCGCAGGCCCACCTGCGGCACCTCAACCCGTTCCCGGCCAACATCGCCGAGGTGCTCCGCTCCTACGACAAGGTCATCGTGCCGGAGATAAATCTGGGCCAGCTGGCGCTCCTGCTGCGCGGCCGCTACCTCGTCGACGTGATCAGCTACAACCAGGTCCGTGGCCTGCCCTTCAAGGCCGAGGAGCTCGCGGGCGTCATCCAGGATGTGATCGACAGTGAGTGACACCGGAGTGAACGGCACCAACGGCAACGGCGCGGTCAACGGCACGGTCAACGGCGCCGCCGACCGCAGCGGGCGCACCGCCCTCTCGCTGGTGCCCAAGACCGACCAGAAGCAGACCCTGAAGGACTTCAAGACCGACCAGGAGGTGCGCTGGTGCCCCGGCTGCGGTGACTACGCGATCCTCGCCGCGGTCCAGTCCTTCCTGCCCGAGCTCGGCCTGCGCCGGGAGAACATCACGTTCGTCTCCGGCATCGGCTGCTCGTCGCGGTTCCCGTACTACATGAACACCTACGGGTTCCACTCGATCCACGGCCGCGCGCCGGCGATCGCGACCGGCCTCGCCACCTCCCGTCCCGACCTGTCGGTCTGGGTGGTCACCGGCGACGGGGACGCGCTGTCGATCGGCGGCAACCACCTGATCCACGCGCTGCGCCGCAACGTCAACCTCAAGATCCTTCTTTTCAATAACCGGATCTACGGGCTGACCAAGGGGCAGTACTCGCCCACCTCCGAGGTCGGCAAGATCACCAAGTCGACCCCGATGGGCTCGCTGGACGCGCCGTTCAACCCGATCTCGCTGGCGATCGGCGCGGAGGGCACGTTCGTCGCCCGCACGATCGACTCCGACCGCAAGCACCTGCAGTCGGTGCTGCGGGCGGCGGCCCAGCACGAGGGCACCGCGCTGGTGGAGATCTACCAGAACTGCAACATCTTCAACGACAACGCGTTCGAACCGCTGAAGGACGCCGACGTCAGGGACGACATCACGATCCGGCTCGAGCACGGCGAGCCGATCGTCTTCGGCGCCGACCGGCAGAAGGCGCTGCGCCGCACGCCGGGCGGCTCGTTCGAGGTCGTGAACGTCGCCGACGTCGACCCGTCGGAGATCGTCGTGCACGACGCGCACAACCCTGACCCGTCCCACGCGTTCGCGTTGTCGCGGCTCGACTCCCCGGCGTTCGAGCACACCCCGATCGGCGTCTTCCGCAACGTCGACCGGCCGTCGTACGACGAGGAGATGCGCACCCAGATGGACGCGGCCGTCGAGAACCAGGGCCAGGGCGACCTCGGCGCGCTCCTCGGCAGCGGCGACACCTGGCGCATCGACTGACCAGCCGCCGCCGCGCCGGCCAGGCGCGGAACATGCTCACAGAGTGACAAACGCGGCCCGCGGACGCTGCGCACAACCGCATGATCACGCTAGAACTGGCGTGATCATGCGGTTGTTCACGTTCAAGGCTGGTGACTCGGCCGGGAGCCGACTAAGTTGCGGTTCGTCGGCACCGTGCAGGCTGGAAGACTGCTCAGGACGAACGTTGTCCAAGGAGACGGGGAGTTGAACGATGCGGGTCGTTCCGCGCCGGGCCAAGGGCCGCCCACGTCCGGAGGCGGCGGAGCCGCCGGCCGAGACCCGCGACGCTCCCGGCGACCACGGATCGTCCGCCAACGGCACCCACGCCGTCCCCGAGCCGAGCGGCGGCGCCACCAACGGCACCTCCCCCGCACCAGCCGAACCCGCCGCCGAACGCCCCTCCGAGACGTCCGCGACTCCGGACGCCACCCCATCGACCGAGCCAGGCGGCTCACCCGGCGCCGACACGCAGTCCGCACCGTCGCCCCCTGCCACCGACCCGTCCAGCCCAGGCACGCGCGGCCCAGCAGCGTCCGGCGCAGGGGCGTCCGGTGCGGGAGCGTCCGGTGCGGGGGTGAGCGGCGCCGGGGTGTCCGGTGATCAGGCATCAGCGGATGCCGGTAACAAGGCGTCCGAGGCGGGTAAGGCATCCGGGGCGGCGGAGGGTGGGGGTGCTCAGGCGGGGAAGCGGCCGAAGCAGTCGCGGTCCGATCGGCGCGCGGCCAGGAAGGCGGCCAAGGCCGCCAAGAAGGGCAAGGGCAAGGACGGAGCGGCGGCACCGGCGGCCGCGGCGACGCCCGAGGCCGCGGCGACGCTGCCCGAGGACCCGGACCAGAAACGCCGGGCCCGTTCCCTCGAACGGCAGCGCCGCGCGGCCCAGGTCAAGCGCGACCGCAACGCGCAGAAGCGCCCGCCGCAGGAGACCGCCGCGCGCGAGCACCGCTCGGCGCTGCTCGTCATGGTCATCACGCTCGGCCTGCTGATCGCCGCGGTCGCCGTCACGGGCGGGCTGATCGCCTCGTCCATGCGGACACGGCCGGTCACCCTGGCCGCGCCGCTGCACATCTATCCCGTCGCGGCCACCGTCCCCGGCCAGTGCCAGGCCGGTACGCAGGGCATCAGCTGGCCCACCGCGACCGGGCCGACCTGTTACGTGCTGACGCAGGGCATCGCCATCCGGCGGGTCGCCGACCTGCGGCTCCAGCGCGGCAAGACCGACGGCGCCTACGACGTCGCGCTCACGCTGCGCACCACCGACCAGCGCGCGTTCGCCGACCTGACCAGGGCGATGGTCGGCAAGGACCTCGCCTTCGTCGTCCGCGACCGCCTGGTCACGGTCCCCCGGGTCGAGATGCCGATCTCCGACGGCAAGGTCGTGATCACGGGCACCAACTCCAGGGCCGAGGCCCAGAAGTTGCTGCGCGAGCTCAAGGGCAGCTGAACGCGCGCGGCCCCGGAGCTCCACCCGCGCTGACGGCCCGGTGGTCCGGGCGGTTCAGCCGGTGGCGGCCTTGTTGCCGCCCAGCAGGCTGCCGAGCAGGTCGCCGATGGCGCCGAGGCCGCCGCCCGACTTCTCGTTCTGGAGTTCCCGCGCGACGCCGCCGGCGTCCTGCCCCTGCTTGTTCATGACGTTCTTGGCGATGAACGCCATCACGATCGGGGCCAGGATGAGCGCGGCCTTCTTGACCTGGTCGGCGGGCAGGCCGGTCTTGCCGCCGATCGCGTTGGCGACCGGGTCCAGCTTGTCGCCGAGCACATGGTTCATGATCGCGCCGCCCATGCCGCTCGCGGCCGGGGTCAGCGCGGAGATGTCGTTCGCCGGGTCGGCGCCGGTGTGGTCGCCCAGGGCGCTGTAGAGGTCGTCCGCGCCCTGCGGGTCCTCGGTGTTCTTGGCCAGTCCGCCGACGATGGCGGGCAGGGCGCTCTCGACGGCCTGCTTCGCCGTCGCCGTGTCGGTGCCGAGCAGCCCCGCGATCTGCTGGACGCCGTCGTCGCCCAGCTCGTTCATGACGCCTTCCTGCAACGTTCCGGTCATGCGTTCCCCCCGGTTCGAGTCCCCCTGGACACGCTCCGCCCGTACGGCGGACGGCCAACCGGATATCTGCCCCTAACCGGCGGAAACCACACCGGATCCGGAGCGGGTAAAGCGGGCTTCACCTGCGAAATCAGGCCTCGGGCAGCGTCTCGGGCAGGGCCTCGCCCTGGACCGCCTGGATCTCCAGTTCGACCCGCAGGGTCTCGCCCACGGCGGCGATCCCGGCCTCCAGGACCTGGTTGAACCTGATCGCGAAATCGGCCCGGCGAAGCTCGGCGACGGCCCGGAACGCGGCGCGGGTGCCGCCCCAGGTGTCCGGGCCGGTGCCCAGGTAGGTCAGGTCGAGGTCCACCGGCCGGGAGATCCCGTTCAGGGTCAGGGTGCCGTGCACGGTCCAGCGGTCCTCGCCCGCCGGCTCGACGCCCGTCCCGGAGTACTCGATCATCGGATGGGCCGCGATGTCGAGGAAGTCCGGCGAGCGCAGGTGGTCGTCGCGCAGCTTGTTGCCGGTGTCGATCGAGGCGGCCTCGATGCGGGCCGTCACCCGCGAGTCCTCCACCCGTTCGGCGATCTCGATCCGTCCCTCGAACGTGCCGAACCGGCCGCGCACGCTCGACAGTCCCAGGTGCCGCGCGACCGCGCCCACGCTGGAGTGCGCCGGGTCGATCGTCCACGGGCCGGCCGGAGGGAGCTCGGCGCCGCCCGAGCGGCCGAGCACGAGCGTGCCGGTGTGGACCGTCCCGGAGCCCGGCACGATGAGCGTCCTGGCGGCGGGCGCGTACCCGGCCGCCGTAACGATCATGGTGTACGTGCCGGGCGGCAGCGGTTCGGCCGCCAGCGTGCCCGCCTCGTCCGCCTCGATCCGCGCGACCTGGTTCCCGGCGAGGTCGGTGATCGTCGCGATCGCGTTCCGCACCGCCCAGCCGTCCCTGGTCCGCACCTGCCCGCGCAGGCCGGGCGTCGTCGTCTCGTTCATCGATTCCGTCCCGTCGTCCGTCTCCCGTCCGTGCGCCGCGTCGCGGCAGGACGGGGCCCGCCTCACGCCGCACCAGGAGGGCGGGCCCCGAGTCTCACTCCTCCGGGTGGCCGAGCCGCAGGTCGTGCGTGTCCGGCGCGCCGTCCGCGAGCGACAGCGCCGTGGCGACCGGCGGATAGCCGGACGCGATCACGGTGTAGCCGTCGCCGGTCAGGTCGGCGAACGCGTACTCGCCGCCGGGGCCGGTGACGACCGTCGCCACCACGTTGCCCGCGCCGTCGACCAGCGTGACCCGCGCGTCCTCGACGGGCGCGCCGCCGGGGCCGCGGACGGTCCCGCGGACGCTGACGCCCGGGAGGAGGTCCACGTCGTGCCGGGTGCGGCCGGTGGCGCCGACCTTGACCGGCGCCGCGACGGGACGGTGCCCGGCGGCGCTGACCGCCAGCGTGTAGGCCCCGGCGGTGACGCCGTTGAACGCGAACTCGCCGTCGGCTCCGGTGCGTCCCGTACCGACGACCTCGCCGCGCTCGTCGGTGACGACCACCATGGCGCCGTCGACCGGGGCGCCGTCGCCGCCGCGGACGGTGCCGGCGAGACCGCCGTCGCCCGCCAGCCGCAGGTCGTGGTCCACCGGCCGGTCGCCCGCGGTGAGCGTGACGGCCTGCGGCGCGTGGTCGCCCGCCGCCGCGATGAGGACGTACGTGCCCGCGCCCGGGGTGGGCATCGAGTAGGAGCCGTCCGCCGCGGTGGCGGCCCTGCCGAGCTGCTTGCCGGTCTCGTCGATCAGGGTCAGCGCGGCCGAGGCGACCGGTGTGCCGTCGCCGTCGCGCACCACGCCGCGGATCTCGCCGCGGCCTCCGTCCGGCTCGCCGCCGGCGTCTCCCGCGAGGTGCGCGGCGCCCGCGACGGCGGTGCCTGCGGGGTCCGGCAGGCCGGAGGCGGGGTCCGGCGCGCCGGAGCGGATGAGGGCGTTGAGGCTGTTGAGCGCCTGCCCGTTCGGCGACAGGCCGTTGCCGGGCGCGGGAGCGGCCGCTGACACCAGAGCGGGCTCCGGCGGCGGCACGGCGTCGAGCTCACGTCCGCGCGCGTGCCGCCCCGGCACGGCCGTGCTCCCGGGCACCGCGGCACCGGCCGCCGGGGCACCGGCCACGGCGGCACCGGCCACCGCGACCGCCTCGGGGACGCCGTCCCCGCCGCCCTGACCGCCCTTGCCGCCCTTGCCGCCGTCCGTGGCCGGACCCGAGAGGCGGCCGCGCAACGGCAGTTCCTTGAGGAAGAGGACCGCGAGGAAGCCGAGCACCGCGATCGGGATGCCGACCAGGAAGACCGCTTCCAGCGCCTTGGTGAAGGATTCCAGGACCAGGCCCTTGAACGGCTCCGGCAGGTTGTGGACCTGTTCGGGCGAGCCGAGGCTCGTCCCGGAGGCGGGCGGCCGGACGTGCGCGGCGGCCAGCGCGTCCTTGAGCTCGGCGGTGAGCCGGTTGCTCAGGATGGCGCCGAACGCGGCCACGCCCATGGCGCCGCCGAGGTTGCGGAAGAACGAGACGCCCGAGGTCGTCGCGGCCAGGTCGGCGGGCTGCGAGGCGTTCTGCGCGGCCAGGAGCAGGATCTGGAGCGTGAGCCCGAGCCCGATGCCCAGCACGGCGACGTCCGCGCCGATGACCAGCTTGCTGGAGTCGGTGTGCAGCTGCGACAGCAGGAACATCGAGCCGGCGACGAACAGCAGCCCGATCACCGGGAAGATCTTCCACCGGCCAGTCCGGGTGACGATCTGGCCCGACCCGGTGGAGGTGATGAACATGCCGATGACCAGGGGCAGCGTCATCAGGCCCGAGGCCGTCGGGCTCATGCCCTTGACGATCTGCAGGTACTGCGGCAGGTAGATCATGCCGCCGAACATCGCGATGCCCATGCACATCGAGCCGATGCTGGTGAGCACGAACGTGCGGTTGCGGAACAACCGCGGCGGCAGGATCGGCTCCCGCGCCAGCCGTTCGGCGAAGATCGCGCCGAACAGCAGGACGACGCTGATCGCGCCGAGCGCGTACGTCCAGACGGAGTTCCACGCGAACTCCTTGCCGCCCAGCGACAGGAGCAACATCAGCGCGGTGGCGCTGCCGGTGATGGTGAACGCGCCGAGGATGTCGATCCGGGTGTCGCGCCTGACCCGGGGCAGCTTGAGCACCTTCTGGATGACCAGGAACGCGATCACCGCGAGCGGGATGCAGACGTAGAAGCACCAGCGCCAGCCCAGGCCGTCGGTGTCCACGATGAAGCCGCCGAGCAGCGGGCCCGCCACGGTCGCCACGCCGAAGACCGCGCCCATGTAGCCGGCGTACCGGCCTCGTTCGCGCGGCGGGACGACGTCGCCGAGGATCACCTGGGCGAGCGCCGACAGTCCGCCGACGCCGAGTCCCTGGAACGCGCGGGCCGCGATCAGCTCGGCCATGTTCTGCGAGAGACCGGCGGCGATGGACGCGAGCACGAAGATCAGCAACGCGCCCTGGAACATCAGCTTCCGGCCGAAGATGTCCGACAGCTTGCCCCACAGCGGGGTAGAGGCGGTCATGGTCAGCAGCGACGCGCTGGCCACCCACGACAGCTGGTCCTGACCACCGAGGTCGCCCACGATCGTCGGCAGCGCGGTGCCGACCACCGAGGTGGAGATCATCGCGGTCAGCATCGCCATCATCAGCCCGGCGAGGATCTCCAGGATCTGACGATGCGTGTAGATCGGCCGCGCCTGGTCGTGGGTCGCCGTCGCCGCTGGACTCTGGCCCACCACGCCTGCTTGCGCCACCCTTCGCCCCCTACGTGCTAGCAATTACCTGTGCTTTGCACATATCTTATGTAGTCACCTGTTTACTTGCAACCGAGGGATACTGGAGTGGTGCTCGATCAAGCCGAGGAAGCGCGGACCGGACACGACCGGGCCGGCGACAAGCCCGACGACAGGGTCAAACGGCCCAAGCGCGACCGCGAGGCGACGCGGGCCCGGCTGCTGGAGGCGGCCCGCGACCTCTTCAGCGAGCACGGCTACGACCACGTCTCGGTGCGGATGATCGCGGCGGACGCCGGCGCCAACGTCGCGCTCGTCAACCGCTACTTCGGCTCCAAGGCCGCCCTGTTCGGCGAGGTCCTGGCGGGCGAGTCCACCCTCGAGCAGGCCTTCACCGGCTCCCCCGCCGACCTCCCGCGCCGCCTCGCCGAACACGTCGTCCGCGTCGTGCACCGCGCCCCGGCCAGCCCCATCCCGCGCATGCTCGACCGCTCGATCGGCAACCCGGAGATCCTCCCCATCCTCCAGCAGCACATGGAGAGGCACCTGGTCACGCCGCTGACCGCGCAGCTCGACGGCCCGGACGCCCGCGCCCGCGCCACCCTCGCGGCCACGATCATCATGGGCGGCGGCCCGGTCCGCCGCCTGCTCGGCCTCGACGACCTCCGCGCCGCCGACCCCGACGACCTCGTCCGCCGCCTGACGACGATGTTCGAGGCGGCGTTGTCCTAGCTGCGCGGCCTCGGCGGCCGAGCCTGGCGGCTCGTCCACCGAACCGCGCAGCGGGCGAGCGAGAGATCGCTTCGCGATCTCGTGCAGCTTCGCCTTCGGCTTGCTTCCCGACCCGGGCGCGCTCGGGTGCGGGATCCGGGTCCGGGCATGCGACTTTTGGCTGATCTTCGGGCGGCGGCGTACCGCGGCGGGCGCAGGTGGGGTCGGCTTGGGGGTGGAGCGCGGCGGGTCCCTGCGGCAAATAGGCTTTCAGGCATGAGGCTGGGGGGAGCCGGGCGGCTCCGGGAGCGGTGGGGCAGAGCCGGGCGCGGCGCCAGGGCGGCCACGGCCGCGGGGGCCGCGGTGGTGCTGGCCGGAGCGGGTGGTGCCGCCTGGGGGCTGGCGGCGGGCGGCGAACCCGCCGTCCGGTCGCAGGACCAGCGCGTCCAGGTGCTCGACGGCCCCAAGGACGACCAGCGTGTGACGTTGGACACCACGTTCTACAAGCCCGTCGGCCGGGAGCGGGGGCCGGCCGTGCTGCTCGGGCACGGGTTCGGCGGCTCCAAGGACGACGTGCGCGCCGAGGCCCGGGAGCTGGCCCGCGAGGGGTACGCGGTGCTGGCGTGGTCGGCGCGCGGGTTCGGCAAGTCCACCGGGGAGATCGCGCTCAACTCGCCCGACTACGAGGTCAAGGACGTCCGGCAGCTCATCGACTGGCTGGCGAAGCGGCCCGAGGTGCGGCTGGACGGGCCCGGCGACCCGCGCGTGGGCATGGCGGGCGAGTCGTACGGCGGGGCCATCGCGCTGCTGACCGCCGGATACGACGAGCGGGTGGACGCGATCGCGCCGCAGATCACCTGGAACGACCTCGCCGACGCGCTGTTCCCCAACGCGACCGGCCAGGGCGCCGACGCGGGGGTCTTCAAGAAGTTGTGGGCGGGGATCTTCTTCTCCAGCGGCATGGGCGAGGGGCCCGACGCGCGGAAGAACCCCTGCGGACGGTTCATGCCCGAGGTCTGCGACATGTACCAGAAGGTCGCCGAGACCGGCGCGCCGGACGAGAAGGCCGTCGAGATGTTGCGCCGGTCGAGCCCGGCGACGGTGGCGGGCCGGATCAAGGCGCCCAGCCTCATCGTCCAGGGGCAGGCCGACTCGCTCTTCCCGCTCGACCACGCGGACGCCAGCGCCAGGGCGATCGCCCGCAACGGCGCTCCGGTGTCGGTGGTCTGGTTCCAGGGCGGCCACGACGGCGGCGACCCCGAGACGGGCCGGGTGCGCGGTCTGGTGCGCGGCTGGTTCGACCGCCACCTCCAGGGCTCGGCGGACGCCACGACGGCGGACGGCTTCACGGTGACGCGGGCGGGCGGCATCGACTCCTCGACGCAGTCGGTGGTGATCGAGGCCGCGGAGACGCGCACGTACCCGGGCCTGAACGCCGATCCGCGGACGATGCCGCTCAGGGGCGGCGAGCAGACGATCCACAATCCGGCCGGCGGGACGCCCGCCTCGATCTCGGCCCTGCCCGGCCTCGGCGCCCTCGGCAGCCTGGGAGACCTGGGCGGCGCGGGCCTCGGCGGGCAGTTCCCGGTCGACATGCCCGGGCAGGCCGCCACGTTCGACACCGCGGCGCTGTCGGACCCGCTCCAGCTCACCGGCGCGGCCTCGGTGCGGCTCAAGGTGACGGGTGCGGGCGACGTCCCGCTGTTCGCCAAGCTGTACGACGTCGCGCCGGGCGGCGAGGCGTCCCCGGCCCGGCGGCTGGCCGCTCCGCTGCGCGTGGAGAAGGCCGACGGCGGCGGCGAGGTCACGGTGGCGCTGCCCGCGATGGACTACCGGTTCGACCGCGGCCACAAGCTGCGGCTGGTGGTGTCCACGACCGACATGGGCTTCGCGACCCCGGCCAAGCCCGCGACCTACCGGGTCGCGGCGGTGTCCGGGCTGACCGTGCCGACCGTTCCGTCGTTGCGGACCGCGCCGACGCCGCTGCCCGCCTGGGTCTGGATCCTGCCGGGCGCCGCGCTGGCCGTGGCCGCCGGGATCCTGGTGACCGGGCGGGGCCGCGGCGGCCGGGCGGAGGAGGAGTTCGACCCGGAGCTCGCCGAGGTGCCACTGAAGATCACCGGGCTGACGAAGGCGTACCGGAACGGCCACCTCGCCGTCGACGACCTCGGCTTCACCGTCGAGAAGGGCCAGGTGCTGGGGCTGCTCGGCCCCAACGGCGCGGGCAAGACGACGTCCCTGCGGATGCTGATGGGGCTCATCCATCCCGACGCCGGCGAGATGCGCATCTTCGGCCACCGGGTGACGCCGGGCGCGGCGGTGTTGTCGCGGCTCGGCTCGTTCGTCGAGGGGCCCGGGTTCCTGCCGCACCTGTCCGGCCGCGACAACCTGGACCTCTACTGGCGCGCGACCGGACGCCCGCGGAGCGACGCGCATCTGGAGGAGGCGCTGGAGATCGCCGATCTCGGCAGCGCCCTCGACCGCGCGGTCCGCACGTACTCCCAGGGCATGCGGCAGCGCCTGGCGATCGCCCAGGCCATGCTGGGCCTGCCCGACCTGCTGGTGCTGGACGAGCCCACCAACGGCCTCGACCCGCCGCAGATCCGCGAGATGCGCGACGTGCTGATCCGGTACGCGCGGGAGGGCCGCACCGTCATCGTCTCCAGCCACCTGCTGTCGGAGGTGGAGATGACCTGCACGCACGCGGTGGTCATGTCGCGCGGGCGGCGGGTGGCCGCCGGACCGGTCTCCGAGATCGTCGGCTCCGGCCGGCGGCTGGAGGACGCGTTCCTGGAGATCATCGCAACGCCCGCCGGTGACGCGGCGTCGGGCAACGGGGAGGCGACATGAGCACGACGGCACCGCTCAACGGCCGCCGGACCGGGGCGTCGCCGGACTCCGGCGGGCACGGCTACGACGTGCGGCACACGCTGCCGCTGCGGGTGGAGGTCGTCCGGCAGTTCCGGCGCCGCCGCACGCTGGTCGCGTTCGGCATCCTGCTCGTGCTGCCCTGGGTCCTGGTCCTCGCGTTCACGATCGGCGGCGACCCCGGGCCGGACGGCATCCCGAGCCTGGTGGACGTGGCGACCTCCAGCGCGCTCAACTTCGCGCTGTTCGCGCTGTTCGTCTCGGTGGGCTTCCTGCTGGTGGTCGCGGTCGCGCTGTTCTGCGGCGACACGGTGGCGAGCGAGGCGGGCTGGTCGTCGTTGCGCTACCTGCTGGCCGCGCCGGTCCCCCGCGCCCGGCTGCTGCGCCAGAAACTGGTCGTGGCGCTGGGGTACGCGGCGGTCGCCGTCGTCAGCCTGCCACTGATGTCGCTGGTGGCGGGCACGGTCGCGTTCGGCTGGGGCGAGGTGGAGCTGCCGACCGGCGGCTCGGTGCCGGTGTCCACCGCGCTCGGCCGGATGGGGATCATCGTCGGCTACGCGCTGGTCAGCCAGCTCGTGGTGGCGTCGCTGGCGTTCCTGCTGTCGGTCACCACCGACTCGCCGCTGGGCGCGGTCGGCGGCGCCGTCGGGCTGGTGATCGTGAGCAACATCCTGGACGCGGTCACCGCGCTCGGCGACTGGCGCGACTTCCTGCCCACCCACTGGATGTACTCCTGGATGGACGCGCTGCAGCCGCAGATCCAGTGGACCGGCATGGCCAAGGGCACCGCGCTCTCGATCGCCTACTCGGCGGTGCTGTTCGCGCTGGCGTTCCGCCGCTTCCGCACCCGCGACGTGGTGTCGTAACCGGCCGGGCCCGCCGGGCCGGGTCAGCCGGACTTGGGGCGGAGGGCGGCCAGGAGGTCGCCGGTGGTGGTGACGGTGCCGAGCAGCGGGAAGATCCGTTCGACGGCGAACGTGTGCATGCCGGCGTCGAACGAGGCCATCGCGTCCTGCGGGAACACCACCTCGTAGCCGTGGTCGCTCGCCGACCGGGCGGTCGACTCGACGCCGGCGTTGGTCATGAGCCCCGCCACCGCCACCGTGGCGATGCCCTGCTTCTGGAGCTTGTCGTGCAGCCCGGTGCCGTGGAAGGCGTCCCAGGCCCGCTTGGTGATCAGCAGGTCCCCCGGCCTGGGCTCCATCTCGTCGACCAGTTCGCTGCCCGGCGGCTGCTCGGGCACGTCCGGGCGTTCCGCCTGGACGATCACCACCAGCCCGCCGTTGCCGCGGAACGCCTCGGCGAGCCGCATCGCCTCCCGGACGACGTGGGCGCCGGTGACCGGGCCCGTCTCCCTGCCGACGATGCGAACCTGCAGGTCTATGACGAGAAGCGCCGTACGGGGCGCGTCGATGGTCAATGCGGTCATGGAGCGGCATTCTAGAGAGCGTGGCGGAAGCACAGACCGTACGCGAGATCGCGCTCTCCCTACCCGGAGCCACCGAAAAACCGGCCTGGGGGCTGGTGACCTTCCGCGTGACGAAGGGCATCTTCGCGAGCCTCTCGGATGACGAGAGGTCGCTCGGTTTCCGTTTTCCCCGCGAGGAGCGGACCGAAATGATCGCCGCCGAGCCCGCCAAGTTCTTCGTCCTCCCCGGGCACGACGACAGGTACAACTGGCTGCGCGTGCACCTGGAGGCCGTGGACGACGGCGAGCTGCGCGAAATCATCGTCGACGCCTGGCGGCAACTGGCTCCGAAGCGCGTCGTGGCCGAGTTCGACGGCGCCTGAAACGGCACTGGGGACCGCCCGAAACGGCCCCCCGAGATCGCCTGAATCGGCATTGGCCGGGACCGGCCGCATCAACTCCACCCCTATCGGTGTGACACCGAACGTATGCTCGTCGCCACGCAATGCAATATCAGCTTCCGCAAAATCGGTCGAAGAGGTCGAGGTTGTCGCATAAGCTCAGCGAACCTCACGGATGGCGACACCGTCGTACTGAGTGAGCGCGACATCGGCTCGATCGGCGGATTAACACCGACCGCAACGGGGGAGATGATCACCATGGCACGGCAGCAGCTCATCAAGCGCCCACGACCCCCACGTCAACCGAGCCCGCTCGACCTCCGGACTCCATCCGGGCGTCTCCTGCCCTACTGAGCGCCTCCTGACGTTCCGAACGCCATAACACCAAGACTTCCTCCGTCTCCCGCGGAGTCACACAGGACACAGGGCCCCCTCGACGTCGAAGGGGCCCTGTGGCGTTCCACGGCCGGGCACCCGGCCGCGTCCCGGTGCGGCCCGCCGCCGTCAGTTGTGGCCGAGCACGTTGATCACGTGCCCGTCCGGATCGCGCGTGAAGAACCGCCGGACGCCCCACGGCTCGTCCCGGATCTCGTAGACGATCTCCGCGCCGGTCGCCTTCAGCGTCGCGTACACCGCGTCCACGTCGTCCACCTCGACGCTCACCGACGGTTGCGGCTCGGGCTCGTCGTCGCGGACCAGGATGATCTGCGCCGTCGGGTTGTCCGGCGAGGCCAGCGTGGTCACCCACCCCAGGTTCATGACCTCGGCGAACCCCAGCCGCTCGTAGAACGTCCTGGCCGCCTCGAGGTCGGCTGAACGAAGGTCGGGCACCACCCTGCGGATCTTCATCCTCTCCTCGTCCCCCCGGCCGGGCCGTTCACACGCGAACCCGCGCCACAGGCCCCGCACCGCCGTTCCCCGCGACGCCGTCCGGGCACGGCTCCGTACCATGATCGGGTGGAACTCCGGCAACTGCGGTACTTCGTGACCGTCGCCGAGGAGCTGCATTTCGGGCGTGCGGCCGAGCGGCCGCACGTCTCGACGCCGACGCTCGGCCACCGCCTGGTCTGACACCCCGGGACGGACGGGGACGTCCGCCCCGCCCGACGCCGGGGCGGGGCGTCAGACGCCGGCCTGGACGCCGGGGGCGGGGACGGGCCTGGCCGCACGGACGCCGACCAGGGAGATCGCCACGGCGCCGAAGGCCCCGACGACGGCGAACGCGTAGAAGCCCCACGGGTAGGCGATCCCCGCGGAGACCAGCGAACCGCCGAGCAGTGGCCCGCAGATCGCGCCGACCCGGCCGACGCCGGCGACCGTGCCCATGCCCGTCGCGCGGCTGGCGGCAGGGTAGGTGCGCCCGACGTACGCGTACACCAGGACCTGCGCGCTGAAGACGAAGAAGCCGGCCATGAAGACCGCCGCGTACAGGCCCGGCCCGGGGAGCTTGATGCTGAGCAGGGCCAGGAACACCGCGGCGGCGCCGAACCAGCCGGTCGCGGCGCGGCGCAGCCCGATCCGGTCGCCGACGTACCCGGCGATCAGCAGGCCGACGATCGCGCCGACGTTCAGGGTGAGGAGCAGGCTCAGCGCGGCGCCGAGCGGGTACCCGGCCTCCCGCATGATCACCGGCAGCCAGGTGTTGAGGCCGTACACCAGCAGCAGGCCCATGAACGAGGCCAGGCAGAACGCGAGCGTGGCGCGCAGCAGGTCGCCGGTGAAGAGGGTGCGCACGGCGGCCCGGCCGTCGGTGGTGCGGCCGGCCCGCTCGTTCTCGGCGAACGACGTCGACTCCGGCAGGTACTTGATCATCAGCGGGACGAGCACCAGTGCCGGGGCCGCGCCGATGACGAACATCGCGCGCCAGCCGAGCGCCGGGATCACCGAGATGCCGAGCAGCGCCGTGATCACCGCGCCGACGTGGTAGCCGGTCATCAGGGTCGTGGTGACGGCGCCGCCGCGTTCCCGCCTGGCGTGCTCGCCGACCATCGTGATCGCGGTGGGCAGGCAGCCGCCGAGGCCGAGCCCGGCGAGGAAGCGCAGCGCGCCGAAGGTCGTCGCGGACGTGGCGAACGCGCAGAGCGCGGTGAACACCGAGAAGATCACGACCGAGATGATCAGGGCCTTGCGGCGGCCGATGAGGTCGGTGACCGCACCGGTCACCAGCGAGCCGACGATCATGCCGGTCAGGCCGATGGTGGTGACCGCCGACGCGGTGCCGGGGTCGAAGCCCCAGACGTCGTCGCGCAGCAGGACGGGCAGGACGGTGCCGAGCACCACCAGGTCGAAGCCGTCCAGCAGGACGGCGGCCCAGCAGAGCGGGAGCACCCAGCCGGAACGGCCGGGCGATGGGAGCGGGGACATGGGCTACCTCCGTGGTCCACGTCACAGGGTGGGACAGCTGCCCATGCTCATCGATATCGAGGTCGTGACCTGCGGATACTTCCACTCAGCGGAAGGAATGCGTCACCGGACGCACACTCCCCGCTAACAAGATCCACATACTGGGGCCCATGACCACCCTCGAAACGGAACGGCTGATCCTGCGCCCCCTGACCGGCGCCGACTTCGACGACTACGCCGCGATGATGGCCGATCCGCAGGTCGCGGACGGGCTCGCCGAGCCGGCCGGGACCTCGCCCGCCGACGCCTGGCGGGCCCTCGCCACGTTCATCGGGCACCGGGAGATCCGCGGGTACTCGCACTGGGCCGTGGTCGAGAAGGCGACCGGCCGCTTCGCCGGCCGCGCCGGGCCGTGGCGGCCGCACGGCTTCCCCGGGCTGGGCGTCGGGTGGTGCCTGGCCCGCGAGCACTGGGGCAAGGGGTACGCCACCGAGGCCGCCCGCGCCGCCGTCGCGTACTGCTTCGGCACCCTGAACGCGGACGAGGTGATCTCGGTGATCCTGCCCGGCAACCGGCGTTCGATCTCGGTCGCCGAGCGCATCGGCCACCGCCACCTGCGCGACGCCGACTACCGCGGCGCACCCGTCCACGTCTACGGCCAGCACCACCCCTGACCTGCCGAGCGGGTCAGGCCGGCCGGGAGGGTCAGGAAGGTCGGGAGGGTCAGGAGCGGACGCCGGCCCAGACGGAGCGGAGCGGATGGGTGTCGTAGATGATCGTGAGCCGGGCGATCCGGCCGTCGGGGCCGGCACCGAACTCCATCACGTCCACGCAGTCGAACGTGGTCGGGGTGCCGTCGGCGAGCGTCCAGTCGTACCTGAACCGCACCGCCACCCGGCGCGGGTCGGAGGTGGAGAGGAAGGTCTCGACCGGGGTGATCTCGGAACGTTCGGTGTCCTCGAAGAGGCCCGTGTAGAACGCGCGCGCCGACATCTGCCCGTAGAGCGGCGACTCGACCACCGCGTCGTCCCTGAACAGGGCGAGCACCCCGTCGAGGTCGCCCGCCGCGAGCCGCTCCAGGTAGGCGGCCACGCTGGTTTCCGGACTCTCAGCCATTCGTCACCCTCGCAAGAAACCTCTGCCGGTCGACCACGACCCGCTCGATACGGCCGTCCGCGACCGGCGCGCCGGACTCGCCGGCGGCCCGGACGGCGAAGACCAGCCGCCGTCCGTCGACCTCGGTCAGCTCCGCCTCGATGGTGACACGCGCGCCGACCGGGCTCGCCACCCGGTGGTCGAGTTCGACCCGCGTGCCGACCGTGGTCTGACCTGGTTCGAGCCGGGACGCGACCGCCTCGACCGTCGCCGCCTCGGCGAGCGCGAGCAGCCGCGGGGTGCCGAGGACCGGGACGTCGCCGCTGCCGACGTGCTCGGCGGTGTCGTCCGGTCCGACCACGACGTGCGTCTCCGCCCGCAGGCCGGGCTGGAGGGGCATCAGCGCAACTTCCCGGCGGCCTGGAGGTCGTCGAAGATGATCTGATCGACCGGCGAGACGCGGTGGCGGTCGGCGAACGACAACCACACGACCTCCTCGATCTCGCTGCTGGGGGCGAGCGTGCCGTCGTAGTCGCCGGTGTAGCAGGTCATCCGGACCCGCACCCCCTTGCCCTGCCCGTGCGCCTGCGCCTCGTACACCCCGAGGAGTTCGGCGGTCTCGGGCCGGACCGCGACGGTCAGCTCCTCCGCGATCTCGCGCAGGAGGGTCTGCAGGTCGGTCTCGCCCGGCTCGCGCTTGCCGCCGGGCAGGTAGTAGGTGTCCTTGCCGCGGGACCGCGTGCTGAGAATCCTGCCGCCCTCGAGCCGTACCCACGCCACCTTGTCGATCATCGGTCCAGTGTGCATCACGTCCATGGACGTCCTGTGCCGGGGTGCGCACCGGGCCGCCGATCGTTGTCGCCGGATGACTATTAGACGCAGGGTCCATTTATTTAGGGTCGGGTGGCCGTCATCGGGACGGTAGCGGGGGGCCGACGAAAGGTTCCGGACCATGCCCACCAGAGTTCGCCGAGGACTGGGCGTCCTGCTGGCCTGCTGCCTAGGCCTGACCACCCTCCAGGGGACCGCCGGTGCCGCGCCCGTCACGGCGGCGCCGGGAACGGCGGCGGCGCCGCAGGTGCCGCCATCGCAGGACCCCTTCTACACGCCGCCCTCTCCTCTCCCCGCCGGAAAGCCCGGCGACGTCATCCGCTCGCGCCCGTCGGTCTTCACCGTCGACCCGTTCGGCAAGACGCCGTTCGACGGGGTGAAGTCCTGGCAGGTGCTCTTCCTCTCCGAGTCGGCCAAGGGCACGCCCATCGCGGTGGCGGGGACGGTCCTCGTCCCGACCAAGGCGTGGACCGGCACCGGCGAACGCCCCCTCGTCTCGTACGCGGTCGGGACGCGCGGCCTGGGCGACGCGTGCGCGCCCTCGTACACGCTCACCCAGGGCCTCGACTACGAGGAACTGTTCATCGCCGACGCCCTCAGCCGCGGCTGGGCGGTCGCGGTCAACGACATGGAGGGCCTCGGCACGCCCGGCCAGCACACCTACGAGGTCGGCGGGTCGCAGGGACGGGCCGTCCTCGACATGGCGCGGGCGGCGCAGCGCCTGCCGGACGCGGGCCTGGGCGACGGGAGCCCGGTCGGCATCATGGGCTACTCCCAGGGCGGCACGTCGGCCGGCTGGGCCGCCGAACTCGCCTCCTCGTACGCGCCCGAACTCCAGGTGAAGGGCACCGTCGCGGGCGGCGTCCCGGCCGACCTGCGCGCCGTGGCCGAGGGGCTCGACGGCAGCCTGTTCATCGCGCTGATGTTCATGGCGGCGGTGGGCTTCGACGCCGCCTACCCCGAGCTCGACCTCGACCGTTACCTGAACGACCGGGGCCGCGAGCTGCTCGCCAAGGCCAAGGACGTGTGCCTGGTGAGCGTCGACGGGGTGTCCACGTTCATCGACACCGCGTTCAAGAAGATCAGCGACTACACGACCGGCAACCCGCTGGAGACGGCGGAGTGGCGGGCGAAGCTGGACGCCAACAAGCTCGGCTCCACCGCGCCGAGCGCCCCGGTGTTCCAGCCGCACGCCACGTTCGACCAGATCATCCCGCTGAAGCAGGCCGACGACCTGCACCGGGCGTGGTGCGCCAAGGGCGCCAACGTCACCTGGAAGACCTACCTGTTCGCCGAGCACGCGCTGGGCCTCGTCCTGAGCGAGCCCGACTCGATGGCCTTCCTGACCGACCGCTTCGCGGGCAAGCCCGTCACGGGCAACTGCACCGCCTGACCCCCGGCCCGACCGCACCGCGAACCTGATCGCCACACGAAGGTGAACGACGCCAAGGGCGGGCCCCGCGTACGACCGCGGGGCCCGCCCTGATCTTCAGCCGTCGTGGACCTCAGGCCCCGACCAGCTCGCCCTCCTCCCTCCCGGTGGCGGCCGGCGCCCCGGAGGCCTCGGCCGCTCCGGCCGCTCCGGCCGCGCCCGCGGCCGGCACCCGGCGGAGCAGGGTGAACGCCAGCACCGCGGCCAGCACGGCGAGGGCGGCCGCTCCCCCGGCGGCGACGTTCAGCCCGTCGGTGAAGGCGTCCCGCGCCTGGTCGACCAGCGTGGCCGCCTGGGCGTCGGGCAGGGTCTCGGCGGCGGCGAGCGCCCCCGGCAACGTGTCGGCGGCCGTGCCGGGGACGTCGTCCGGCATCTGCGCCCGGTAGATCGCGGCGCCCAGGCTGCCCAGGATCGCGATGCCGAGCGAGACCCCGAGGTCGCTCGCCGTCGTGTTGACCGCCGAGGCGGCCCCCGCCTTCTCCGGCGGCGCGGCGCCGATCACCAGGTTGGTGGTGAGCGCCATCGTCGGCGCGATGCCCGGGTAGAGCAGGTAGAACCCGGTGATCAGCAGGGGCAGCCCGGCGTCCACCTGCGTGAGGACGAGGTACCCGGCGACCGAGAAGACCGCGCCGACCGCCACCACGTACGCCGGACGCACCCGCTGCGCGACCTTGGGCGAGATCATCGAGACCGCGATCAGCGCGAGCGCCGCGGGCAGGATCCACAACCCCGACTCCAGCGGCGACTGGCCGGCCACCAGCTGCAGGTACTGCGTGAACAGCAGGTACACGCCGCCGAGCGCGATCGCGGAGAAGAGGAAGACGCCCAGCGCCCCGCTGAACGTGCGGTCGGCGAACAGCCGCACGTCCAGCAGCGGCGTCGCCAGCCTGAGCTGGCGGCGCACGAACACCACCGAGAACACCAGGCCGACGAGCGCCGTCACGATCGCGGTCGCGTTCAGGCCGTGCTTGGCGAACTCCTTGATCCCGTACACGATCGGCAGCAGCGACGCCATCGACAGCAGCACGCTCGGGACGTCGAGCGACCCGGCCGCCGGAGCCTTGTACTCGGGAACGAGTAGCGGCGCGGCGACCAGCACCAGCGCCATGACCGGCACGCCGATCAGGAGTGCGGCGCCCCACCAGAACGACTCCAGCAGCAGCCCGCCCACCAGCGGTCCGATCGCGACGCCGACCGACACCGACGCCGCCCAGAGGCCGATCGCGGTGGCCCGCTGCCGGTCGTTCTGGAACATGTTGCTGATCAGCGAGAGCGTGGACGGCATCACGGCCGCGGCCCCGACGCCCATCACCGCGCGGGTCGCGATCAGCCACCCGGCGTCCGGTGCGAACGCCGCCGCCACCGAGGCCGCGCCGAACGCGACGGCGCCGAACATCAGGACCCTGCGCCTGCCGACGCGGTCGCCCACCGTGCCCATGGCCACCAGCAGGCCCGCCATCACCAGCCCGTAGACGTCATTGATCCACAGGAGCTGCCCGCTGCTCGGCCCCAGGTCGGCGGCGATCTGCGGGGTGGCGAGGAACAGCACGGTCATCGCCAGGAACAACAGGACGGTCGGGAGCAGGAGCACGGCGAGGCCGAGCCACTCCCTCGTCCCGGCACGGGTGCCGGGAACGGTCGTCGCGGACATGTCAGGTCCTCCAGGGGGTTTCGTCGCGGTTGAGGTCGTCGCGCACGGGGTCGTGTCGCGTGAGGTCGTGTCGCATGAGGTCGTGTCGCATGAGGTCGTGGAGCATCAGGTCGGCCTGGCCGGACCGGCCGGGGTCGGCGAAGCACACCGCCGGGCCGATCACCCGGGCGCCGACCGCGGCGAGCAGCGTGTGCACCCCGGCCTCGTCCGGCGGCGCGTTCCCGTACCAGACGAGCCCGGCGGGCTTTCCGCGCCAGCACCCCGCGCACCAGGTGACGGCCTGCCGCACCGGGTTCGGGGGTCCTCCCTGGAGCACCAGCACGAACCCGTCCGCCTCGTCCAGCCACGGCGCCAGGTCGTCCACCGCCGGCGGCGTCGGCAGCCCGCAGGGCGGAGCGGCAGGCAGGCAGGCCGCGCCGACGTCGAGCAGGTCCACCTCGGCGCCGCCGCGCAGCCTTACCCGTCCGGCCAGCCATTCGGCCACCGCCCGGTCCGCGTGGTCGGCGTCTCCGGCGATGACGATCGCGATCCGTGCCATCGGCCCCTCCTTTCGAGCCCCACGGTGCGCCGCGGCACTCCAGGCGGACTCAGGACGGACTCCAGAACGACCTTGAGGACGGCTTCTCCGGCGAACGCGAGGCGAACGCGGGCGCGGGCACGGCACGGCGTTCGGGCAGGTCCTTTGGGTAGATTCGGGTTCATGCGCTTCGGGGTGCTCGGTCCGCTGACCGTGTGGAATTCCGGCGGCGGGCAGGTGCGCATTCCCGAGCTCAAGGTGCGGGCGCTGCTGACCCAGCTGATCGTCGACGCGGGCCGGGTCGTGCCCGCGGACCGGCTGATCGACGTCCTGTGGGGCGACGCCCTGCCCGCCAACCCGGCCGCCTCGCTCCAGACGCGGGCGTCCCAGCTGCGCAAGGTCCTGGAGGCCGCCGAGCCGGGCGGGCGGCGGCTGCTGGTCTCACGTCCGCCCGGGTACGTGCTGGACGTGGAGCCCGGCGCGGTCGACAGCGGGCGGTTCCAGCTCCTGGTCGCCCAGGCCGGCGGCACCGGCGACCCGCGTGACCGCGCCGCGCTGCTCGGTGAGGCCCTCGCCCTGTGGCGCGGGCCGGCGCTCCTCGACTTCGCCGACGAGGAGTGGACCCGGTCCGCGCGCACCCGGCTGGACGAGCAGCGCCTGACCGCCCACGAGGCCCTCGCCGAGGCGCGGCTCGACCTGGGCGAGCACACCATGCTCGCGGACGAGCTCGGCGACCTCGTGTCCCGGCATCCGCTCCGCGAACGGCTCCGTTCCGCGCACCTGCGCGCGCTCTATCTGTCCGGCCGCCAGAACGACGCCCTGGCGAGCTACCAGGACCTGCGCCACCGCCTCGCCACCGAGCTGGGCGTCGATCCCGGCCCGGAGATCGCGGCCCTCCACCTCTCGATCCTCAATCAGGACGTGGCCGCCGCGCCCGTTCCGCCCACCCCACCGCCCGCTCCGCGGCCGCGCACCGGCCTGCCGCTGCCGTTGACCGGCCTGATCGGCCGTGCGGACGCGATCGAGGAGGTCGGCGCACTGCTCGCGGCCGGCCGCCTGGTGACGCTCACCGGACCCGGCGGCGTGGGCAAGACCCGGCTGGCCGTCGAGACCGCGCGCCGTTCCCCGTCCGAGGCCTGCCTGGTGGAGCTGGCGTCCGCGACCCGTTCCGACGAGGTTCCCGAGCTGGTCGCGACCGCGCTCGGCATCCGCGACGACACCACCGGGGGCCTCACCGCCAAGCTGACCGGCGCCCTCCAGGCCAAGAGCACCCTGCTCGTCCTGGACAACTGCGAGCACGTCGCGGGCCCGGTCGCGGACCTGACGTCCGCGCTCCTGCGCGCCGCCCCGGACCTGCGCGTCCTGGCCACCAGCCGGCGGCCCCTGAACGTCTCGGGCGAGGTGCTCTGGAACGTCCAGCCGCTCGCCGGAGCCGACGCCGTCGAGCTCTTCGTCGCCCGCGCGACCGCGGCGGCCCCCGGTTTCGCGCTCACCGCCGGCAACGAGACCGCCGTGGCCGCGATCTGCCGCCGCCTCGACGGCATCCCGCTCGCGCTGGAACTGGCCGCCACCCGCGTCCGCTCGCTCGGCGTCCACGAGCTTTCCGAACGCCTCGACGACCGGTTCCGTCTCCTCAAGACCGGTCACGGCGACGCCCCCGCCCGGCAGCGCACGCTGCGCGCCGCCATCGACTGGAGCTGGGAGCCGCTGGCCGACGACGAGAAGAGGACGCTGCGCCGGCTCGCCGTCCACAGCGGCGGCTTCACCCTGGCCGCGGCCGAGGCCGTCACCGGCGAGGACGTCCTGGACGTCCTGCCCCGCCTGGTCGACAGTTCACTCGTCACGTTCGGCGAGGGCCGCTATCACCTGCTGGAGTCGGTGGCCGCGTACTGCCGGGAGAAGCTCGAGGAGGCGGACGAGCTGGCCCGCGTCCAGGACGCGCACCGCCGCCACTACACCGCCCTGGCCGTGGAGGGCGACGCCCACCTGCGCGGCCCCGCCCAGCGCGAGTGGCTGCGCCGCCTGGACGCCGAGACCGCCAACCTGCGCACGGCCCTCGACCACGGCGGCGGCGTCCGCCTGGCCACCTCCCTCGCCTGGTACTGGGTGCTGCGAGGCCGTCTCGGCGAAGGACTGCGCTCCCTGACGTCCGCGCTCGCCGCCGAGGACGACCCGACCGCGCGCATCTGGCGTGCCGCGTTCACCCTGCGCACCGGCGGCATCCCCGACCCGGCGGACCTCGCGGCCGTCTCCCCCGCCCCGCACGCCGAGGCGTTCCTCGCGCACGCCCGGGTCGGCGTCGGCGATCTGACCATCGACGAGACGCGGGCCGCGCGGGCCCTGGCCACGGCCCGCGCGACGGGCGACCGCTGGGGCACCGCCGCCGCGCTCAACGTCCTGGCCCGCCAGGCCGTCGTGCACGGCGACCTGGCGGGCCTGCGCGACCTCGGCGCGCAGAGCATGGCGATCTTCACCGGGCTCGGCGACCAGTGGGGACGGCTGAACGCCACGTTCGCCCTGGGCGTCCACGCCGAGATCACCGGTGACTACGCCGAGGCCGCCCGCCTCCACCGCGAGGGCCTCCGCATCGCCGAGGACCTCGACCTGCCGGCGGACGTCAGCGACAAGCTCTCCCTGCTGGGCCGCATCGCGCTGCTCGAAGGCGACCACGCGCGGGCCGACGACCTCCACCTGCGGGCCAGGGCGAACGCGGTCCGCCAGGGGTACGCGATGGGCGAGGAGTTCGCCGATCTCGGCCTGGCCCTCAGCTACCGCCGCCAGGGCCGCTTCGACGAGGCCGAGCCCCTGCTGCACCGCTGGCTCGAATGGAACCGCGGCATCGACTCCGAGGTCGCCCAGGCCCTCATCCTCGCCGAGCTGGGCTTCATCGCCGAACTGCGCGGCGACGCCGGCGAGGCCCGCGGCCACCACGAACAGAGCCTGAAGTGCGCCGTCAACGCCGGCGACCCGCGTTCCATGGCCCTCGCGCACGAAGGCCTCGCCGGTGCGCACTCGCTGGCCGGCGACCTCACCGCGGCCTCCCGCCACCTGGCCGAGGCCACCGCCCTCCGCGAGAGCGTCGGCGCACCGCTGCCCGTGGCCGAACGCGGCGACGTGGACCGCGTCATCGGCCGCCTCGGCCGGTGAACGCGTCCGGCCCGGACGCTGGAGAGGTCGTCGCGTCCGGGCCGGAGAGGATGGGGTCAGGTCAGCAGTCGCCCTTGACCGTCTTGCCCTCGAACAGGTCGTTGAGGAACGTGGTCACGTCCTGCGCCGCGGCCCAGTCCGTGGACAGGTGCTCCGACATGTAGGTGTTCTTCCAGGTGGTGTTGATGCCGGCCTTGCAGAACGCGTCGCGCGTCGCGTCCTCGGTCTCGTGCGGGATGATCTCTTCCAGCCAGCCGCGGTACTGGAACACCGGGAACCCGATCTCGTACCGGGCGCCCGAGCCCGCCGGCCCGATGCCGACGCCGACCTTCTGCCGGTCGACGATCTCGCCCCAGCTCACGCCGCCGGGGCCCTTGACCGCGTAGAGCTGGTCCAGGGTCAGCTTGGCGGTGGTGAAGTTCTCCACCCTGGCGCCGAGGAAGACGGCGAGCGTGCCGAGCAGGCAGTTGCTGTTGACGTCCTTGACGGCCTGGCGGCCCGCGTCGTTCATCAGCTCGGTGAACGGCATCTCGGGGTACTGGGCGTTGAGCCCGATGAGCGCGTCGGCGAGGAAGCCCGCGAACAGGCTCCCGTTGAGCGCCTTCGCCGTGATCCGCAGGTCGCCCGGCACACCGCCGGCCGCCGCCCCGACGACGTTCACCTCGGGCGCGTAGGACTTGGCGAGCTGCGCGCCCCACAGGGAGGCGTGGCCGCCCTCCGAGTATCCGGAGATGCCGACCTTGCCGTCGGCCTTCAGGCTGCCGCCGGGGATCTGGCGGGAGGCGCGCACGCCGTCCAGCAGCGCGTGCCCGGCGTTCAGCCCGTTCACGTACGTGTGGGTCTTGCCCTTGATGTAGCCGACGCCGTCGGTCGCGGCGATGGCGTGCCCGGCCTTGAGGAACGTGGCGATGTTGTCGCCCTCGTACATGTCCTGGTACTGGCCGGAGACCTGCTTGCTGAACGCGCACTGCGGGCCGGAGCCGAGCGTCCCCGGGTTGAAGGCGACGGTCGGCCGCGACCCGCCCTTGGTCCAGGCGGCGGTGGGCACGGCGACGGTGCCGGTCACCGCGATCTTGGCGCCCTTCGCGTCCGTCGAGACGTAGCGCACCTTCCAGGCCTTGTGGCCGGGCGGGTTGGAGACGCCGTCGAGCTTCACCTCGCGGCAGGCCAGCAGGTCGCCGGGGTTGCCCTGGACGCCGGCGGCCTCCGCGTAGATCTGGTCGTCCGAGGCCCAGCAGAGGAACGGCGCCGCCGAAGCGGGAGCGGGGACCGCGAGCACGGTGGCGGCGAGCGCCCCGGCGGCGGTGAGCAGGGATCGATATCGCATCAGCGGCTCCTGAGGGGTGGGGGTCTGGCACCGGGAAGCCCGAGCACCTTGCCCCTCCGCGGGACCGCCATAGAACAAGTTCCAAGACGAACCTCGGCTTCAGGATTAGCAGCGGATAACAACCGGAGCACCAACCCGCGTCGCAGTGCGTCACTCCAGCCGCGATTTGTCATTCAACTGAGCACGGCCGCTCCGCTGTAGTCGAGCCGTGAGTACAAAACCGGACAACGCCTCTGTACCTTGTGATGACGACTCACAGTTGTGACCTGCATCACGCGAGGACCCATGCACAACCGCTTGATCCGTAGCCACACGGACGCCGAGGCCGCAGAGATCATCGCGTTGATACGCGGGGAGATCCCGGCCACGGTCACCGAGGCGGTCGACGAGATCGAGAGCCAGTTCCCCCAGTACCGGCAGATCACCAGTCCCGAGCACGCGGACTTCCTGCCGATCACGGTCGAACGTTCCATCACGGGCTTCGTCGAGATCCTCCTCGACAAGGACACCCCGCTCACCGAGACGATGGAGTTCTTCCGTCACACGGGACTGGTCGAGACACGAATAGGCCTGACGCTCGAGGTCTCCCAGGCCGCCTTCCGGCACGGCGCGGCCATTGCGATAAGGCGCCTGACCGCAGCGGCCGAGCAACACCCCAAGGTCGACGCCAACATCATCGCCCAGGTCGCGGCCGCGGTCATGGACTACCTCAACCGGGTCGCCGAGGCGACCTCCGAGGGCCACCGCACCGGCAGGGCCATGGCGGTCAAGGGCCAGCGCGCCGCGCGCGACCAACTCGCCGCCGCCATCATCGACCCGGACTCCCCCGTCGGCAGCATCAAGGAACACGCCGACGAATGCCGGTGGCAGATCCCCGACCGGCTCGCGGTCGTCTCACTACGCCTTCCCGAACAGGGCCGCTGGCCCGCCCTGTCGCTCCCCCCGGAAGTCCTCAACGGCCTCCACCTCGCCACCCCCTGCCTGGTCGTCCCCGACCCCGAGGGCCCCGGACGGCGCCGCGCCCTGGAGAACGGCCTGCGCGGCTGGACCGCCGCCATAGGCCCCGCCGTCCCCGTCGCCGAGGCCGCCGCCTCCCTGACGTACGCCCGCCGCGCCCTCGACCTGGCCGTCGCCGGCGTCTTCCCCGCCGGCACCCTCGTGAGCGTCTCCGACCATCTCCCGATGATGATCCTCACCAGCGACCGCGTCCTCACCGACGAGCTCATCACCCGCCGCCTCGGCCCCCTCGTCAACAACCCCAAGCCCGACAAGCACGCCAGACGCCTGGCCGAGACCTTCCTCGCCGCCCTCGACCACGGCTTCGTCGCGACGAACATCGCCCAGGCCCTCGACGTCCACCCCCAGACGATCCGCTACCGCCTGCGCAAGCTCGAAGCCCTCTTCGGCGACGACCTCGCCGCCCCCGCCAACCGCATCGAGTTCCACATGGCCCTCCACGCCTGGCTCACCACCACCTGACTCACCGCTCGACGTACTCCGCCGCCGCCAGCATGGCCAGCCCCAACGGCAGGGCCACCACCCAGTACAGACCGACCAGCGAAACCCAGATCGCGCGAGCCGCGGCCCAGCCCCGCCCCTCACCCACAAAGCCCAAGAGCACCAACGCGGGCACGACGAGCGCCGCCACGAACACGCACGTACCGACCAGTTGGTTCGTCAACAGCTCGGACGGACAGAGCTCGCCCGCCCCATATCCCGAACACCGCATGCTGCCGGCTCCGAAGCTGACCCGTACCGGCACGAACACGACCACCAGCACACCAACGACCACCGCCCCGACGACGGAGCCGACCACAAAGCGTAAAACCCCGGAACGAGACATCCCGAAAGCCTAAACCGCCACAGGACGGCGGCCGCGCTACATCTTCTCTCCAGGCAGGTCGCTCGCCTGTTCGAACCATGAGACGAGCAGACCCTCATCGATCTCGTCGTCCTCACGGATGTCGAAGTAGCGCACCTCGTCATGCTTGGACGGCTTCGGCGGCATGGGGTCGAGTGACGTCCCGCGATGGAACTGGAGCTGGACGTACTCCGTGAAGCAGCGGAACGAGAGAAACCAGCCGTCCCCCTCATGGCCGTAGAACGGCTGATTCCACTTGACGGCCTTGTGAACGTCCGGCACGGTCCGCACGATCAGGCCGTCGAGCCGCTCGCCCAGCGACCGCTTCCAACCGGGCATGGCCGCGATGTAGGCCTGCACCGGCTCGTCGCCCTCCCCCTTCGGGATCTGCGGATTCCCACCGGAGAGCAGCTTCACGGAGCCCTTCCTGCTGTCCGACATCACAGTCCCCTCGTGAGCCGATGGCGTTCCAGAGCATGAAGACTCATACCCCGTTCCACAACCAGCGCCACCCGCCACGGGCGAGACACGGTCCCCGAATCAGAGCGCGATGGGCCGATACCCCAAAGCGACGTCGACGATCTGCTCGGCCGATGCGTCCTGAAGCTCTGCGGGCGGATGATAGATCAGCCCCTGAACGCCCGGGTGCGGCACATTGGCCTCAAGAAGCCGCAGGTAGTAGTCGACCTCGGGATCCCCTGCGAGGATCCTGTCGACGATCCCGACGAGCTCGTCACGCGTGACATCAACCACCTGCGGCCGCGCCGGACGTGCGGCCTCCAGCGCGAAGTCCTCAAGGTCCCGGGACCCCCAGTACTCGGCGAAGTCGTGAATCCCATAGCAGTGACCGGTCGCCCGGTTGAAGACCATGATCGCCTCATCGACCGGCTCACCCCGCTGGATGAGTCCCGAGATCCGTTCGATCTCCTCACCGAGCAACCGCCGTCGTCCCTCATCCACGACCGGAGGAAGCAACTCCGAACGCAACTCCATGCCCCGCATTATGAGTCCACCGAACTCCACAACGTGCGACCGACCGAGCCAGGCACTAATTGCCGCCGGGCCCGTGCTTGAGCCGATCCCTGATGTAGCTGAGGACATGCCTCTCACAGGCGCCGAAGTTCGTGCCCCTTCGGTCGGTCACAGCGAACTCGGGCTCCTCCGCGCGGGAGTCGCCGCCCCACGTGCACCGCCCTTCGGCACTCTTGGTGCCCACGGTGAAATCACCGCGCTCCCAGAACTTGATCTCCAGCAACGCCACCACGCGCCTCCGATCACGCTCAACACCTCCGGCGGCACACACCGCCAGGCCCTTGCCACCACTCCCTCCACTTCAACACCTCGCCAAAGCGAACACCAGGCGAATCCGGTAGTCGTGCTCTTGCTGTGGTTCTGAAGAAGCCGGGGGGCCCTTGAGGTTTCTCAGGTGTCGAGGAGGGTGCTCAGTTCTGCGAGGACGACCTCCCAGGCGGGCATGTGCACCGCCGGGTCAAAGAGCACGTGGACGCCCATGGCGCGCAGCGTGTCCAGGTTGGGATTGAACGCCGGGTGGCTCGCCAGTTCGGCCTTGACCTGCGGGACCGCGAGGATCGGGACGCCCATGCCGGCCAGCTCGCAGAGCATGCCTACGGCAACGGTGTCCGCGAGGCCCAGCGCCCATTTGTTGATGCTGTTGAACGTGACGGGAGCGGCCACGACCGCGTCCGCCGGCGGGAGGCCGTTGGAGGTCTCGTGGGGCTGGCGGAAGTCGGTACGGACCGGGCCGCCGGTCAGGGCCGCGAGCCGGTCGAGGTCCAGGAACTTGACGCCCATCGGGGTCGCGATCACCCGGACGCGCCAGCCCCCGGACTGCGCCAGCTTGACGAAGGTCTCCACGTCGGACGCCGCCGGGGCGCCGCAAGCGATCACATAGAGGACTTTCGTCATGTCCGACCCGGCGAACCGATGGCGGCTGTTGATGGCACTTCTACCGTCTCCTCCCGCTTAGGACCCAAGACCACTCTGCCCCCTGTTGATACTGAAGGGGTGGGGGCAGGGGGGCGAAGCCCTCATCGGGGTTTGGGGCGAAGCCATTAGGGGCCTGGTGAAGGTTCTGCTGGTGAACGGAGGTCAGACGGCAACGACTCGAACGGCCTTCCCGCAGAGGGTCGCCATGTCGTCCTCGTCAGAGGTGAGAAGGACGACGGGCCTAGGAGAGTGAAGCGCCGTGGACGCGACGACCGCGTCGATCGCGTACTTGTGGCCGTGCAGCCGGTGGGTGCGCAGCAGGTCCACCGCGGCCGTGCTGACCTCTTCGGTGACCGGCTCGATCCGGAGCCTGGACAGGTGCCAGCGCAGCCTCTCCGGCTTGGTCCGGACGTCTTGTGCCTCGATCGGCGTGAGGGCACTGACCACCACACGGAAGTCATTGTCCTGAGCCTCACGGACCAGAGCCGTGACACGTTGATCAGCTTGGCACCACTTGACCAGGCCCTCACAGTCAAGGATCACGGTGCCCGCGCTCAGCCTGCTTCGTGCGCGGCCCACTCGGCGCCTTCCTGCAGTTCGGGCGCCGCCTTGACGGCACGGAAGAGGTCCGCGGCTTCGTCTCGGAGAACCTGCGGGATCGGTCCCGCTGCTTCCTCGTTGGCCTGCAACGCCTCTTCGAGCAGATCGCGTTCGATCTGGCGCTCGACGGCGGCGTCGACGTAAGCGGAGAATCCTCGTGCCCCGACCCGTTCACGCACGGCGCGGATGTTCCCTGCCCTCAGCGAGACACTCGCCTTCACCGCCGGGCCCTCACCCAGCCCGAACTCCTTCTCCGGCTCGCTCATACCCCGCAGTTTACTACCTCAGGTAGCAATCTCCAGGTGATCGAGCCGTGCCTGAGATCCTTGGCACCCCGGCCCGCCAGATGTCCCGGAAGGATCAGCCATCCGCCGGAGCGACTCCGATGGGGCAGCTCAGGCCCGTGCCGCCCAGGCCGCAGTAGCCGTTGGGGACCTTGTGGAGGTACTGCTGGTGGTAGTACTGCCTTAGAGGCAATAGAACGGAGTCTCCGGTGGCAGCTACCGAGCGTGAGCGCATTCCCGTCGTCTCCCAGGCGCGCATCCTAAGCGTTTGCGAGCGGACGGTGATGCACTGTTAGGGGCTCAACTTCGGTGACGTCCTCGTCGCTGACGAGCTCGATGCGGAAACGAACCCCCATGGCTTCCCCGAGGCGCAGCAGCGTCGCAATATCGGGGATGCCGCCGCCGCCTTCGATCCGCGACAGCGCAGGCTGAGACATCCCGGCCCGTTCTGCCACGACCTTCTGGGACAAGCCGCGACGCCTGCGGATCGCACGCAACTGGTCGCCGAGTTCAAGGTCACGGCCTGCCTGCTCGTAATCTGGGTGAGGCTGCGCATCTGCTTCCATGTCGCGCAGGCGCTTCGCCTTGTAGGTTTCCCAACGGCTGTGACTCATTGTTCACTCCTCTCGAACAAGTGCGTCGTGGCCAGGTCGTGCTCCGCCTCGCACCGCTTCTTTGCGGCCATCGCTCGGTCGATGTCGGCGGCCTGCGTTCCCGTCTGCGTCTTGCGGAAGACCGTCAAGATGACGATTGCCTGGCTCGCCGGTTTCCAGAAGGTGAGCCGCCAGGTAGTGCGATCAAGTGCGACACGCAGCTCATGGACACCGTCGGCGTCCTGCAGCTTCTTCACGTGATCACCATCGGGGACGCCACCGGTGACCAGGTAGTGATCTACGTTCCGCATGACCCGCTGATAGAGGCGGAAGGACAAGCCCTCTAGCCAAGACTCCACCTCCGGCTCCAGACTGATCTCCCACAGGGACATACCCGCGATGGTATATGCACTTGATGGTAACCCTCGCCAAGGATGGAAGCCAGATCTACTCCTGGCTTCCCAGCGGGACCAGCTTCAGCCACCCAAGGATCATGAAGGCTCTGCAGCGGCCGAGAAGAGGAGCCCTTACTCGCGTGCGGCTTGCGGTGGTTTGTTACTCGGCGGGGGCTACGCCTATGGGGCAGCTGAGGCCGGTGCCGCCCAGGCCGCAGTAGCCGTTGGGGACCTTGTGGAGGTACTGCTGGTGGTAGTCCTCGGCGAAGTAGTACTCGGGGGCCTCGGTGATCTGGGTGGTGATGGGGCCGTAGCCGGCCGCGGTGAGGACCTTCTGGTACGAGTCGCGGGAGGCTCCGGCGGCCTTCGCCTGGGCTTCGCCGTGGGTGAAGACGGCGGAGCGGTACTGGGTGCCGACGTCGTTGCCCTGGCGCATGCCCTGGGTGGGGTCGTGGGCCTCCCAGAAGACGCGGAGCAGCTCCTCGTAGGAGATCTTGGTGGGGTCGTAGACGACGCGGACGGCCTCGGTGTGGCCGGTGCGGCCGCTGCAGACCTCTTCGTAGGTGGGGTTGGGCGTGTAGCCGCCCTGGTAGCCGACGCTGGTGGAGATGACGCCGGGGGTCTGCCAGAACTTCCGTTCGGCGCCCCAGAAGCAGCCCAGGCCGAACTCGGCGATCTCGGAGCCCTCAGGGTAGGGCGGTGCGAGCGGGGTGCCCAGGACCTCGTGGCGGGCCGGCACCGGAATGGGCTCGTCGCGTCCCGGGAGGGCCTTCTCCGGGGCGATCATCTCGGTCTTCGCGAATCCGAACACCTCTTCAGGCTAGCTCGCGATCTGGGAATCCGTGCATCCAGAAGGGTGGTCAGGGGCGGTGGGCCATCAGGTAGGCGCGGGTGGTCTCGACCTCGTGGTCGTAGTGCCTGCGCTCGACGTAGGCGTCGATGGCGAAGCCGGCGGACTCGAGGGCCGTCTCGATCTCGGGGCGCAGGTAGAACTGGAAGTCGAGGGACACCGGGTGGTCCCACATCTCGTCCAGGTGCCGGACCTCGTCGCCGAGGTGGAACGAGAGCAGCAGCGGCGCGCCGGGCTTGAGCACGCGGTGGAACTCGGTGAACGCGGCGGGGATCTCGGCCGGCGGCACGTGGATGATCGAGTAGAGCGCGACGATCCCGCCCCAGGCCTGGTCGGGGACGTGGAGGTCGCGCATGTCGCCGGTGTGGAAGCCGATGCCGGGGTGGGCGGCGGCGGCGATCTCGATCATGCGGGAGGAGAGGTCGATGCCGAGGGCGGGGGCGCCGCGGTCGTGCAGGTAGCGGGCCACGTGGCCGGGGCCGCAGCCGATGTCGGCGATGGTGCCGCGGCCGTCGACCTGGGTGATGAGGAGATCGAGCAGGGCGCGGTCGAGCGGCTTGCCGGAGAGCTCGTCCAGGAACCGTTCGGCGTAGGTGCCGGCGATCTCGTCGTAGCTGTCGCGCGTGCTCATGCCTCCCCCTTCCAGAGCGTCATGACCGTGCCAGTTTTGACTACTTACGCCCTGATACTGTGCAGCCTGTGGTGAACCGTCGCGGAATGTTATTCGGCATTGCGGCCTACATGCTCTGGGGCCTCTTCCCCCTCTACTGGCCCCTCCTGAAGCCGGCCGGCGCGCTCGAGATCCTCGCCCACCGGATCATGTGGTCCCTGGTCGCGGTGCTCGCCGTCCTCGCGATCCGCCGCAACTGGGACTGGATCCGGCGCCTGACGCCGCGTTCGCTCGGCGTGCTCACCCTCGCCGCGGTGGTGATCACGGCCAACTGGGGCGTCTACATCTACGCGGTCAACACCGGGCGCACCATCGAGGCGGCGCTCGGCTACTTCATCAACCCTCTCATCAGCGTGCTCTTCGGCGTGGTGATCTTCCGCGAACGGCTGCGGCCGTGGCAGTGGCTGGCGATCGGGCTGAGCGTGGTGGCCGTCGCCGTGCTGACCGCCGACTACGGCCGGCTCCCCTGGATCGCCCTCGTGCTGGCCTTCTCGTTCGGTACGTACGGGCTGCTCAAGAAGTTCGCCAACATGCCGTCCGCGGAGAGCCTCACCGTCGAGACGACCGTGCTCTTCGTGCCCGCGCTCGCGTACGCGATCGTGCTCCAGGCGCAGGGCGACGCGACGTTCGGGCACGAGGGCCTCGGGCAGGCGGCGCTGCTCGCCTGCGCGGGGCTGGTGACGGCTATCCCGCTGATGCTCTTCAACGCCGCCGCGGTACGGATCCCGCTGAGCACGATCGGCATGCTCCAGTACCTGGCGCCCGCCCTGCAGTTCCTCATCGGCCTGCTGGTGCAGCACGAGGAGATGCCGCCGAGCCGCTGGGCGGGCTTCCTCCTCGTCTGGGCGGCGCTGGTCATCCTCACCGCCGACGGGGTACGGGCGGGGCACCGCACCCGCCGCGCGGCCAGGACGCCGGCGCCTCTGGAGCCGGTCGTCGAGTCAACCTGACCTCGGCCCGACCTGGCATCTGCCCACCATCGCCGCCCCCTGAGAGGCAACTTCTCCGGGTATCTGAGCATCTCTATTGTCAACCGGCGCGTAGCCACTAGAGTGCCGGACGTCACACCCCCGCCGCCCGCTCATACCGAGGAGAAGCCGTTGCGCCTGCTCAGCATCAGCGCGTTGGGCGCGGCCCTCGTGGCCGCGGGGCTCCTCGCCCCCGCCGCGGGCGAGGCGACGGCCGGGGGATCGAACGGCGTCGACGCCGACCCCAATCTCGCCCGTCCCGGGCAGCGGGTGGAGCTGAGCGTTCCCGGTTGCGCCCCGGGCCGCGGCAGGCATTGGGTGACCTCCAGGGCGTTTGTCAAGGACATCGCGCTGGCCGCGGAGGCCGACAACGGCCACGGCTTCGCGACGGTCCGGCGGGGCGTCGCGGACGGGACGTACGACATCGTCGCTCACTGTGACGGACGCAAGGTCTACGGGCATCTCCAGGTCTCCGCGAAGCGCTCCTGGCCGACCGTCCTGCCACCGAGCCTGAGCCGCCCCAGCGTCTCGTTCGGTCAGTAAGAGCCACTCCCCGACCTATTCGAATGGATATTCGAATGGGTCGCCTCGTGCTGCGGCGAAGCTCTTTACAAAGGACTTCACAGCCCCACGGTTAATGGCGGCAGAAAAAATCCGATCAAGGAAACGCCGTCTCAGTCGATGAGACGATCGATCGTGATTACGAGGAGTGATTGCTACCGTCTCGCCATTGCCTCCCCGGAGGCGGCGGACCGGTCGGCAAGTGACGCATGCCACTCGCAAGCGTTTTGCACTCAAGCCGTCGCGAGGGTTGAAAATTCATCTTTGATCATGTGATACTTCCAACGAATCGCCCAAACGGCACAAGCGTAATAAACAAGCAAGGAACGCCCACTGACCAGCCGGTCCTATCGTCGCCCACCCCCCAACCGGTGTACTTCGCCACGCTAATTTCACACTGAGGGGCAGCCGAGAATGTCCGCCGCCGTCGAGACCGTTCCCAGCACGAAGCCCAAGAGTTTTCCGCTCTATAGGACTGCCGCGGGGTTCATCCGCGACCCGCTGCTCCAGCTCCAGCGAATCAGCGAGACCGCGAACGGTGAGGTCATCCGGCTCGGGCTCGGCGCGTCCCGCCCCTACCTTGCCACCCATCCCGACCACGTTCAGCAGGTCCTGCGCCGTGAGTCGGAGAACTTCGTGCGCGACGGGCTCTTCTGGCGGCCCCTGCACAGCCTCTTCGGCGGCGACAGCATCATGTCCGAGGGCGCCGAATGGGAGCTCAGCAAGCGGGTGCTCCAGCCCGTCTTCTCGACCAAGAACGTCCGCGCCCTCACCCAGGGCATGGCCGACGCGATCAACGCGGCGGTCGGCACGCTCGACGCGCCCGCCCGCTCGGGAACGCCCGTCCAGGTGCTGCCGGAGATGAACCGCATCGTCAACGAGACGGTGATCCAGGTGCTCTTCGGCAAGAAGATCAGCCAGACCGAGGCCGACCGGCTCATCCCGGCGATGGAGCAGATCGCGACGGCGATCGCCTTCCGATTCCTGCTGCCGTTCGTCCCCAAGTCCCTCCCGCTCCCCGGCGACCGCGCGTTCACCGCGGCCGTGGAGCTGATGGACGAGGTCCTGTACGAGCTGGTGGACAGGTTCCGCGACGACCCCGGCGACGGCTTCGACATCTTCACCGCGCTCTACCAGGCCAGGGCGGCCTCGGAGGGGCGGCTCGACGACACCTGGATCCGCAACAACCTGCTCTCCATGTGGGCCACCAGCACCGAGACGACCACCGTCGCGCTGACCTGGCTCTGGCCGACGCTGATCCAGCACCCCGACGTCGCCGACCGGCTGCGCGCGGAGATCGACGGCGTGGTCGGCACCGACCCCGTCCGCCCGGACCACCTGCACCGGCTGCCGTACGTCAGGCAGGTCGTCCAGGAGCTCCTCCGCCTCTACCCCGTCGGCTGGATCTTCCCGCGCATCGCCACGCAGGCGACCTCGCTCGGTGATGTGCCGATCAAGGCCGGGCAGACCGTCCTGATCAGCCCGTTCCTGACGCACCGGCTGGCGTCGGTCTGGGACCGGCCGCTGGAGTTCGACCCGGACCGCTTCTCGCCCGAGGCCTCGCGCGGCCGGCACCGGTACGCCTACTTCCCGTTCGGCGGCGGGCCGCACATGTGCATCGGCCGGCACGTCTTCAACGCCGAGGCCGAGCTGATCCTCACCAGCATCCTGAGCAGGTTCCGGCCGAACGTGACCGAGCTCGGCCCGGTCCCGCCCAAGATCGGGGCGACCATCAGGCCGCGCGACGACATCGAGATGATCCTCACGCCCGCCGCGAGCCGGCCGTGACCGAGGAACCCCCCGGACCGGTCCACCGGTCCCCAGCCACCGCATTGCCCGCGCCCGCCGCGACCGCCACCGCCTCCGCCACCGCCGACGCGGTCCGCGCCGCCGCCGAGCACGGCCGGCTCTGCGGCGTGGTGTCCCAGGCGCAGCGTGACCTTCAGTCCTGCGTGGAGAAGCACTCCGGCCTCTTCGACGGCAAGCCGTTCGACGCCACACTGCTCGGCGCCGTCTCGTCGGCCAACGTCTTCGGCTCGCCCGACGACCCGGCGGAACGGCTGGAGATCGCCAACCGCACCTCCCTGTGGATCTTCGGTCTGGACTGGCTGGTCGACTACCGGGCCCGCACCAGGGCCGACCTGGACGGGATCGAGGCCGAGTGCCGCGCCGCGGCCGCCGACGAGCCGTACACCGGCGGCTCGCCGCTCGGCGCGTTCCTCCGCGAGATCCGCGACCGTCTGGCCACGGCGCCCGCCTTCGCCGAACGGCACCCGGTATGGAGGGACGAGCTCGAACGCATGCTGGCCGCCATGGCCCGCGAGTGGGAATGGAAGACCGCCTCGGCCCGCCCCACGTTCGACGACTATCTGGCCAACGCCGACAACTTCGGCTCCACCTTCGTCAACGTGTCGCACTGGATCTTCACCGGTGACGCGGCCGCCCTGTCCCGTCTGGACGCGCTGCGGGCCGTCAGCAGGAAGGTGCAGCAGGTCCTCCGGCTCCTCAACGACCTGGCGACCTACCGCCGCGACGTGACGTGGGGCGATCTGAACGCGCTGCTGCTCGGCGTCGACCGGGACGCGGTGACGCGCCGGATCGGCGAGCTCGTCGACGAATGCCACACCGCGCTCGGCCCGCTCCACGAGGCGTGCCCGCGCGAGGCCGTCTATCTGGAACGGCAGATCGGCTACAGCATGGGCTTCTACGGCATCGCGGACTACTGGGGCCGGCTGTGACCGCCGCCCCCCAGGCTTCGGCCGCCCACGCGCAGCACGGGGGAACGACCGCGTCGCGGCACCGCGGCACCGCGCACGCGCCTCACGCCCACCGGCCCCCCGGCCCCCCGGCCACCGGCGCCGCGTCCACCGGCGCCGGTGCCGCAACCGACGTCGCCGCGCTGGTCGCCGAGCTGATCGCCGGTCTGGTGGCGGTCCCGTGGGGGCAGGTCTCCCCCTCGGTCTACGAGACCGGCCGCCTGGTCACGCACACCCCCTGGCTGACCGGCCACGGCCGCCGCGTCGCCTACCTGCTCGCGACGCAACGTCCCGACGGCGGCTGGGGCCTGCCCGACGACGGGTACGCGCTGGTCCCGAGCCTGAGCGCGATCGAGGCCCTCCTCTCGGTGCTCAGCCGCAGATCCGAGCACGCCGATGCCGCCCAGGACACCGCGAACGCCGACGGCGCCGCCCAGGACACCGGACGCCGGGAGCGGCGCGGCCGTCCCGTCCGGATGGTCGGGAGAACGACCGACCCCACCGACGCCGTGCTCGCGTCCGCCGCCGACCGCGGGCTCCGGTTCGTCGCCCGGACCCTCAGCACGTTCGCGCCCGACGGCACCGGCACCACCGGCACCGGCACCGGACCGGGCGGCGGCCCGGCACAAGCCCAGGCACCGGCGCCGCTCCCCGACATGCCCGCCATCGAGCTGATCGTGCCCGCCCTCCTGGAGATGATCGAGCGCCGCCTCGCGGACCTGTCCGGCCTCGACCTGCCCGGCGCCGACGCCTGGCGCGGCACGCGGCTGCCGAGGCCGGCGGGGCATTCGGAGACGAAGCTCGCGCTGGTCCGGGGGCTGGTCGCGTCCGGTGCCGACATGCCGAAGAAGCTGCTGCACGCCCTGGAGATCGCGGCCGACGAGGCACGCGGCCTGCCGCACATCCGCACCGAGCCGACGGGCACGATCGGGGCCTCGCCCGCCGCGACCGCCGCGTGGCTCGGCGACCGCCCGCCCGCCGAGCTCAGCAGTCCGGCCCGGTGGCATCTGGAGACCGTGGCCGCGCAGCACGACGGGCTGGTGCCGGTCGGCTACCCGCTCACCGTGTTCGAACGCGGCTGGGTGCTGAGCTGGCTGATCCGCGCGAACATCCCGGTGAACGCGCCGCCGGAGCTCATCCTCAGCCTCACCGCGCCGCTCGGCCCGGCGGGCACGCCGGCCGCCGCGGGCCTTCCCACGGACGCCGACACCACCGCGGGCGCGCTGTACGCCCTCGCGCTCCTCGGCGCGCCGCACCGCCCCGACCCGCTGTTCGCGTACGAGAAGGACACGCACTTCTGTACCTGGCAGGGCGAGGAGGGGTTCTCCACCACCACCAACGCCCACGTGCTCGAGGCGTTCGGCCAGTACCTCGCCCAGGTCGACGAGGCGCGCATCGGCGCCGCCCAGGCCCACCGCTACGCGGCCGTCGCGCGCAAGGTGAGCGCGTGGCTCCTGACGCAACAACTCCCGGACGGGAGCTGGGTCGACCGGTGGCACGCGTCGCCGTACTACGCGACGGCCTGCTGCGCGCTGGCGTTGGAACGGTTCGGCGGGCCCGAGGCGGCCGAGGCCGTCGCGAGAGCCCGCCGCTGGGTGCTGGACACCCAGCGGCCGGACGGGTCGTGGGGACGCTGGCAGGCGACTCCGGAAGAGACCGCCTATGCCGTGCAGATCCTGCTGAGCGGTCCGCCGCTCGCGGATGAGCGGCCGGCGGCGCACGCCATTCAGGCGGCGTTCCGGGCACGGGAGTTCCTCGAGGCCTCGCTCCTGCCCGCCGAAGCCTCGCCGACGTTCGCCGGAGAACGTCCCTGGTCACGCTCCCACTCTGACGATCCGGCCCTCTGGCATGACAAGGACGTGTATCACCCGAAGGCCATCGTGCGCGCGGCCGTCCTAGCAGCGGTACACCTCATGAGGGCGGAGCCGCACATTTCGGGTAAGTGAATTAGGACACAGCGCAAAGAACAAGCAAAACTGGCAATGCGCAGGCACTTCCGTGATCCGCCTTGAGCGAGTTTGGCGGTATTGATATGGTTCTGCGCTGTGCGGAACGGCGTCCAGGGTCTCCCTCCGCATCGCCCATCAAACGTTCTGCGACACAAATAGACGCCGTAGTGTCCGTGAACTCCACTTACATATTGTTGGGTCGGTTGTCATGCGCTTCCGCAACTCCCGCCTGCGGACAAAGGTCACGGCTCTTCTGGTGTCCCTGACCGCTCTCTGGGTCTTCGCCGCCTGGGTCACCCTGCGTGAAGGCGTGAACCTGTTGTGGGTCACCACCTACGACAGCAAGCTCGCCTCGCCCACCGATCCGCTGATCGTGGAGCTCCAGCAGGAGCGCCGGCTGACGATCATCCGGCTGGCCGATCCCAGCACGCCGCGCAACTCGCTGGACGCCCAGCGGGAGCGGACCGACAAGGCGCGCGCCTCGGTCAAGCGCCTGGCCCGCAGCGGCACCCTCGAAATGGCCGCCGGAACCAACCTCCAGCGCCGCATCGACGAGATGATCGTCAGGCTGGACGCCCTCGACGCCGGCCGGGCGTCGATCGACTCGGGGGCGACCCCGCGCCCCCAGGCGGTCGCGCTGTACTCCGAGGTCGTCGAGTCGATTTTCCGGACGTACGACGAGATCTCCGGTCTCGACGACGAACAAATCGCCAAGGACACCCGCGCGCTCCTGCAGCTCAACCGAATGTGGGAACTGCTTTCCCAAGAGGACGCGCTGGTGACGGGCGCCCTCACCAGCGGACGGATCACCGCCCTCGAACAGACGCAGTTCACTCAGCTCGTGGGCGCCCGCCGGCTCAATACGACGCGGACCCTGACCGAAATGCAGCATTCGGATCCGGCCCTGTTCCGCGCCATGACGCAAAACCCCCGGTTCACGCAGATCCAGCAGCTTGAAGATCAACTTATCCAGAACCGCAGGCTCAGCCAGAAATTCACCCAGCCCGGCCTGGCCGCGACCGAGTGGTCGGCGGCCAGCCAGCCCGCGCTGCAGGAGATGCGGCGCACGATCCAGGCCTCCGGCGACCGGCTCGTGGAGCGCGCCATGCCGACCGCGATCTGGGTCGTGATCCGGCTGCTCCTGGCCGGCGGGCTCGGCCTGGTCGCGGTCATCGCGTCCATCGTCCTGTCGATCACCACCGTGCGAGGCATGTTCCGGCAGCTGCAACGGCTGCGGGACGCGGCGCGGGAGCTGTCCGAGCAGCGGCTGCCGGACGTCGTCGACCGGCTCGGCCACGGCGACCAGGTGGACGTGGCCAAGGAGGCGCCGCCGCTGGAGTTCGGGCAGGACGAGATCGGCCAGGTGGGACGCGCGTTCAACGCCGTGCAGGAGACCGCCATCCGGACCGCGGTCGAGCAGGCCGAGCTGCGGCGCGGCATCCGCGACGTCCTGCTGAGCCTGGCGCGCCGCACGCAGACGCTGGTGCACCGGCAGCTGAGCATGCTCGACCAGATGGAGCGCAAGCGCGACATCGACCCCAAGGACCTCCAGGAGCTGTTCCGGCTCGACCACCTGGCGACCCGCATGCGGCGCAACGCCGAGAACCTCATCGTGCTCTCCGGCGCCATCCCGGCCCGAGGCTGGCGCCGCGCCGTCCCGATGATCGACGTGGTCCGCGCCGCGGTCGGCGAGGTCGAGGACTACACGCGCGTCCAGGTCCTGCCGATCACCCCGGTCGAGCTGACCGGCCGCGCGGTCGGCGACGTCACCCACCTGCTGGCCGAGCTGATCGAGAACGCGGTGACGTTCTCCCCGCCCGACACCGTGGTCCAGATCGGCGGCCACCCGGTGGCCAGCGGCTTCGCGATCGACATCGAGGACCGCGGTCTCGGCATGGACGACGAGAAGCTCGCGGAGATCAACCGGCGCATCGCCGACCCGCCGGAGTTCAACCTCCAGAGCTCGGTGCAGCTGGGCCTGTTCGTCGTCGGCAAGCTGGCCGAACGGTACGGGCTCCAGGTGTCGCTCAAGCGCTCGGCCTACGGGGGCACCACCGCCGTCGTCGTGATCCCGCGCGAGCTGGTCACCAGCCCCGCCGAGGACGGTTCCACCGGCCCCCGCCAGCTGCCCGCCGGGGCGACGACCCAGAACGGGCTGACCGTCCGGCAGCCGGCGCTCACGACCGCGACCGCCGAGATCGCGGCCGCGGAGCCGCCGCCCGCGCCGATCACGGTCCTCTCGACGGGGAACGACGAGCTCTTCGTTCCCGGCCCCGCCGGGCCACCCGATTCCGAGCCCGCCCGGACCGGACCCGTCCGGGAGGTGCCCCCGCCGGTTCGTCTCGATTCCCAGCGGACGGAGGTCGCGGCGGCTCCACGGGACGCCGGAACGGCTCCGCTCGACGCCGGGGCCGGGGCGGCCGGTGAGCCCCCTGCCGCGGAAGGTGAACCCATGCCCGAGTCGTCCAGCACCCCGGGCGGCCTGCCCGTCCGGGTGCCGCAGGCCAGCCTGGCCCCGGCTCTGAAGACCGAGGAGCCGGAGGCGCCGGCCGAGCCCGACGAGGACGACCCCGGGCGATCACCAGAGGAGATCCAGCGGATCATGGGCTCGTACCAGCGCGGCACGGTGCGCGGACGGACCGACGCAGCACAGAACACGGTAGAAGGCACGGTAGAAGGCGAGGACGAGCAGTGACGCAGAAGACGGGTTCGTCGGCGGACCTGAGCTGGTTGCTGGACGACCTGATCAACCGCCTGCCGCACGCCCGCCACGCGGTCGTGCTCTCCGCGGACGGGCTGCTGATGGCCTCCTCGCGGGACATGCCGCAGGACGACGGCGAGCACCTGGCCGCGGTCGCGGCGGGCATCCAGAGCCTCGCCAAGGGCGCCGGGACACGGTTCGGCGGTGGACCGGTACGCCAGACGATCATCGAGATGCAGTCGGCCTTCATGCTCGTCACGGTCGCGGGCAAGGGCGCCTGCCTGGCGGTGCTCAGTGACGACGAGTCCGACGTCGGGCTCATCGCGTACGAGATGGCCATGTTGGTCACCAGCATGGGGCACCATCTGACGAGCCCGTCGCGGATCGAGGGCGGTCAGAACGCGTCATGATGCCTCCCGAGGATCCGCCGCAGGAACACTGGCCGGACCAGCCCGAGGGGCCGGCCGAGCGCTGGCTCGACGACCAGGCCGGCCCCATGGTGCGCCCGTACGTGATGACCAGCGGGCGGATCGAGCCGACGCGCGGCAAGTTCGACCTGATCACGCTGGTGGTGGCGCTGGCCCCGGAGACCGCGGGCGAGGTCGGGCTCGGGCCCGAGCACATGGCGATCACCCGGCTGTGCCAGCAGGTGATGTCGGTGGCCGAGCTCACCAGCCATCTCGACCTGCCGGTGGCCACCGTACGCGTGCTTCTGGGCGACCTCCTCGACAAGGGCCTCATCACCCTTCAGGAACCCGAACCGGAGGCGGACATGCACGACATCAGGCTCTACAAGGCGGTGATCGATGGTCTCCGGGCTCTCTAACGGGCGCAAGCTCCCCACGGCGGTCAAGATCGTGATCGCGGGCGGCTTCGGCGTGGGCAAGACCACGATGGTCGGCACGGTGTCGGAGACCAAGCCGCTGCGGACCGAGGAGATCCTCACCGACCAGGGCGTGGGCGTCGACGACGTGTCCGGCGTCGAGAAGAAGCAGACGACCACGGTCGCGATGGACTTCGGCCGCATCACGATGCGCGACGAGTACGTCCTCTACCTCTTCGGCACGCCCGGCCAGGAACGGTTCTGGTTCATGTGGGACGAGGTGACGCTCGGCGCGCTCGGCGCGGTCGTGCTCGCCGACACCCGGCGCCTGTCGGACTGCTTCCCCTCGGTCGACTACTTCGAGCGCCGCGGCACGCCGTTCATCGTGGCGGTCAACTGCTTCGAGGGGGCCCGCCGGTTCGACCTCGAGGAGATACAGCTCGCGCTCAACCTCGGGCCGAGCGTGCCGGTCATGTTGTGCGACGCGCGCAAGATGGAGTCGTGCAAGAAGGTGCTGATCGACCTCGTCCTGCACGCCATGAAGGTCCGCGGCCTCCCCTCGGCGGAACCCCAGAACGTGTGACGCGGCACGCCTGACGCGGATCGGCTCCTGGGAGGAGGGGAGCCGATCCGCCGTTCGGTCACCGCGCCGCCGACCTGGGCCGTGACCTGCCGGTTGTAGCTGATCGTCCCCGGACCCGACGACCCCGCCCGCATACGCTGCGGACGGGGTCGTGAAGTGACGTGTGAACGCCGGCGGAGCGCACCGGCGAAGGGCGCGCGGGCGGGTCAGCCGGTGCGGGAGACCACGTAGTCGCACAGGCCGGTGAAGGCGGCCCGGACCGGGATGTCGGGCAGCGTCTCCAGCTCGGCGCGGGCGTCCTCGGCCCAGCGGCGCAGGTCGGTGCGGGCACGGTCCATGGCCGGATGGGCGCGGAGCAGGGTCAGCGCCTCGGCGTGCAGGGCGTCGTCGGTGAGGTCCTGGTCGAGCAGCGCGCGCAGCCGGGCGTCGTCGGGGCCGGAGCCGGCACCGGCGAGGACGAGGTGCATCGGCAGGGTGCGGATGCCCTCGCGCAGGTCGGTGCCCGGGGTCTTGCCGGACTGCTCGGTCTCCGAGGCGATGTCGAGGATGTCGTCGGACAGCTGGAACGCGACGCCGATCTTCTCGCAGGCGGAGGTGACGGTGTCGACGACGTGCGAGGGTGCGCCGGAGAGCAGCGCGCCGAACTGGCCGGAGACGGCGATCAGCGACGCGGTCTTGTCGGCGACGACCTGGAGGTAGTGCTTGAGCGGGTCGGCGTCGGGGGTGGGACCGACGGTCTCCTGGATCTGGCCGCGGACCAGGCGGGCGAACGCGCGGGCCTGGATGCGGACGGCCTCGGGGCCCAGGTCGGCGAGCAGGTCGGAGGCGCGGGCGAAGAGGTAGTCGCCGGTCAGGATGGCGACGGTGTTGGTCCAGCGGGCGTTGGCCGAGGGCGAGCCCCGCCGGACGGTGGCCTCGTCCATCACGTCGTCGTGGTAGAGCGTGGCCAGGTGGGTCAGCTCGACGACCACCGCGGCCGGGACGACGCCCGGGGCGGCGGGGTCGCCGAAGTGCGAGGCCAGCAGCACCAGCATGGGCCGGAAGCGCTTGCCTCCGGCCTCGACCAGGTGCTTGGAGGCCTGGGTGAGCAGCGGGTCCTCGCTGTGCACCGACTCGAGCAGCAAGCCCTCGACGGAGGCCAACCGCTCCTGCATCTCGTTGGCGAGCCCCTCATCGACGGGCAGACCGAACGGAACGGCGCTGCTACTCACCCAAACCCCCTACCGGAGCATTACCGGACGAACATCTGTGTCGCGGCGTGGTTGGCCAGATCCAGCATCGGCTGGGGCAGCACGCCAAGTACCACAGTAGCCGTCAGCCCGAGCGCCACCGCAGCCGCGGTCGCCGGTCCCGCGACCACCGTCGGCCCGTCGGCCTCCGGGTCGCTGAAGAACATCACCACGATGACCCGGACGTAGAAGAAGGCGGCGATGGCCGAGGAGAGCACACCGACGATCACCAGCGGGGTCGCGCCGGCCTCGATGGCCGCCTTGAACACCGCGAACTTGCCGGTGAAACCACTGGTCAGCGGGATCCCGGCGAAGGCCAGCAGGAAGAAGGCGAAGACGCCGGCGACGACCGGGGAGCGCTTGCCCAGGCCCGCCCAGCGGGACAGGTGGGCGGCCTCGCCGCCCTGGTCCCGGACCATGGTGATCACCGCGAACGCGCCGATCGTGGTGAAGCCGTAGGCCGCCAGGTAGAACAGCGTCCCGGACAGGCCGTCCCGCGACGTGGCGATCACGCCCGTGAGGAGGAAGCCCGCGTGCGCGATCGACGAGTAGGCCAGGAGGCGCTTCACGTCGGTCTGGGTGATCGCGATGACCGCACCGGCGATCATTGTGAGAATGGCCACACCCCACATGGCGGGCCGCCAGTCCCAGCGCAGGTTCTCGAACGCCACGTAGTAGACGCGGAGCATCGCGCCGAACGCCGACACCAGGGTGCAGGACGCCATCAGCGCGGTGATCGGGGTCGGCGCGCCCTGGTAGACGTCCGGCTTCCACATGTGGAACGGCACCGCGCCGAGCTTGAACAGCAGCCCGACCGACAGCAGCGCCACCCCGGCGAGCAGCATGGTCTCGCTGCCCGCGTCGGTGCTCAGCTTGGTGGCGATCTCCGACAGCCGGACGGAGCCGGCGTAGCCGTACAGCAGCGCCGCCCCGTACAGGAAGAACGCCGAGGAGAACGCGCCCAGCAGGAAGTACTTGACGGCCGCCTCCTGCGAGAGCAGCCGCCGGCGCCGGGCGAGCCCGCACAGGATGTAGAGCGGCAGGGAGAGGATCTCCAGCGCCACGAACATCGTGAGCAGGTCGTTCGAGGCGGGGAACACCAGCATGCCGCCGACCGCGAACATCATCAGCGGGAAGACCTCGGTCTGGGTGATGCCCGCCGCCATGGTCTCCTGCTCGGCCTCGCTGCCCGGCAGCGCCGCCGCCTGCGCGGTGAAGTGCGTCTTGCCGCCGCGTTCGGCGATCAGCAGCAGCGAGATGAGCGCCAGCACCAGGATGGTGCCCTGCAGGAACAACGTCGGCCCGTCCACCGCGAGCGCGCCCTCGGCCGCCACGTTGAACGGCTTCTCGCGCCACCCCAGGACGACCGTCCAGACGAAGCCGCCGGCCAGGCCGAGGAACGCCAGCGGCACCTGCACCGAGTAACGCCAGGTGCGCCCGACGAACGCCTCGACGAGCACGCCGGCGATGGCGACGCCGAAGACCAGCAACGTCGGCGCGAGCTGGCCGTACTCGATGTGCGGCGCCGAGATGTCACCCTGCGCCAGCACTGCGCTGGTCGTCATCATGGACGCGCTCCGTTCTCGGCCACGTTCTTGATCTTCGAGGCCGGATCATGCTGGTCGACCCGGACCAGGGTTTCCTTCACCGATGGGTTGATCACGTTCAGCACCGGCTGCGGGAAGAAGCCCATCACCACGATGACCGCGATGATCGGCCCGACCGCCCAGCGTTCCCGGGCCGAGAGGTCGGTCATGCCCTTGACCTTGTCGACGACCGCGCCGCCCATGGTCCGCTGGTACATCCACAGGATGTAGATGGCGGCCAGGACGATGCCCGCGGTGGCGATCAGCGCGGGCACCTTGTAGCGGGTGAACGTGCCGGTCAGGACCAGGAACTCGGAGACGAACGGCGCCAGGCCGGGCAGCGACAACCCCGAGAGGCCGGCGACCAGGAACAGCCCGGCCAGCACCGGCGCCTGCTTCTGGACGCCGCCGTAGGCGTCGATCCGCGCGGACCGGCGACGGACGATCATGAAGCCGACCAGCAGGAAGAGCGCGCCGGTGGAGAACCCGTGGTTGACCATGTAGAGCGCGGCGCCCGACTGGCCCTGCGAGGTCATCGCGAAGATGCCCAGCACGATGAACCCGAAGTGCGAGATCGAGGTGTAGGCGACCAGCCGCTTGAGGTCGACCTGGCCGATCGCCAGGACCGCGCCGTAGATGATGCTGATCACCGCCAGCGTGATCACCACCGGGGTGGCCCACTTGGCGGCGCCGGGGAAGAGCTCCAGGCAGAACCGCATCATGCCGTACGTGCCGACCTTGTCGAGCACGCCGACGATCAGCACCAGCGCGCCCGCCGGGGACTGCCCGGCCGCGTCCGGCAGCCAGGTGTGCACCGGCACCATCGGCGCCTTGATCGCGAACGCGACGAAGAAGCCGAGGAACAGCCACTTCGCCGTCGTCGGCTCGATGTCGAGCTTGCTCAGCTCGCTGAACAGGAACGTGCCCTGCCCGAGCCCGCCGTCACTGACCGACTTGGCCGACAGCGGGTAGAGCCAGATCACCGCGACGAGCATGATCAGCCCGCCGAACAGCGAGTACAGCAGGAACTTCACCGCGGCGTACGACCGCTGGGCGCCGCCGTAGGACCCGATGATGAAGTACACCGGGATCAGCATCGCCTCGAAGAAGACGTAGAACAGGAAGACGTCGGTCGCCGCGAAGACGCCGATCATCATCGCCTCGAGCGACAGGATCAGCGCGAAGTAGGTCTTCACCGAGCGCTTCGGCGGGGTGTCGACGCCGCCCGAGCGGTCCGCGTCGCTCCACGACGCGAGGATCACCAGCGGGACGAGGATCACCGACAACAACACCAGCGTGAGCGCGATGCCGTCGACGCCGACCGCCCAGTGGACCCCGAACTGCTTGATCCACCAGTACTTCTCCTCGAACTGGAACCGCGCGCCGCCGGTGTCGAACTGCGCCGCCATCACGCCCGCGACGACCGCGACGACGATCGAGACGCCGAGCGCGACGCGCTTGACCAGCTCCTCGCTGCCGCGCGGCATCAGCCCCACGAGCAGCGCGCCGGCCAGCGGCAGCGCGATGAGGACGCTCAGCCAGGGAAAGTCTTCCATCAGACGTTCACCACCAGGAGCGCCGCGACCACGAGGGCAGCGCCGAAGAACATTGACAGAGCGTAGGAACGGACGAAGCCGGTCTGGATGCGCCGGACCCGGCCGGAACTGCCGCCGATGCCGGCCGCCAGGCCGTTCACCGCGCCGTCCACGCCCCGGTTGTCGAACCAGACCGCGAGCCGGGTCAGCCACTGGCCGGGCCGCATGAGCAGCGACTCGTTCAGGGCGTCGCCGTAGAGGTCCTTGCGGGCAGCGACCGTGACGAACGAGCCCTTGGGGGCCTCACGTGGCACCGGCCGTGCCCCGTACTGCCGCCAGGCGATCGCGACGCCGATGACCACCAGGACCAGCGTGGCGATGCCGGCCGGGGTGAAGGCGTTGAAGCCGTGGTGTTCGGCCTCGCCCACCACCGGGGCGAGGAACTCCGAGAAGCTCCCCAGCACCAGGAAGCCACCGGCGAGGACCGAGCCGACCGCCAGGAGCATCAGCGGAACGGTCATCACCTTGGGCGACTCGTGCGGGTGCACGTCCTCGTCCCAGCGCTTCTCGCCGTAGAAGGTCATGAACATCACGCGCGACATGTAGTAGGCGGTGATGCCCGCGCCGACCAGCGCGCAGGCCCCCAGGATCGCTCCCGAGGTGCCGCCCTTCTCGAACGCCGCCTCGATGATGCCGTCCTTGGTGAAGTAGCCGGAGAACGGCGGCACGCCGATGATGGCCAGGTAGCCGAGCCCGAACGTGGCCCAGGTGGCCACCATCATCTTCCGCAGGGCGCCGTAGTGGCGCATGTTGACGTCGTCGTTCATGCCGTGCATGACCGACCCGGCACCGAGGAACAGGCCCGCCTTGAAGAAGCCGTGCGCGATCAGGTGCGCGATGGCCAGCGCGTACCCGGCCTTGCCGAGCCCGGCGGCCAGGTGCATGTAGCCGATCTGCGACATCGTCGAACCGGCCAGCGCCTTCTTGATGTCGTCCTTGCCGCAACCGATGATCGCACCGGCGAGCAGCGTGGCGGCGCCGACGATGGTCACGACCAGCTGGGCCGTGTCGGACATCTCGAAGATCGCCGCGGAGCGCACGATGAGGTAGACGCCGGCGGTCACCATGGTCGCCGCGTGGATGAGCGCCGACACCGGGGTCGGGCCCTCCATCGCGTCCAGGAGCCAGGACTGGAGCGGGAGCTGCGCCGACTTGCCGCACGCGCCCAGCAGGAGAAGCAGCCCGATGGCCGTCGCGGTGCCGGTGCTCAGCTGCGACGCCGCGCCCACGTGCTCGGCGCCCTCGCCCAGCACCTGGTCGAACCCGACCGTGCCGAACGTGGCGAACATCAGCATGATGGCCGCGACCAGGCCGAAGTCACCGACCCGGTTGACCACGAACGCCTTCTTGGCCGCCGTCGCCGCCGTCGGCTTGTACTGCCAGAAGCCGATCAGCAGGTAGGACGCGAGACCCACGCCCTCCCAGCCGATGAACATCGCGACGTAGTTGTCGCCGAGCACCAGCAGGAGCATCGCCGCGACGAACAGGTTCAGGTACGCGAAGAACCTGCGCCGGTCGGGGTCGTGCTCCATGTAGCCGATGGAGTAGATGTGGATCAGTGAGCCGACGCCGGTGATCAGGAGCACGAAGCTGATCGACAGCGGGTCGATCAGCAGCCCCATGTCGACCTTGAACGAGCCGACGTCGAAGAACTCCCACAGGTGCACGGTCCGGCGGCGCTCTTCCGCCCCGTACCCGAGCATCTGCACGAACATCGCGACGCCGACCACGAACGAGCCGAGCGACATCAGCACACCGAGGAAGTGGCCCCACTTGTCGGTGCGGCGTCCGCCCAGGAGCAGGATCGCCGCGCCCGCCAGCGGGAACGCTATGAGAAGCCAGGCCAGTGCCTGGACGCCTTCAGCCTTCACCAGCGCACCAGCCTCAGTACTTCAGCAGGTTCGCGTCGTCGACCGACGAGGACCTGCGGGTTCGGAAGATCGTCATGATGATCGCGAGGCCCACCACGACCTCCGCCGCGGCCACCACCATCACGAAGAACGCGATGATCTGGCCGTCGAGGTTGCCGTGCATGCGGGAGAACGACACGAACGCCAGGTTCGTGGCGTTGAGCATGAGCTCGACGCACATGAACACCACGATCGCGTTGCGCCGTACCAGGACCCCGAGGGCACCGATGGTGAACAGGATCGCCGAGAGGGCGATGTAGTGCCCGGGGCTCATCGATCGGCCTCGCCTTCGCTCGACGGGGCCGCCGGCGTCCCGCCCTTGACTTCGCGCCCGGCCGCGTCGGCGCCCTCGGCGGTCGCGGTGACCGCCCTGACCGCCGCCACGTCCTCGCGCACCGCGTCCTCCTCGGTCCCGCCGTGCAGGTCGGCATGCCGGGCGGCGGTGTCGGTGCGGGCCGAGATGATCGGGTTGACCGACAACTCCGAGGGCGTGCCGTCCGGCAGCAGCGCGGGCATGTCGACCGCGTTGTGCCGGGCGTAGGTGCCGGGGCCGGGCAACGTCCCGGGGTGCGGTGCGTCGGTGCCGGAGACGCCGGCCGCGTACGTCGCGAACCGCTTCTTCGACAGGTCGCGCTGCGTCGGCTTGGGCGTGGTGCGCTCCCGGTGCGCCAGCACCATCGCGCCCAGCGCCGCCGTGATCAGCAGCGCGCTGGTCGCCTCGAACGCGAACACGTACTTGCCGAAGAGCAGCTTGGCCAGCCCGATGACGTTGCCCTCGGAGTTGGCCTGCCGGAGACCGGCCGAGTTGCTCAGCGCGGCCTCCCCCAGCCCGAAGATCAGCAGCAGCAGGAAGCCGACCGCCGCGACGCCGCCCCAGAGGCGCTGTCCGCGGATCGTCTCGACCAGGGAGTCGGTCGAGCTGACGCCGACGAGCATCAGCACGAACAGGAAGAGCATCAGCACCGCGCCGGTGTAGACGATCACCTGGACGAACGCGAGGAACGGCGCGTCCTGGATCGCGTACAGCGCGGCCAGCGACAACATCACGACCGCCAGCAGCAGTGCCGAGTGCACCGCCTTGCGCATGAAGATCATGCCGAGCGCGGCGAGCACCGACGAGAACGCCAGCACCCAGAAGAAGAACGGTTCGGCCGCCCACGCGTCCGCGACCTGCGCGACGGCGGGCGCCGCGGGAGCCGCCGCCACCACCTCCGCGCTCACTTCTTCTCACCCTCTTCGGCCGCGCCGTCGGCCTGGAGACCGAGCCGGTAGTAGTCCTCTTCGGTCTCACCGAGGCGCATCGCGTGCGGCGGCGTCTCCATGCCCTCGCGCAGCGGCGCCAGCAGCATGTCCTTGGTGTAGATGAGGCTCTCGCGGCTGTCGTCGGCGAGCTCGTACTCGTTGGTCATCGTGAGCGCCCGGGTGGGGCACGCCTCGATGCAGAGCCCGCAGAGGATGCAGCGCAGATAGTTGATCTGGTAGATCCGGCCGTACCGCTCACCGGGCGAGTAGCGCTCGTCCTCGGAGTTGTCGGCGCCCTCGACGTAGATGGCGTCGGCGGGACAGGCCCAGGCGCACAGCTCGCAGCCGATGCACTTCTCCAGCCCGTCGGGCCAGCGGTTGAGCTGGTGCCGGCCGTGGAACCGGGGCGCGGTCGGCTTCTTCACCTCGGGGTACTGGACGGTCTCGCTCTTCATGAACATCTGATGGAACGAGACCCCGAAGCCCTTGACCGGGTTCAGGAAGTCAGTGAAGCCCACTGGTGACCTCCTTACGAGAGGTAGTGGTCTTTCCGTGGTAGTGCGGCGCGTCCATCGGGGGCACCGGGAAGCCGGCCGCCGCGGCCTGCTCGGCCGGCGCGACACCGCCCGGCGCTCCGCCGGCCGCCAGGTCCGGGACGATCTCCTTCTCCTCGTCGCCGCCGCGGACCATCTCCCACAGGAGCGTCACGACGATGACCGCACCCAGCGCGATGGCCGCGTAGAGGGTGATCTGGCCCATGTCGTGGCCCTCGTTCTTGAGGGCCCGGATGGTGGCGACCAGCAGGATCCAGCCGAGCGAGAAGGGCATCAGCACCTTCCAGCCGAGCTTCATCAGCTGGTCGTAGCGCACCCGCGGCAGCGAGCCGCGCAGCCAGATGAAGAAGAAGATGAACAAGACGATCTTGAGGACGAACCAGAGGACCGGCCACCAGCCCTCGTTCGCACCCGCCCACACCGTGGAGATCGGCGCGGGAGCGCGCCAGCCGCCCAGGAAGAGCGTGGTGGCCAGTGCCGAGAGCGTCGCCAGGTTGATGTACTCCGCGAGGAAGAACATCGCGAACTTCAGCGACGAGTACTCGGTGTGGAAGCCGCCGACCAGCTCGCCCTCGCCCTCGGGCAGGTCGAACGGGATGCGGTTCGACTCGCCCATCATCGTGATCACGTAGACCAGGAAGGACGGGAAGAGCAGGAGCACGAACCACTTGTCGGCCTGCGCGGCGACGATGCCGGACGTCGACATCGTCCCGGAGAACAGGAACACCGCGACGAACGACAGGCCCATCGCGATCTCGTACGAGATCACCTGGGCCGAGGAGCGCAGCCCGCCGAGCAGCGAGTACGGCGACATCGACGACCAGCCGGCCAGCACGATCCCGTAGACGCCCATCGACGACATCGCCAGCACCAGCAGCACCGCCACCGGCAGGTCGGTGCCCTGCAACGCGGTCTCGTGACCGAAGATCGAGACCGTCGGGCCGAACGGGATGATCGCGAACGAGATGAACGCCGGGACCGCCGACATGAGCGGAGCCAGGACGAACACGACCTTGTCGACCTGGCGCGGGACGATGTCCTCCTTGAGCGCCAGCTTGATGCCGTCCGCCAGGGCCTGCAACAACCCGAACGGGCCGGTGCGGTTGGGCCCGACGCGCAGCTGCATGCGGCCGATGAGCCGCCGTTCCATCCACATGGACATCAGCACGGTGAGCACGAGGAAGGCGAAGATGACCAGCACCTTGCCGCCGATCAGCCACCACGGGTCCTTGCCGAACGTGGTGGCCGGGTCGGCCGGCGCGGTGGTGGCCACCGACGCCGGGAGCGCCGTCACCAGCGAGGCGGACAGGCTCATCGGGTGCCTCCAGCGGAGATCTTGACCACGGCGCCGGCCGCCACGCCCAGGTCCCGGTAGAGCGAGCAGCCCGCCGAGTTCGTCGGCAGCCACACCACCCGGTCGGGCAGGTCGGCGGTCACCTCGAGCGGGAGGGTGACCTCACCACGCCCCGCCGACACCACCACCGAGCCGTTCGCACCGATCTCGGTCGCCGTCGCGGCCGAGAGCCGGGCCACCGCGGGCTTGGCCGTGCCCGCCAGGTAGGGCTCGCCGTCCTGCATGCCGCCCTTGTCGAGCAGCAGCCGCCAGGTCGCCAGCAGCGCCTCGCCCTGGCCGGGCCGGGCCGGCGCGCCCGCCGAGACGCTCGGCGCCGCGGGGCTCTCGCCCCGGTGGGCGCCGAGCCCGGCGAGCTCGCGCCGCGCGGCCTCGGGCCCGGGCAGGCCCAGGTGCACGTCCATCTCGTTCGCGATCGCGTCGAGCACCCGCAGGTCCGACAACGTGCCGGTGCCCTTGAGCACGACCTCGAACGGGCGGCCGCGGCCCTCCCAGTCGACGAACGTGCCGGACTTCTCGGCGACCGCCGCGACCGGCAGCACCACGTCGGCGCGGTCGGTGACCGCGCTGACCCGCTGCTCCAGGCTCACCAGGAACGGCGTGGCGTCCAGCGCCGCGAGGGCCGCCGCGGGATCGGGCAGGTCGTACGGGTCGAACCCGCCGACCAGCAGCGCGTCCCGCTCCCCCGCCGCGGCCGCGGCGAGGATCGCGGCGGTGTCGCGGCCGGGCGCGGACGGCAGCTCGGCGACGCTCCAGGTGCGGGCCACCTCGGCCCGCGCGTCGGCGTCGGCGACCGGACGGCCGATCGGCAGCAACCCGGGCAGCGCCCCGGCCTCGATCGCGCCGCGCTCACCGGCCCGGCGCGGCACCCAGGCCAGCCGGGCGCCGGCGGCCTTCGCCAGCCGCAGCACGCTGGACAGCGCGCCGGGGCTGGTGGCCAGCCGCTCGCCGACCAGGATGATCGACCCGACCGGCAACGTCTCCTCGGCCTTGCCGACCAGGTCGCCGAGGACCTCGGCCTCGGCGCCCGGCGCGGCCGGCAGCAGCGTGCCGCCGACCTTCAGCAGGCCGCGGGTCGCGTACGGGGCGACCGACAGGACCTTCAGGCCGTTCTTGCGGAACGCCTTGCGGAGCCGCAGGAAGACGATCGGCGACTCCTCCTCGGGCTCGAAGCCCGCGAGCAGCACCGCCGGCGCCTTCTCCAGGTCGGCGTAGGACACCTCGATGTCGCGACCCGCGACCGCGGACGCCAGGAACTCGGCCTCCTCGGCCGAGTGCGGCCGGGCGCGGAAGTCGACGTCGTTGGTGCCGAGCGCGATCCGGGCGAACTTGGCGTACGCGTAGGCGTCCTCCAGCGTCACCCGGCCGCCGGTCAGCACGCCCGCCTTGCCGCGGGCCGCCGCCAGGCCGCGGGCCGCGATGGTGAGCGCCTCCGGCCAGGAGGCCGGCTCCAGCACGCCCTGCTCGTTGCGGACGAGCGGGTGGGTGAGGCGGTCGGGCTGGGTGGCGTAGGTGAACGCCCACCGGCCCTTGTCGCAGTTCCACTCCTCGTTCACCTGCGGGTCGTCACCGGCGAGCCGCCGCGTGACCTTGCCGCGCCGGAAGTCGGTGCGCATCGCGCAGCCGGACGCGCAGTGCTCGCAGGTGCTCGGTACCGAGACCAGGTCGAACGGGCGGGACCGGAACCGGTAGGCCGCGCCGGTCAGCGCGCCGACCGGGCAGATCTGCACCGTGTTGCCGGAGAAGTAGGACTGGAACGGCTTGTCCTCCGCCGCGCCGACCTGCTCCTTGGCGCCGCGCTCGAACAGGTCGATGAACGCGTCGCCCGCGATCTGGTCCGAGAACCGGGTGCACCGGGCGCACTGGATGCAGCGCTCCCGGTCGAGCAGCACCTCGCTGGACAGCGGGATCGGCTTGGGGAAGGTGCGCTTGGCCTCGGTGAACCGCGTCTCGCCCCGCCCGTTGGACATCGCCTGGTTCTGCAGGGGGCACTCGCCGCCCTTGTCGCAGACCGGGCAGTCCAGCGGGTGGTTGATGAGCAGCAGCTCCATCACGCCGTGCTGTGCCTTGTCGGCCACCGGCGACGTCAGCTGGGTCTTGATGACCATGCCGGGCATCACGGTGGTCGTACAGGACGCCTGCGGCTTGGGCATCCCGCGCCCGTTGCCCGCGTCCGGGATCTCCACCAGGCACTGGCGGCAGGCCCCGATCGGGTCGAGCAGCGGGTGGTCACAGAACCGCGGGATCTGGATGCCGAGCAGTTCGGCGGCCCGGATGATCAGAGTGCCCTTCGGCACGCTGATCTCGAAGCCGTCGATCGTGACCGACACCAGGTCCTCGTCCCTCGCGACCGCCTTCTTGTCATCGGTGACGGTCATCAGGCGGCACCTCCCCACAGGGTGGACTTGGCCGGGTCGAACGGGCAGCCGCCCTGTTCGAAGTGCTGGATGTACTCGTCCCGGAAGAGCTTGATGGACGAGACGACCGGGCTGGTGGCGCCGTCGCCCAGCGCGCAGAACGAGCGGCCGAGGATGTTGTCGGACAGGTCGAGGAGCGTCTCCAGGTCCTCTTCCTTGCCGTCGCCGGCCTCGAGGCGCTTGAACATCTGCTTGTACCAGTAGGTGCCCTCGCGGCACGGCGTGCACTTGCCGCACGACTCGTGCGCGTAGAACTCCGACCAGCGCAGGACGGCCCGCACCACGCAGGTCGTCTCGTCGAAGATCTGCAGCGCGCGGGTGCCCAGCATGGACCCCGCGGCGCCCACCGACTCGAAGTCGAGCGGAACGTCGAGGTGCTCGTCGGTGAACAGCGGCGTCGAGGACCCGCCCGGCGTCCAGAACTTCAGCCGGTGGCCCTCGCGGACGCCGCCCGCCATGTCGAGCAGCTCCCGCAGCGTGATGCCCAGCGGCGCCTCGTACTGCCCCGGCTTGGTGACGTGCCCCGACAGCGAGAAGATCCCGAAGCCCTGGGACTTCTCGGTGCCCATCGAGGCGAACCAGTCGGCGCCGTTCTCCACGATCGAGGGAACCGACGCGATCGACTCGACGTTATTGATCACAGTGGGGCCGCCGTAGAGGCCCGCGACCGCCGGGAAGGGGGGCTTCAGCCGGGGCTGACCGCGGAACCCTTCCAGGGAGTCGAGCAGCGCCGTCTCCTCGCCGCAGATGTAGGCGCCGGCGCCGGTGTGCACGACCACGTCCAGGTCGTAGCCGGAGCCGAGGATGTTCTTGCCGATGTAGCCCTTCTCGTACGCCTCCGCGACAGCCGCCTGAAGGCGCCGGATGACGTGCAGCACCTCGCCGCGCACGTAGATGAACGCGTGGTTGGAGCGGATCGCGTACGAGCTGATGATGACGCCCTCCACGAGGACGTGCGGGTTGGCCATCATCAGCGGGATGTCCTTGCACGTGCCCGGCTCGGACTCGTCCGCGTTCACCACCAGGTAGCGCGGGTTGGGGCTGGTCGGCGGGAGGAAGCCCCACTTCATGCCGGTGGGGAAGCCCGCGCCGCCGCGGCCGCGCAGGCCGGAGTCCTTGACCGCCTGCACGATCGCGTCCGGGTCCATGCCGAACGCCGTGCGCAGCGCCTTGTAGCCGCCTTCGCGCTCGTACCCCGCGAGGGTGAACGAGTCGGCCTGGTCCCAGTTCTTGGTGAGAACGGGGGTCAGCGTCGTCACTTGTTCTCACCTTCCTGGCTGCCGGGCTTGACCGCGCCGCCGATGGGCTTGCCTGGTTCGTTCGGTGGCGGGTCGGTGACCTCGCTCGGCTTGACCGGCTCGTGCGGCTGCGGGCGGTCGACGTCCGCGTCCGGGGCGGTCCAGCCGCGCTCCTTGGCCAGCGCGAGGCCGACCAGCGACTCGGCGCCGGCCTGGAGCCCCTCGCCCGCCTTGCCGTCGGGGAAGCCCGCCAGCACCCGGGAGGCCTCCTTCCAGGAGCACAGGCTCTCGGGCCCGCGAGAAGGAAGCACTTCCTTACCTGAGCGCAGGTCGTCGACGAGCTGCTTGGCCGAGCCGGGGGTCTGGTTGTCGAAGAACTCCCAGTTGACCGTCATCACCGGGGCGAAGTCGCAGGCCGCGTTGCACTCGATGCGTTCGATCGAGACCCTGCCGTCCTCGGTGGCCTCGTCGTGGCCGAGACCGAGGTGCTCGCTGACCTCGTTCCAGATCTGGTCGCCGCCCATGACCGCGCAGAGCGTGTTGATGCAGACGCCCACGTGGTACTCGCCGACCGGCGCGCGCTTGTACTGGGTGTAGAAGGTGCTGACACCGGTGACCTGCGCGGGGGTGATGCCCAGCTGCTCGGCGCAGAACTCGATGCCGTCCTGCGTGATGTACCCGTCCACCGACTGCACCAGGTGCAACATCGGCAGCAGCGCCGACCGCGGCTTGGGATAGCGCGCGATGATCTCCTTGGCGTCCGCTTCGAGCCGGTCACGCACGTCGGGTTCGTATGCCATTAACGGTCCACTCCCCCCATGACGGGGTCGATCGATGCGACGGCCGCGATGACGTCGGCGATCATGCCGCCCTCGGCCATCGCCGGGGTGGCCTGCAGGTTGGTGAAGGACGGGTCGCGGAAGTGCACGCGGTAGGGGCGGGTGCCGCCGTCGCTCACCACGTGCACGCCGAGCTCGCCGCGCGGCGACTCGATGGTCGCGTACGCCTGCCCGGCCGGGACCCGGAAACCCTCGGTCACCAGCTTGAAGTGGTGGATGAGGGCCTCCATCGAGGTGCCCATGATGTGCGCGATGTGGCGGGGCGAGTTGCCCATGCCGTCCGCGCCGATCGCCAGCTGCGCGGGCCAGCCGATCTTCTTGTCCTCGACCATCACCGGGCCCTTGACCGTCTGCAGCCGCTCCACGCACTGCTCGACGATCTTGAGGGACTCCTCCATCTCCTTCATGCGGACGAGGTAGCGCCCGTAGACGTCGCAGGTGTCCTCGGTGGCCACCTCGAAGTCGTAGGTCTCGTAACCGCAGTAGGGCTGCGACTTGCGCAGGTCCCAGGGGATGCCGGTCGCGCGCAGCACCGGGCCGGTGATGCCCATCGCCATGCAGCCGGTGAGGTCGAGGTAGGCGACGTCCTTGGTGCGTGCCAGGTAGACCGGGTTGGCGTCCATCAGCTTGCGCAGCGCCTGGATGCGCTTGGGCATGCGCTCGAGGTAGTCGCGCAGCTTGCTCATGGCGCCGCTCGGCAGGTCCTGGGCGACGCCGCCGGGACGCACGTACGCCATGTTCATGCGCAGGCCGGTGATCTCCTCGAAGAGGTCGAGGGTGTACTCGCGCTCGATGAACCCGTTGAGCATGACCGTCGTGGCGCCCAGCTCCAGGCCGAACGTGGCGATCGCGACCAGGTGCGAGGAGATCCGGTTGAGCTCCATCATCATCACGCGGATGATCTGGGCGCGTTCCGGGATCTGGTCGGTGATGCCGAGCAGCTTCTCCACGCCGAGGCAGTACGCCGTCTCGTTGAAGATCGGCGCCAGGTAGTCCATCCGGGTGCAGAACGTGGTGCCCTGCGTCCAGGTACGGAACTCCATGTTCTTCTCGATGCCGGTGTGCAGGTAGCCGATGCCCACCCGGCACTCTTCGACCGTCTCGCCCGAGAGCGTCAGGATGAGCCGGAGCACGCCGTGCGTGGACGGGTGCTGCGGGCCCATGTTGACGACCAGGCGCTCGTCGCCGGAGTCGCGGGCCTCGGACACGACGCGGTCCCAGTCCTGGCCGCCGACGTCGAAGACCTTGCCCTCCGCCGCCTCGTCGGCCGCGTAGGCGTCGTACTCGGTGTATTTGGTAGACGGACTCATACGTACGACCTCCGCTCGTCTGGCGGCGGGATCTCGGCGCCGCGGTACTCGACGGGGATGCCGCCGAGCGGGTAGTCCTTGCGCTGCGGGTGCCCCACCCAGTCGTCCGGCATCTCGATGCGGGTGAGCGCCGGGTGGCCGTCGTAGACGATCCCGAAGAAGTCGTAGGTCTCGCGCTCGTGCCAGTCGGCCGTCGGGTAGACGGGGACGAGCGACGGCACGTGCGGGTCGGCATCGGGGCAGGTGGCCTCGAGCCGGACGCGCCGGTTGTGCGTGATCGACAGCAGGTGCGTGACCGAGTGCAGCTCGGCGCCGGTGTCCTGCGGGTAGTGCACGCCGGAGACGCCGGAGCACAGCTCGAACCGCAGCGACGGGTCGTCGCGCATGGTGCGCGCGACCTCGGCGAGGCGCTCGCGCTTGACGAAGAACGTCATCTCGCCACGGTCCACGACGACGCGCTCGATGGCGTCGCCGAAGTCCGGCAGGGCACGCTCCAGAGCGTCCGCGACCTCGTCGAAGACGCCGGCCTCGGCACCGCCCTCCGGGCCCCCGAACGGGCGGGGCGTGGAGACCTTCGGCGACTGCCGGACGACGAGGCCGCCGTAGCCGGAGGTGTCACCGGTGGTCTTGGCGCCGAACATGCCCATGCGGGAGACCGGCTGCTCCCGGCGCTCCTCCTCCGAGTGCGCCGGCAGCTGATCCGCGGCCTGTTCGGCCTTCTGCTCAGGATGCTGAGAGCTCATCAGAGGGTCCCCTGCCCGAGGAGCGGCAGCTGGCGGCGCTTGGCCTCTTCCAGCTCCTGGATCTGCTTGGCGCGCTGCGGGCCGAGCTTGGTGTTCTGGATCTTGTCGTGCAGCTTGAGGATCGCGTCCAGGAGCATCTCCGGCCGCGGCGGGCAGCCGGGCAGGTAGATGTCGACCGGGACGACGTGGTCCACGCCCTGCACGATCGCGTAGTTGTTGAACATGCCGCCGGAGGAGGCGCACACGCCCATCGCGATGACCCACTTGGGCTCGGTCATCTGGTCGTAGATCTGGCGGAGCACCGGCGCCATCTTCTGGCTCACCCGGCCCGCCACGATCATCAGGTCGGCCTGGCGGGGCGTCGCCGACGCCCGCTCCATGCCCCAGCGGGAGAAGTCGTGGCGCGGGTCGCCGGCCGCCATCATCTCGATCGCGCAGCACGCGAGACCGAAGGTGGCGGGCCAGACCGAACTCTTGCGCGCCCACCCCGCGACCTGCTCGACGGTCGTCAGCAGGAAGCCGCTGGGGAGTTTCTCTTCTAGACCCATATCAGTCCCACTCCAGACCACCGCGCCGCCAGATGTAGGCGTACGCCACCAGCACGGTGAGGATGAACAGGACCATCTCCACAAGACCGAAAATCCCCAGGTGGTCGAACGCGACGGCCCAGGGATAAAGGAAGATGATCTCAATGTCGAAGACGATGAAGAGCATCGCCGTCAGGTAGTACTTGATCGGAAAACGTCCGCCGCCCACGGGCTGCGGAGTCGGCTCGATGCCGCATTCGTAGGCGTCGAGCCGGGCCCGGTTCCAGCGCTTCGGGCCCGTGAGAGCGGCCATCGCCACCGAACCCGCCGCGAAAAGGAAGGCGAGAACTCCCAGCACGATGATCGGAACATAGAGATCCATGCCTCTACAGCCCCTCCTCGGTACGTACGACGTTGTACGGGGCGCGCGCCGAGCCGGTCACCGTACTCGGGCGCGCCTCGGTGGCGTGTCCCATTCCACGATCGTGACGTCCATCACGAATACGGGTCGCCACCTTAGCCAAGGTGATCAATAGCACTCCCCTCGGGGGGTCGGTCCTACGCGGCTGGTGCCACCTTCTGCATCGCGTTGATGACCCGGTCCATCGCGTCGCCGCCCTTGGGATCGGTGAGATTCGCCAACAGCTTGAGCGTGAAACGCATCAACGTGGGGTGCGGCAGGCCGTGCGTGGTCAGGAACTTCATGACCCGTGGGTCGCCGATGGCTTGGACGAAGACACGGGCGAGCGTGAAATAGCCGCCGTGCTCGTCCTTGAGAATGCGGGGGTACTCGTACAACGTGCGCTCCCGCTGGCCGGGAGTGCGCCGTGCGAGCGCCTGGACGATGAGGTCGGCGGCGAGGTGGCCGGACTCGAGGGCGTAGTCGATGCCCTCCCCGTTGAACGGGTTGACCATCCCGCCCGCGTCGCCGACGAGCAGCATGCCGCGGGTGTAGTGCGGCTGCCGGTTGAAGCCCATGGGGAGCGCCGCGCCGCGGATCGGGCTGGTCGCGTGCTCCTCGTCGAACCGCCACTCCTCCGGCATGTTGGCGCACCAGCGCTTGAGCATGCCGCGGTAGTCGACGTCCTTGAACGACTTGCTGGTGTTGAGCAGGCCGAGCCCGACGTTGCAGGTGCCGTCGGCGACCGGGAAGACCCAGCCGTAGCCGGGGAGCAGGCGTTCGCCGTCCCAGAGCTCCAGCCACGCCTCCATGTACTCGTCGGTGTGGCGCGGGCTCTCGAAGTAGCGCCGCACCGCCACGCCCATCGGGCGGTCCTCGCGGCGCCGGACGTCCATCGCGGTGGAGAGCCGGGAGGAGACGCCGTCGCAGGCCACCACCAGCCGCGCCCGGAACTCCACCTCCTCGCCCTCGTACTTGGCGGTCACGCCGACGATGCGGTCGGTGCGCTCGTCCAGGATCGGGGCCTGCACGTTGCAGCCCTGGAGGAGCTTGGCGCCGGCCTTGACCGCGTGCTCGGCGAGCAGCTGGTCGAGGTCCATGCGGGTGCGGACGAGCCCGTAGTCGGGGAAGCTCGCGAGTTCCGGCCAGGGCAGCTCGATCTTGACGCCGCCGCCGTAGATGCGCAGGCCCTTGTTGCGGGCCCAGCCGGGGGCGTTGATGTCGACGCCCATGCTGACCAGCGCGCGGACCGCGCGGGGCGTGAGCCCGTCGCCGCAGATCTTGTCGCGCGGGAAAGTCGCCTTCTCCAGAAGCAGCACGTCCAGGCCGGCCTGTGCCAGCCAGTAGGCGGTCCCGGACCCGGCGGGTCCGGCCCCGACGACGATCACGTCTGCCGTGCGGGTGGAGTCGGTCACAACGTTCCTCTTTAGCTCGTTCGCTTGTGAAGTACTTCACAAGGATCCGTTGGGGAGTCTATTCCTTCTGGGGAGTCCGTGGGTACCTCTGGGGACACCCACTTTTGGACCGGTCCCAGACCGTCAGCCCGGGTTGGTGGCGTGATGGAGTGCCACGACCCCGAACGTCAGATTGCGCCAGCGGACCTTCTCCCAGCCCGCCTTCTGGACGATCCCGCCCAGCGCAGCCTGGTCGGGCCACGCCAGCGTCGATTCGGCCAAGTACCTGTAGGAATCCGGGTTGGAGCTCACCTTGGACAGCAGCGGCAGGCCGTAGCGGAGGTGCATCTTGTGCCCCGTCGCCAGCAGGCCGTTCGGCGGGTGGCTGACCTCGCAGACCAGGAGCCGCCCGCCCGGCTTGGCGACCCGCCGCATCTCCCGGAGTGCCAGCTCCGTGTCCGCGACGTTGCGCAATCCGAACGAAATCGTCACCGCGTCGAAGGACCCGTCCTCGAAGGGAAGCTTCAGCGCGTCGCCCGCGACGAACCGCAACCGCGCCACACCCGACTGCCTCCGCACGCCGACCCGCAACATCCCGAGGGAGAAGTCGCACGCCACCGTCTCGGCCCCAGCCACCGCGAACGGCACGGACGAGGTGCCCGTGCCGGCGGCGAGGTCCAGGACCCGTTCACCGGGCCGCGCGTCGACGGCCCGGACCACCTCCCGCCGCCAGCGCCGGTCCTGCCCACCGGTCATCAGACTGTTGAGCAGGTCGTACCGCTCCGCGGTGCTGTCGAACATCGCGGCGACGTCGGCGGGCTGCTTGTCGAGTGAGGCGCGGGTCATGCCCCAACCATAGAAGGCCCCGCAAACCCGCTCGCGACCCCGGTCCGCCCCTGGCGCCCGCCGCCGGCGGAGGCTCAGGTCAGGTCGCGGCCCCGGTCCCGCGTCAGGTCGGTCAGGAGGTCGTGCCAGCGGGTGGCCACCAGGGGTGGGTCGTAGGCCTGGGACGAGCGGCGGGCCTGGTCGCCCAGGCGGTGGCGGAGGGCCTCGTCCGCCATCACCTTGCGGAGGGTGGCGGTGAGCTCCTCCACGTTCCCGGCCGGGACGAGGAGACCGTCCACCCCGTTGGTGATCAGCTCCGCGGGGCCGGTCGGGCAGTCGAACGCGACGACGGGCAGGGCCTTGCTCATCGCCTCGATGACGACGAGCGGCAGGCCCTCGAAGCGCGAGGAGAGCACGTAGACCGAGGCCCGGGTCATCTCCTCCGCGAGGTGGGGGGTGCGCGGGCTCAGGACGACGCGTTCGCCCAGCCCGGCCTCGGCGATCTGCCGCTTGAGCGCGCCGCGGTGGGCCCCCGACCCGAAGACGCGCAGCGTCCAGTCCGGGAACTCGCGCGCCAGCGGCTCGTACGCGCGGATCAGGAGGTCGAAGCCCTTCTGGCGGGTGAGCCGTCCGGCGGCGAGCAGCACCTTGGCGTCGCGGCGGGACGGGCCGCCGGCCAGCTCGGGCAGGGCGTTGGGGATGCACGTGATCCGGACCGGCGAACCGGCCAGGGCATCCGCGTAGTCGGCGCGGGACCGTTCGGTGAGGACCGCCAGCGCGTCCAGGCGGCGGTAGGAGCGGGCGATCTCGGCGCGGACGACCGGATGGTAGGAGCCCAGGTTCATGTGGTCCTGGCCGATCGTGACGGTGCCGCGCGGCGCGAGCTCGGCGACGAGCAGGTTGAGCGACGGGCGGGTGCCGATCAGCACGTCCGGGGACCGCCCGAGCAGGACGCGGAGCAGGCGCAGGTCGCCGCGCAGGTTCATGCGGCGGAACGTGGCCTCGCCGATCGGCGTGAGCAGGCTCGGCAGCCGCGCGAGCCGCCCGCCGGGCGAGTCCACCCCGTCGTCGGCGAAGAGCACCCGGACTCCGGGCGGGATCGGGAAGAACGGCTCCGCGCTCGTCCGGTGCACGCTGACGATCTCGACGTCGTGGTCGCTGGCCAGCTCGCCGCTCAGGTTGAGGACGGTGCGGATGGTGCCGCCCGTCCCGTTCACGTGCTGGAGCAGGATGCGGATCCGCAGGCGCTCGCGCCTCCTGGGCCGGGGGCGGACGCGCAGCAGCAGCCGCGCCGCCCGCAACGCCGTCCGTCGCAGCAGCCGGTGAGCCTGTCGTTTCGAGAGCCGGTTCATGAATCCGCTCCGTCGGAGCTCCCCTTCGGCTTCATGGGACCTGTGAGGACTCGTGCCCGGACGGAGCGGATTCATGTCGGCGATCAGCTCAGTCCGTAGGCGCGGAGCACGGTCTGGTCGACCGTGGTGGCGCCGCCGTCGGAGGCGTGCAGGCGGAGCGAGACGTGTCCCTGGTGGGCCGCCGGGTGGATCACGCGCGCGCCTGCCACCGGTTCGGCTCCTCCTTGTGATCACTCACAAGGAAGTGGCCGGGCGGCGCCGTTCGTTGCAGCCGGGCGGCGTCAGCCGTCCTCTTTGGCCCGCGACTCGTCGAACTTCTTGCGCCGGCCGACCCACCCGGAGGTGACGGCCGACGACATGGCGTCCCGCTGACCGGACAGCAGGACGAAGCTGATGATCCCGCTGATCAGCAGGGCCATCAGGAGCAGGAGGACGCCGCGCGCGCCGAAGAGCGCGAGGACGGCGGCGGTGGCGAGGAAGATCCCCAGCCGCGCGACGGTGTAGAAGAGTACGGAGCGCATGACGGTCCCGAGCCTACCCGCGCCCCGCCGCTGCCCGGCGCCGGCGTCCCTGGTCGGCCGCCGGACGGAGCCCACGCGAGCGGTCAGGCGAGGACGTCCGCGAAGAGCGCCGGGTCGACGTTGCCGCCCGACAACACCGACACGTACGTCTCGGCGGCGGGCAGCTCGTCGCGGCGGAAGAGGTAGGCCGCGGTGGCGACGGCGCCGCCCGGCTCGGAGATGAGCCGGGCCTGGCGGGCCAGCCTGCGCATCGCCTGGCGGATCTCCTCCTCGCCGACCGTGACGATGTCGTCGACGAACTCCATGATGTGCGCGAACGGCAGGTCGCCGAGCCGCTGGGCGCGCAGCGCGTCGGCGATGGTGCGGCCGGTCTCCTCCGCCGACCAGGCCACCGGCGTGCGGGCGCGGAACGAGGCGCGGGCGTCGGCGGCGAGCTCCGGCTCGACGCCGATGACCTTGATCTCCGGGCGCATCTGCTTGACCGCGGCGGCCGTACCGGCGATCAGGCCGCCGCCGCCGACCGGGACCAGCACCACCCCGGCGTCCGGGGCGTCCTGGACGATCTCCATGCCGACGGTGCCCTGACCGGCGATGATCCCCGGGTGGTCGAACGGCGGCACGAGCGTGAAACCGTGCGCCTCCGCCAGCCGTTCGGCGGTGGCGGTGCGCGCCTCCATCGTCGGCTCGACGTACACGATCTCGGCGCCGAGCGCCATGCACGCCTCGACCTTCACTCCGGGGGTCGTGTGCGGAATGACGAGCACCACCGGAATGTCCAATGCCCGCGCGGTATAGGCGACCGCTTGGGCATGGTTTCCACTGGAATGTGTCACCACGCCCTTGCGCCGTTGCTCTTCCGGCATCGCGGCGATCGTGGCGTAGGCGCCGCGCAGTTTGAACGCCCCGATGGGCTGGAGCGACTCGGCCTTCACCAGGAGCCGCGGCGTACTGAGCGGAAAGGGCACCAGCGGAGTACGGACGGCCACGTCCGCGAGCCGGGCGGCGGCCCGTTCGATCTCCTCCAGAGGCACAAGATCGGACATGCCACCGAGCCTACGGGCATGTCCTCTGAGGTGGTTAACGGGCGGTTCCGATCGGGACGTGACGGGTCTATAGAGATCAACGTGACGCCTGTGCCCAATGCCATGTTTACTTCACGTTATTTCTGCTGTTCACGCGATCACTCACCGTGATGTTTTGCGAAAACAAGGGAGAAATCGGTCTTGCTCCGCCACACTAGGAAACAGTCCACCCGCACCGAGAGCGGGACAAAGGGGGAGAGATAACGTGGAAAGCACGTCCGAGCGTCTGCTCACCCCAGGAGAGGTGGCAGCCCTCTTCCGGGTCGATCCCAAGACCGTGACGCGCTGGGCCGCGGCGGGCCGGATCAGCAGCATCCGCACTCCCGGCGGCCACCGCCGCTTCCGCGAGTCCGAGGTACACGCCCTGCTGCGCGGGGAAGAGCCGGTAGCCGAGCACGTGCGCTGAGCGCCAGACGCCCTCCGCCCCACTCGGCCCGCCTCCCCGCGCGGCGGCGGTGCCCGGACGCGAGTCGACTCCTCCTCGCCCCCGCAGGACCCCCACGCCTCTAGTCGTCCCTGCCCGCCTTCCACTCCTCGAACTGGCGAAGCAGGTCCGCGTCCCCCTCGCGCCAGCCGCGCCGCTTCTCCTCCAGCTCCTCCTCGGTCAGCGACTGGCCGAGCAGCCGGTCGTAGTCGGGGTCGTCGGGGCCGATCTCCACGTACGCCTGGGCGATGATCCGTCCCTCGTCGGTGCCCTCGTCGGGGTTGAGCAGGACGCTCTGGGGCACCCGGAGCGTTCCGTCGGGTAGCCGGATCACGTACATCGTCGATCACCTTCGTGCTGGTCGGGCAGCCTTGAGGTTCCGTCTTCAGCTTGTGTCGTCGGGGTTCCGTCAGATTCCGTAGCGGCGGTTGAAGAAGAGCATGACATCGAGTGCGGCTCGGATGTTGCCGGCGAGCATATCGACCAAAGCGGGCCGTTGGCGGGCGGAAATGGCCGCGAACGCGTCGGCGAAGAACTCCCGGCGGCCGAGATCATCGGGCTGCAGGTGGAAGTCGCTGGCGAGGAAGGGCCGGCACTGGTCGTAGAGCGCCCGGAACTCCGGGCTGTCGGACGTCCAGCCGCCGTCGCCGCCGTCGATGTCGTCGAGGGCGTGCCCGACCTCGTGCATCATCACGTCCGGCGTGGGCGACGGGCGGTCCCCCACCACGATCTTGCGGTCGCCGTAGGCGCCGGCGCAGATGTCCCACGTGGCCCGGCCCGACGGCAGCGGCCGGTCGCGCAGATGGCCCATGTCGTCGAGCTGCGGGACGCCGCCCGGCCCGACGTAGATGCCGTCGAGCCCGCCCGCCAGCTTCTCCTTGATGGAGTCGGGCAGCGCGGCCAGGCTCTCGACGGCCCGGACGACCTCCGGTGTCGGCGGCCCCTGCCGGGCGTCCCACTGGCGATAGAGAATGCCCTCCAGCGGGCCACAGTGCCGCAGCCCGTCGGGAGCCCGGCCGGGCCTGCCGGGCGGGTGCGGCTCGGCGCGCTGCGGCTGGTCGTCGAGCTCGAAGTCGCGCCACGAGTAGCCGGCGGACCGCGCGTCCCTGTTGCGGACCCCGCCGGGACGCCGGGGCCCCGCCGCCTGCTCGGAGGCGGCATCGGCGGCGGCCCGCACGGAGAAGTCGTCGTCACGGCCGGCCTTGCGGAACCTGCCGAAACGGTCCCGGGGCTGGTTGCTGCGCGCGCGGATCTGCCGCGTGTCCGGCCGCTGCCCCGACTCCGGGGGCGAGGGCGAGTACGAGGTGTCCCTCAGCTCCCGGGACTTGCGGTGGATGCCTTTGAACCGCATCGGGCTCCTCTGTCAGCGGGCCCCCCGAATCATCAAGCGACAGGGCCCCCGAGGCAGCGTAAGCCGGAACCCGACACGCCGTCATCCCCATGAGTCACGGACTAGTCTCGGGGGCATGGGGTTCGTGCTGCTCGTACTCCTCCTTGTGGGAGTTTGGCTCTTCTGCCTTTTCGACGTCCTCGGCACCGACGAGACCGACGTACGGCACCTGCCCAAGTTCGGCTGGTTCCTGGTCGTGCTGCTCGGATTCCTGCTCGGCGCCGCCGCCTGGCTGACGCTCGGCAGGCCGCGTCGCCCGCCTCAGGAGGAGGTGTGGCCGCTGCCGGGCGCGTCCGGATCCCCGAAGGGCCCGGACGACGACCCGGCGTTCCTGCGCGATCTCGACCGCCGTCTGCGCGACGAGGAATGACCCCCGGGACGGGGATCAGGCGTAGGAGTGCAGCCCGGAGAACATGTAGTTGACGCCGAAGAAGTTGAACATCAGGCAGGCGAAGCCGACCAGCGACAGGATCGCGGCCTTGCGCCCGCGCCACCCGGCCGTGGCGCGGGCGTGCAGGTAGGCGGCGTAGGCGATCCAGGTGATGAACGACCAGATCTCCTTGGGGTCCCAGCCCCAGTAGCGGCCCCACGCCTCGTCGGCCCAGATCGCGCCCATGATGATCGCCGCGGTCCAGATCGGGAACGCGAACATCGTGACGCGCAGCGCCAGCCGGTCGAGGTTGTCGGCGGAGGGCACCCGGGCGAGCAGGCCGCCCGCCTCGGCGCCGGCGGCCAGCGGCGGGCCGTCGGCGGCCGCCGCCCTGACCTGCTGCCGGGCCTCCTGCCTGGCCTTGAACAGGTAGAGGATGGTCGCCGCGCCGGCCACCGTGAACGCGCCGGTCGCGATGATGGCGGCGCTGACGTGGATGGCGATCCAGTAGGAGTTGAGGGCCGGGACCAGCGGGCCGACCTCGTCGTACAGCCAGATGTTGGCGACGCCGAGCGCGATCACCGCGGCGAGCATGACGAACGCGCCGAGGAAGCGCGCCTTGTAGCGGAAGGCCACGAAGAGGTACGCGGTCACCGCGGCGAACGCGATGGCGGTGAGGAACTCGTACATGTTGCCCCACGGCCAGCGTTCGCCGGCGAGGCCGCGGGTGACGATCGTGCCGAGGTGCGCTCCCCAGCCGAGCAGGTTGAGCACGACGGCCAGCTGGCCCCAGTCGCGGGGCTCGGCCTGCTCCGCGTCGTCGCCGGTGGCGGAGGCGCCGGCCGGGCCGGTGGCCGCGGCGTCACCGGCCGCGGCGCCGTCGGGGCCCACGAGGACCTTGGCCGTGGAGACGGCCTCGGCCTCCGCCGTCTCCCGGCGGCGCCGTCCGGGCCCGAAGCCCAGGTCGGCCGCGTAGGCGACCATGGCGACGATGTAGAGCACGACGGTGCTCAGCATGAGCTTGTCGCTCAGATCGGCGAGGTCGGCACTGCTCACCCTCGTCACTCCTCAGATTCGGTCGCCGAAGCGGCGGTCTCGCCGTCGCCGGCCTTGGTCTCGCCGTCGCCGGCCTTGTCGGTGCCAGGCGCGTCCGTGCCGGGCCTCTCCTGCGGGCCGCGCAGCGCGGCCACGATGTCGTCGAACTCGGAGGTCGGGTTGCCGAGCGTCAGCCCGCCGACCTCGACCACGGTACGCCCGCCCTTCCCGGCGGCCGCACGGACCCACACCCTGCGGCGCCGCACCATGAACGAGGCGACCACCCCGACGATGGCCAGGACCGCCGCGACCAGCGCGGGAACGCGGCCCGGGTCACGGTTGACCGACAGGCTCATCCACTCCCTGAGCCCCTCGAACGTGACCGACCCGGCGCCGTCGGGGAGCGTGAACGTCTCCCCCGGCTTCATGATCTTCTGGCCGTCCTTGCCGAGCGGCTGCAGCGTCGTGCCGATGCCCTCGAGCTTGTAGACCGACTGCGGGGTGCCCGAGTCCAGGCCCAGGTCGCCCTTGAACGAGGAGATCGTGATCATCGGGTTGAGCGGGGCCGGGAAGGCCGAGGTGACGTTCTTGTCCTCGGTGACCGCGGCGCTCGGCCACAGGATGGCGTAGAACGCGAGCTGCTCCGGCTCGGCGTCGGGGACCTTGATGACGCCCTCGGAGGTCAGGCCGCGGTTCTCCACCTCCAGGAACGGCACCGCGTCCCGGAAGGCCACGTTGCCCTTGGCGTCGCGCACGGTGAAGACCGGCGAGTAGCCGTGGCCCAGCATGTAGACCTTGGCGCCGCCGACGTCGAGCGGATGGTTGACCTTGAGGTCGTAGGACTTCTCCGGCGAGCCGGGGGTCTCGCGGTAGCGCACCTTGGCCACGAAGTCGGTGGCCTGGCCGCGCTTGGGCCCCTGCGTCTCGTACGTGGCCCGGTAGTCGTCCAGGGTCAGCGTGAACGGCGGCAGGTCGTCGCTGTCGAACTCGCGTCCCGGCATGAACTGGTCGTAGCGCGACAGCGAGTTGGCGAACGTGTTGCCCTCGGTCAGCAGCACGTTCCCGCGGTAGCCGAACGAGGACCCGAGCCCCAGCGCGAACAGCAGCGCCAGCAGCGCGAGGTGGAAGACCAGGTTGCCGGTCTCGCCCAGGTAGCCCTTCTCCGCCGCGACCGACCCCTTGGCCGCGCCGCCCTTCGTGGCGTCCGCGGCCGAGACGTCGACCCGGAAACGCCGGCGGCGCAGCACCTCGCGCGCCTCGGCGAGGACCTCGTCCGGCGTGGCGCCGGTCTCGTACGACTCCGACTGCGGCAGCCGCGACAGGTTGCGCGGCGCCGCGGGCGGGCGGGCGCGCATCGCGCGGTAGTGCTTGAACGCGCGCGGGATCACGCACCCCGCGAGCGAGACGAACAGCAGAATGTAGATCGCCGCGAACCAGGGCGCGGCGAACACGTCGAACAGCGAGAGCCGGTCGAACCACGGCGCGAGGACGGTGTGGTCCTTGAAGTACTGGTCGACCTTCTCGGGGGCCTGCCCGCGCTGCGGCAGGATCGACCCGGGCACCGCGCCCAGCGCGACCAGGAAGAGCAGGATCAGCGCGGTCCGCATGGTGGTGAGCTGGCGCCAGGCCCAGCGCAGCCAGCCCAGGGGCCCGATCCCCCGGGGCCGTGGCACCTCCTCGGCCGCCTGCCGTTCCGGTGGCGCCGCGGTGCCGGGTTCGATGTCGGTGTCGTTCATCTCAAATCACCGGTTCGAAGCCGCTGATCCACGACTTCAGCTGAAGGGTCATGTCGTCCCAGAGGCCGGTCACCAGCAGCAGCCCGATCGCGACGAGCATCCCGCCGCCGATGCGCATGACCAGCTGGTAGTGCCGTTTGACCGCGCCGAACGCGCCCAGCGCGCGCCGGTACGCCAGCGCGGTGATCACGAACGGCAGGCCGAGGCCGACGCAGTACGCCAGCGACAGTAGTGCCCCGCGCCCGGCGCTCGCCTCGGTGACCGACAACGCCTGCACGGCACCGAGCGTCGGCCCGATGCAGGGCGTCCACCCGACGCCGAACAGCACGCCCAGCAGCGGCGCGCCCACCAGGCCGGCCTCCGGCAGCCGCCCGGACTTGAGCGTGCGCTGCAGCCCGGGCACGAACCCCATGAACGCGAGCCCGAAGAGGATCGTCACCGCGCCCAGCACCCGCGTGATGACGTCCTGGTATTCCAGCAGCCAGCGCCCGAGCCCGCCGAACAGCAGCCCGTAGCTCACGAACACCGCGGTGAAGCCCGCGATGAACAGCGCGGCGCCGGCGACCAGCCGCCACCGCCGCTGCTCGGCGAGGTCGGCGCCGCTCATGCCGGTGACGTAGGAGAGGTAGCCCGGCACCAGCGGCAGCACGCACGGCGAGGCGAACGACACCAGCCCCGCCAGGGCGGCGAGCGGCGCCGCCACCAGCAACGACCCGCTGGTGACGGTCTCGTCCACCCCGGCGAGAGCGCTCATCGCCCGCTCACGAAGATCACTGTTCGGCCGCGACCTTGGTCACGAGGGGGGCCAGCTTGGAGTAGGTCGTGGCGCCCACGATGCGGGCGGCGACCCGGCCCTGCCGGTCCAGGATGAGCGTGCTCGGGATGGCGTTCGGCGGCACGTCCCGGAACGCCAGCGTGATCTGCCCGTCCTCGTCGAAGAGGCTCGGGTAAGTGATCTTGAACTTGCGCTCGAACGCCTTGGCGTTGTCGCGGCTGTCCTTGAAGCCGACGCCGACGAACTCCACGCCCTTGGCCTTGTGCTCCTTGTAGACCTGCTCGAGCGAGGGGGCCTCGCCGCGGCACGGCGCGCACCACGAGGCCCAGAAGTTGACGACGGTGACCTTGCCCTTGAGGTCGGCGATGCTCAGCCGCTCGCCCTCCAGCGTCGTGCCCTCCGCCCGCGGCGCGGCCTTGCGGTCCGCGGGCCCGATCTCCTGCGCGTTGCCGCTGCCCGCGATGAAACGGTTGCCGCCGCCCTCGGGCCCGTCCGAGGCGGACGACCCCGCGCAGCCCGCGAGCAGGCCGCACAGGGCGGCCACACCGAGGAGTTTCCCAGGGGAGGTCACACGACCCTCCTACAACTACAGCTTGTAGTATTCAATCTAGCGGCCGGGTCAGGCACCCGCGACACTGGGGCCCTTGGCGATCCCCGCCGCGGGCTCGTGGTAGCTCACCTCGACCAGCCGGCTGCCCTCGAACGCCAGGCTGGTGACGCTGGCCAGATCGCACTGCCGCTTGGCGGGATGGTGCCACAACCGCCGGTGCTCGGCGTGCAGCCGCAGGATCCACACGGGCAGCTGGTGGCTGACGCAGACCGCCTCGTGCCCGGTCGCCGCGTCCCTGGCCCTGATCACCGCGGCCCTCATGCGGGCGGCGATCTCCTTGTAGGGCTCGCCCCACGAAGGCCTGATCGGGTTGACCAGGAAGCGCCAGTGCTCGGGGCGCCGCAACGACCCGCTGCCCACCCCGAAGGTCATCCCCTCGAAGTGGTTGTCGGCCTCGATGAGCCGATCGTCCACCGTCACCGGCAGGTCCAGGGCGTCGGCCAGTGGCGCGGCCGTCTCCAGCGCCCGCTGCATGGGCGAGGAGAACACGGCGGTCACGTCCCGTTCGCCGAACCATCTGGCCGCGGCCTTGGCCATGAGGACACCGTCCTCACTGAGCCGGTAGCCCGGCAGCCGCCCGTACAGCACACCCTCGGGGTTGTGCACCTCACCGTGCCGCAGCAGGTGAACGATCGTCTTCTTTCCAGTCATGGCGTCGCCAGGTTACCCGCGCCGCCTTCGTGGGCCCGCCCCCGGGCGGCCCGGGCACGTCACCTTCCTCACATGCGGATGATCTCCCGGTGCGCGGGGTCGCGGGCGAGGGCCGGACCGGCCGCCGGCAGCGTGACGGTCACCTCCAGCCCGCCGCCGGGGTTGGCGCGGGCGGCGACGGTCCCGTCATGGGCCGCCACGATGGAGCGCACGATGGACAACCCGAGCCCGACGCCCTTGGACGAGACCAGCCGGTCGCTGTCGGCGCGGCGGAAGGGCTCGAAGAGGGCGGGGATCTCGTAGGGCGGGACGACGGGGCCGCTGTTGGTGACGATCAGCCGGACGTGGTCGCCGGACGCGCGGCTGGTGACCGTCACGTGGCCGCCGCGACCGGAGTTGTGACGGATGCCGTTCTCCACGAGGTTCTGGACCAGGCGTTCCAGCAGGAGTGCGTCGCCCGCGGTGGTGGCCTCGCCGGCGTCCTCCCGCACGGTGATGCCCTCCTGGTCGGCCTCGTGCGCGGTCTGGGCGGTGACGTGCCCGACGACGTCGGCGAGATCGACGGGCGCGCGGGTGATGACCTCGTTCTCCGAGCGGGCCAGGAGCAGCAGGCCGGCGATCAGGCGTTCGTGCCGGGCGTTGATGTCCAGCAGGGTCTCGCCGAGCTGGATCACCTCGGGCGGCGCGTTCTTGCGGTGCATCGCCACCTCGACCATGGCGCGGCCGAGGGTGAGGGGCGTGCGCAGCTCGTGCGAGGCGTTGGCGACGAAGCGGCGCTGGCCGTCGAAGGAGCGGTCGAGCCGTTCGACCATGGTGTCGAAGGTGTCGGCCAGCTCCTTGACCTCGTCGTCGCGGCCACTGAGCGCGATGCGTTCGTGCAGGTTGTGGTCGGCGGCCGGGGCGCCGGCGATGCGCCGGGCGGTGTCGGTGACCTGGTGCAGCGGCGCCAGGACGCGGCCCGCGATCAGCCAGCCGAAGCCCGCGGCCAGGCCGCCGACCGCCAGCAGGGCGAGACCTCCCTGGGTGACCAGCGAGGTCGCTGCGGCCTCGCGCACCCTGGCCTGCTCCTCCTTCACCCACTGCTCCATCGGGGCCATGTCGGTCCCAGCGGGCGCCGGCGTGCCCTGGGGCGGCCCGCCCACGCCGGTGACGCGGGTCCTCTTGCCGTCCGGGGTGTTCTCGGTGATCGCCAGGTAGCGCTTGCCGCTGCGCTGGTCGAGCTGCTGGTTGAACAGGACGTAGGTGACGCCGAGGAGCAGGAGCCCGGCGACGAAGAACAGGCCGCCGTAGGTCAGGGTCAGGCGGGTGCGCAGCGTGACGCGGCGCGGCGACGGGCGTTTCACGGGATCCGGTACCCCACTCCCTTGATGGTCTCGACCACGGGCGGGTCGGCGAGCTTGCGGCGCAGCTTGAGGATGGTGAGGCGGACGGCGCCGGTGAACGGGTCGGTGTGCTCGTCCCAGGCCTTCTCCAGGAGCTGCTCGGCGGAGACGACGCCGCCGCCGGCGCGGAGGAGCTCGGTGAGGACGGCGAACTCCTTGCGCGCGAGCGGCACGTACCGGCCGTCCCGGAACACCTCGCGGCGGGCCGGGTCCAGCGTGATCCCGGCGCGGCGCAGGATGGGCGGCGCGGCCGGCCGGGACCGGCGGCCGAGCGCCTGGACGCGGGCCGCGAGCTCGGGGAACGCGAACGGCTTGGTGAGGTAGTCGTCCGCGCCGATCCCGAGACCCTCCACCCGGTCGGTGACCTCCGCGGCGGCGGTGAGCATCAGCACGCGGGCCGCCGACTCGGCGGCGGTCAGCTCGCGGCAGACGTCGTCGCCGTGGACCAGGGGCAGATCGCGGTCGAGGACGACCACGTCGTAGTCGTTGACCGCGGCACGTTCGAGCGCGGCGGCCCCGTCGTACGCGAGGTCGACGGCGTGCGTCTCGTCCCGCAGCCACTCGGCGATCGCGTCGGCGAGCAGCCGTTCGTCCTCCACCACAAGCACGCGCATGTCGTCCCGTTCCTCTCGTCTCCCTCCCCGCCATGGTGACGACCGGCCTGTTTCCTTTCTGTTAGGAGCGCGCGGAAACGGAGGGGAAACGCACGGTCGCGTTGCATTCCTCCCGTCCGGCCGAAGCGGTTCGGCCTGAACAGGGAGACGAATTCACGATGCGACTGCAGAAGATCGGTGCGCTGGCGGCGCTGCCGCTGGCCCTGGCCCTCACCCTCGGCGCGTGCGGCGGGGACGACAAGGAGGGCGGCGTGGCCACCGTGAACGGCGCCAAGACGCAGGCGGCCGGCAACCCCAAGGCGAGCGCGGACCCGCAGGAGATGGGCCAGAAGTACGCCGAGTGCATGCGCAAGAACGGCGTCCCGATGGAGGACCCGAAGGACGGCCGGGTCATGCTCAAGATCGATCCGAAGCTGCCCAAGGCGACCGTGGACAAGGCCATGGAGACCTGCCGCCAGTACAGCCCGCAGCAGAACGCGGCGGGCGGCAACGACCCGCAGGCGCAGGAGCGCGGCCTCAAGTTCGCCGAGTGCATGCGCAAGAACGGGGTCGAGAAGTTCCCCAACCCCAAGCCCGGCCAGAAGGGCATCATGATCAACAAGAACGAGATCGGTGACGACGCCGATCTCGAGACCGCCCAGAAGGCCTGCATGCCGATCATGCAGGGCGGCGGCCCGGACGGTGGCCCGAACGGCGGTGCCGGGCAGTGACCAGCGACGCCGCCGTGGAGCACCAGGGCGGCCCGCCGCCCGGCCTGGACGGCCAGGCCGGGGGGCCGCCCCCCGAACCTGAGGAGAAGCGCCCCCGCCGTCGCCGCCGTTCACGCGCCAAGGTCGTCGCGGCCCTGGCGATCGTGGCGGCGGGGGCCGTCGCCGCGGTCGCCACCGTGGCCCTCACCGGGAACGGCGACGGCGCCGCGACGGCCGCGAGCACGCTGCCGCCGAGCACGGCGCAGGTCACCGAGCAGACCCTCAAGGACACCCAGAACGCCGACGGGCAGCTCGGCTTCGGCACCACCAGCACCGCCACCGGCAGACTGCCCGGCACGCTCACCAGCCTGCCGGAGAGCGGCAGCGAGATCGGCCGGGGGCGGACGCTCTTCAAGGTCGACGACGACCCGATCCTGCTGATGTACGGGTCGCGGCCGGCGTACCGGGACCTGCGGTCGGGCGTGGAGGGCAACGACGTTCTCCAGCTCGAACGCAACCTGAGCGCGCTCGGGTACGACGGCTTCACCGTCGACGACGAGTTCACCGGCGACACCGCCGCGGCCGTCCAGGAATGGCAGGACGACAAGGGCCTGGAGGAGACCGGCGTCGTCGAGCTGGGCCGGGTGGTGTTCGCGCCCGGCGAGATCCGGGTCGAGAGCCTTCAGGCCGGCGAGGGCGACCCGGTCCGTCCGGGCACCAAGGTGCTCTCCTACACCGGCACGGACAAGGCCGTCACCGTCGAGCTGGAGGCCACCGACCAGCGGCTGGCCAAGCAGGGCGCCACGGTCGAGATCACGCTGCCGGACGACACCACCGTGCCCGGCAGGATCACCGAGGTGGCCACGGTGATCCAGCCCGCGAGCGGCTCGAACGAGGAGGCCACGACCAAGGTCCAGGTGGTCATCGACCTCACCACGGCCAAGGCGCAGAAGGCCGCCGCCGACTACGCCATGGCCTCGGTGGACGTCGCCTTCACCGCCGGCACCCGCAGGGACGTGCTCACCGTGCCGGTCGCGGCGCTGGTGGCGCTCCAGGAGGGCGGGTTCGGCGTCGAGGTCGTCAAGGGCGGCACGAGCTCGTACGTGCCGGTCAAGACGGGGCTCTTCGCGAACGGGCAGGTGGAGATCTCCGGCACCGGCATCGCCGAGGGCACGACCGTGGGGATGCCGAAATGATCTCCCTGCGCGAGGTGACCAAGCGGTACGCGGGCGGGGTGACCGCGCTCGGCGGGGTCACCCTGGAGATCGCGCAGGGCGAGCTCGTCGCGATCGTCGGCCCGTCCGGCTCGGGCAAGTCGACCATGCTCAACGTGCTCGGCACGCTCGACCGGCCGACCTCGGGCAGCGTGCACATCGACGGTTTCGAGGTGGGGAGGCTCTCGGACGCCAAGCTGTCGGCGCTGCGGGCGAGCCGGATCGGCTTCGTCTTCCAGCAGTTCCACCTCGCGCCGGGCACCGCGGCGCTGGACAACGTGGCGGACGGGCTGCTGTACACCGGGCGGCGGTCCGCCGTCCGGCGGCGGCTCGCGGCGGCGGCGCTGGAACGCGTCGGCCTCGGCCACCGCCTCGACCACCACCCGCACGAGCTGTCGGGCGGGGAACGCCAGCGCGTCGCCATCGCGCGGGCGGTGGCCGGCGAACCGGCGCTGCTGCTGGCCGACGAGCCGACCGGCGCGCTGGACTCGGCCTCGGGGGCCGGGGTGATGGACCTGCTGCGCGGCCTGAACGCGGCCGGCACCACGGTCGTCATCATCACGCACGACCGGGACATCGCCGCCGGGCTCCCCCGCCAGGTGCGCATGCGCGACGGCCTGGTCGTGTCGGACTCGGACCACGGCGCCCCGGCGGCCTCGCCCTCCGGCACCGCCGCCACCTCGGGGGTGGGCCGATGACCGCGATCGGGGTCCTGCGGCCAGCCCGCATGTGGCCGGGCGACGTGCTGAAGGTCGGCGCCGTCGGCCTGCGTACCCGTCCGATGCGGGCGTTCCTGTCCGCGCTGGGAATCGCCATCGGCATCGCCGCGATGGTCTCCGTCGTCGGCATCTCCTCGTCGTCGCGCGCCGACCTCGACCGGACGTTGTCGGCGCTGGGCACCAACCTGCTGACGGTCGCTCCCGGCAACACGCTGACCGGCGGGGAGGCCCAGCTGCCGACGGAGTCGGAGGCGATGGTGGGCCGGATCGCGCCGGTCCGGACGGTGTCGGCGATCGGGCTCATCGAGAGCGCGAAGGTCTACCGCAACAGCCGGATCGACGAGGCCGAGACCGGCGGGATCGCCACGTACGCCACCCGGACCGGGCTGCGCGCGGCGGTCGGCGCCGAGCTCCGCGACGGTACCTGGCTGAACGAGGCCACCGGCAGGTACCCGGCCACGGTGCTCGGCGCGAACGCGGCGCGGCGGCTCGGCATCGGCCACGCCGGACCCGAGGTGCAGGTGCTCATCGGCGGGCAGCTGTTCACCGTGATCGGCATCCTGGAGCCCGCCGCGCTCGCGGCGGACCTGGACAACGCGGCGCTGGTCGGGTGGCAGGCGGCCAGGAGCGAGCTCGGCTTCGACGGGCACCCGACGACGATCTACACACGTTCGGACGACGCGAGCGTGGAGGCGGTGCGGTCCGTGCTCGGGTCCACCGCCAACCCCGAGGCGCCCAACGAGGTCGAGGTGTCCCGGCCCTCCGAGGCGCTCACCGCCAAGAAGGCGACCGAGGAGGCGCTGACCGGGATGTTGCTCGGGCTCGGCGCGGTGGCGTTGCTGGTCGGCGGTGTCGGCGTGGCCAACACCATGGTCATCTCGGTGCTGGAACGCCGTGCGGAGATCGGCCTGCGCCGGTCGCTCGGCGCGACCCGGGGGCAGATCCGCACCCAGTTCCTGGCCGAGTCGCTCCTGCTGTCCGCGATGGGCGGGGCGGGCGGGGCGCTGATGGGAGGCCTGGTGACCTTCGGCTACGCGGTCTCCCAGGGCTGGCCGACCGTGATCCCGTTGTGGGCGGTGGCCGGCGGCGTGGGGGCCACGCTGGTCATCGGCGCGCTCGCGGGGCTCTATCCGGCGGTCCGCGCCTCACGCCTCTCCCCCACGGAGGCGCTCGCCGCGCAGTGACGCCGGAGGCGGGTGGCCCGGGAAGCGGGTGGCCCAGGGCCCTTCCCGGGCTCTGGGCCCCGGGTCATCCCTCCCAGTCGTGGCGGGCGAGGAAGGCGCGGTCGTCGCGGGCGTACTCGTCGAAGGCCCGCTTGACCTCGTCCAGCCCGGCGACGTGGGTCCGGAAGATCTTCCCTTGCCGGGAGTCCTTGTATTCGAGCTCGTAGCCGCCGCCGGGCTCGGGCGCCGCCTGCACGAAGTGGGCGCCGAAGACGACCAGGGCCGCGAACGGGTTCTGGAACGACAGGCGTTCCAGGGCGTCCTGGACGAGCTGGAGATCCGGGTCGGCCACCTGGAGGCCGTCGCCCGTGTGGAGCTGCATCCCCTCGTACGCGCCGGTCGGCCCGAGGTTGTGGACCAGGTCGCGCTCCGGGTCGTAGCAGGTCAGCCCGTAGGCCCTGGCGAGCCCGTAGACCTGCGCGGAGACCTCGTCCGCCCGTTCCGGCTCCATCGTGATCCGGACGAACCGGTCACCCTCGCCTTCCACCGGAACGCCGGGGAAGCGGCCGGCGAAGTCGTCGGCGAACGCGGCGGCCGACGGGTGCGGCGCGGCCCCCTCGTACGCCGCCACGGCCCGCGCGCGGGAGACCGGCGCACCGCCTTCGGGTTCGTGCCAGACGACCAGCTCGTACGTCACCCGGCCATCGTGCCATCACAGGCCGCCCGGCCCGTCTTCGGACGGGGTCAGCGGCGCGAGGCGGCGACGTGGGCGGCGACGCGCTGGGCGATCCGGTCGAGGTCGGCCTTGGCGATCTTCGAACGGCTCATGCCCTCGGCGTACCAGTAGGTCAGGGCGGCGGTGCAGATCGAGGCCCTGGCCCAGGGCATCACGCAGGAGACCGAGGTGGCCATCCCGTTCCGCGCCATCGTGGCCATGGTGACCTCGACGTACGGCGAGGAGGGCATGCTCCGCGGCTTGGCCGAGGCCTCGCCCGCCAGCATGGCCAGGACCCCGGGGACGCCGCTCGGCACGTCCTGCCTGCGGGCGAGCGCCTCCGAGCCGTCGCAGCCGGCGTCGCGCGACTGCGGCGCGTCCGGGAAGTAGACGCACTTGCTGATGTTCATGCTGCCGATCGAGAACGGGTACGAGTGGCGCACGAAGCCGCCGGCCGCGCCCTGGCCCACCTCCGAGCCGCCCGCGCCGTTCCCGTTGATCTCCTCGCAGGACTGTCCCGCCGCGCCGATGAGGTGCCGCCCCTGGCCGAACCGGTAGACCGCGGCCCCCCGCGGCAGCGAGACCTGCTCGGGCAGCCGGACGGGTGCGGGCGTCCCGCCGGGCGTCTGGCGCTGTCCGAGGGCGTCGGTCACCGGGCACTGCCGTACGGCCACGGTCGCGGCGACCGGCCGGGTGGCGAGCGTCGGGGACGGGCGGGGCGGCGGCGGGTCGCTCTGGGCGGTCTGCTGGACGACGACGAGCGAGCCGGCGATGACCACCGCCGCGCCGCCGGCCGCGGCGACCTTGCCCGTGGCGGTCGCCAGGATGCCCTTGATGCCGCCCGCGACCGCGTTGCCGCCCGTTCCCGCCCCGGCGGTCCCGGCCCCGACGCCGACACCGGCCGCGCCTCCCGGCACCGCGACGAGGGCGGCGAGCGGGAAGAGCGCCGCGAGGGCGGCCGACGCGGCGGCGAGCCTGCGGACGCCGCGCGCCTCCCACCCGGGCCCGTACGCGGCCTGCGCGACCCGTTCGAGCTCCTGGACGAACATCGCCGCACCGGGCGGACGCCCGGCCGGGTCCTTGGCCATGCCCGCGGCGACCAGCGGGCGCAGCGGCTCCGGCACCGCCTCGACCGGGATCTCCCCGGCGAGGTGGGCGTGGCGCAGCGCGGCCAGGTCACCGGCCGGATAGGGCCTCCGCCCGCTCACGCACTCGACGAACACGCAGGTGGCGGCATAGACGTCGGTCGCCGGGGTGGCCTGCTGCCCGGACCACTGCTCGGGCGACATGTAGACCGGCGTGCCCGCGCTGCCCGCGCCTCCGGCGGGGACCGCGACGCCGAAGTCGATCAGCTTGCTGCACCCGTCCGCCGGGACGACCACGTTGCCGGGCTTGTAGTCGCGATGGACGACGCCGAGGGCGTGGGCCGCGGCCAGTCCCAGCAGCGAACCCTTGAGAACCGCCAGCGACTCCTCGGGGCCGAGCGCCCCGTGCCGGGCCAGGATCTCCTTGAGCGAGACCCCGTCGATCGCCTCCATGACGATCGCGGCGCCCTCCGGCGCCTCGACCAGCCGGTAGAGGCGGGCGATGTGCGGGCTGCCGGCCTGTCCCAGCATCCGGGCCTCGTGCCGCAGCCGTTCCCGTTCACGTTCGTCGGTGCCGAACAGGTACTTGATCGCCACCGGCGCGCCGGACTCCCGGTGCCGGGCCAGCACCACGCGGCCCTGGGCGCCCTCGCCCAGCTCCCGCATCTCCTGGAAGCCGGGGATCTGCCAGCCGGTCACGCGCTCTCCTCAACCCGCCACGAACAGGGACAAGCAGGAGGAACATACCGTCTAAATGATCATCCGCTCTGGGCGGCGGCGGGGTCCGGGCCGGGCGGGGCGGCGTCGCGCAGCGCGTCCATGGCGGCACGGATGGCGGGACGGCGGGCCGCCTCCTCGCGCCAGACCGCGTAGACGCGGCGCGACAGCGACGTCTTCAGCGGCACCACCCGTACCCCCTCGGGCACGTCGCAGCGGCCCAGCCGGGGCAGGATGATGTTGCCGAGCCCGGCCCCGACCAGCGCGAGCTGGGTGGCGAACTCGTAGGCCATGTGGTCGATGCGCGGCTCGGCGTCGATCGACCGCAGCGTGTGCGTCAGCCAGTCGCAGCAGATGCTGCCCGGCGTCGAGCTGATCCACGGATCGCCGGCCAGCTCCTTCAGCTCGACCTCGTCCCGGCCCGCCAGCGGATGCTCGGCCGGCAGCGCGACGTCGGCGACGTCGTAGCCGATGGTGCCGCGGAGCAGGCCCTCGGGGATCGGCAGCGGCTCGTTGTTCCAGTCCTGGACGACGGCCATGTCGAGATCGCCGCGCACCACGCGCGGGATGCTCTGCATGGGGTCCTCCTCGTTGAGGATCACCCGCAGGTCGGGGTGGTCGGCGCGCAGGGCGCGCAGCGCCGTCGGCATCAGGCCGCGGATGGCCGTCGGGAACGCCGCGACCGCGAGCTCGCCGACGACCGCGCCGCGGTGCGCCTCCAGGTCGGCCTGGGCACGTTCGACCAGCGACAGGATGCGGTCGGCGTGTGTGACCAGGAGTTCGGCGGCGTCGGTGAGCCGCACGCCCCGGCCGTTGCGCTCCAGCAGCTTCTGGCCCGTCTCGCGTTCGAGCTTGGCGAGCTGCTGGGAGACGGCGGAGGTGGTCACGTGCAGCACGTCGGCCGCGGCGCTCACCGAGCCGTACGTGGCGACGGAGTGCAGGGCCCGCAGGCGTTCCAAGTCGAGCATGTAGCAACCCTAAAACGAGCCGTCAACTAATTCTAGATTGTCCTAAATCGAGCGTGTGGCCACGATGATGGCATGTCACCCCGTCACCTGCTGCTCGCCGTGATGATCGCCGCCATCTGGGGCTTCAACTTCGTGCCGATCAAGATCGGCCTGGACACGTTCCCGCCCCTGCTCTTCGCCGGCCTGCGCTTCGTCGTGTCGGCGCTGCCGGCGGTCTTCTTCGTCCGCCGGCCGCCGGTGGCGTGGAAGTGGATCCTCATGATCGGCACGGCGATCGGCGTCGGCCAGTTCGGCCTGATGTTCCTCGGCATGCGGCAGGGCATGCCCGCCGGCCTGGCCTCCGTCCTCCTCCAGTCGGCGGCGCTCTTCACGACCGTGTTCGCCATCGGCCTGCTGCACGAACGTCCCCGCCCGCTGCAGTCGGCCGGGATGCTGATCGCGCTGGGCGGGGTCACGCTGATCGGGGTCGACTTCGGCCAGGGCAGCCCGATCCTGGCGTTCGTGCTCACCGTCGGCGCCGCCGCGTCCTGGGGCCTGGGCAACGTCCTGATGCGCATGATGAACCAGGCCACCCCCGAGCCCGTCGACGGCTTCGCGTTCATGGTGTGGATGTCGCTGGTGCCGCCGCTGCCGATGTTCACGCTCTCGCTGATCTTCGAGGGCCCGTCCGCCGACCTCGACGCGCTCACCCACGTGCCCTGGCAGGCCTGGGCCTCGCTGGCCTACATCGCCTACCTGTCGACGCTCGTCGGGTTCGGCGCGTGGGGCTGGCTGATGCGGCGGTACGAGGCGGGCACGGTCGCGATGTACGCGCTGCTCGTCCCGCCGTTCGGGATCGCCTCCACCATCGTCGTCCTCGGCGAGGGCGTCAGCGGCACGCGCCTCTTCGCCGCCGCCCTCATCGTCGGCGGGGTCGCCCTCGGCAGCATCCGCCGCGGCGCCGCCCGGCCGCCCCTCCCCGTCTCCACGCCCGAACCGGCCCTCTCCAGCAGGTGATCAACATGCATGGTGTCCACGCGTCCCTCGTGACCCCGTACACCCTGGCGGGCGAGGTCGACGTCAAGTCGCTCGAACGCCTCGCCCGGCACTGCCTCGAGAACGGCGCCTCCGGCCTGGTGGCGCTCGGCACCACCGGCGAGGCGGCCCTGCTGTCCGGCGCCGAGCAGCGCGCCGTCCTGGAGACGTGCCGGGCCGTCTCGATCGAGCACGGCACCCCGCTGATCGTCGGCGCCGGCACCGCGGGCACCGAGGACTCGATCCGGCAGGCCCGCGAACGCCACCACCTGGCCGACGCGCTGCTGGTCGTCGTCCCCTACTACCTGCGCCCGACCGACCGCGGCGTGATCGACCACTTCGAGGCCGTCGGCGCCGCCGTGGACGTGCCGCTCATTCCGTACAACATCCCGTACCGCACCGGGAAGCACCTCTCCGCCGACGCCCTGCTCGCGCTGCTGGACCTCGACTGCGTCGCCGGCGTCAAGCACTGCCCCGGCACCCTCGACCAGGACACCCTGCACCTCCTGGCCGCCGCGCCCGGCAAGGCGGTCCTCGCCGGCGACGACGCCTACCTCCACCCGATGCTCCAGCTGGGCGCCGCGGGCGGGATCACCGCGTCCGCGTGCCTCGCGCCCGCCGCGTACGCGGCACTGGCCGAGGCGGTGCGGAACGGCAACCACGCCCGCGCCCTCTCCCTGCACAACGCCCTGCTGCCCATGGTCGAGGCGCTCTTCGCCGAGCCGTCGCCCGCCGTCCTGAAGGCGGCGCTGGCCGACCGGGGCCTCATCGACGACCCCGCCGTCCGCGCCCCGTTCCACGCGCCCGCCCCCGAGCCCGTGGCGGCCGCCCTCGCCGCCGCCAGGGACCTCTAACGAGCCGCCGCCGCTGCCGCCCGCGCCGCGTGCGGCAGCGCGTCGGTGATCCGCTCCAGCGCCTCGTCGTCATGGGCCGCCGACAGGAACCACACCTCGTACGACGACGGCGGAAGGTACACGCCGCGGTCGAGGGCCTCGTGGAAGAACGCCGCGTACGCCGCGCCGTCCTGCCGCTGCGCCACCTCGAAGTCGCCGACCCGCTCGTCGGTGAAGAACACCGAGAACAGGTTGCCCGCGATCTGCACGCGGTGCGGCACGCCCTCCTTGGCCAGCGCCTCGGCCGCGGCCTGGGCGACGTGCGACGCCGCCCGGTCGATCGCCGTGTAGACCTCGTCGGTCGCGTTCCGCAGCGTGGCCAGGCCCGCCGCCGTCGCGAGCGGATTGCCCGAGAGCGTGCCCGCCTGGTAGACCGGCCCGGCCGGCGCCAGATGGTCCATCACGTCCGCGCGCCCGCCGAACGCCGCCGCCGGCAGCCCGCCGCCCATCACCTTGCCGAACGTCATCAGGTCGCCCGCCACGCCCTCCAGGCCGTACCAGCCCGACCGCGACGCGCGGAACCCGGTGAGCACCTCGTCGATGATCAGCAGCGCCCCGGCCCGCGCGCACAACGACTTGAGCAGCTTGTTGAAGTCGGGCAGCGGCGGGACCACGCCCATGTTGCACGGCACCGCCTCGGTGATCACGCAGGCGATCTCGTGCCCGAACTCGGCGAACGCCTCCTCCACCGCGATCACGTCGTTGTACGGCAGCACGATCGTGTCGGCCGTCGTCGCCCCGGTGACGCCCGGCGTGTCCGGCAGCCCCAGCGTCGCCACCCCCGACCCGGCCGCCGCCAGCAGCGAGTCGACGTGCCCGTGGTAACACCCCGCGAACTTGACGATCTTCGACCGCCCGGTGAACCCGCGCGCCAGCCGGATCGCCGACATCGTCGCCTCGGTGCCGGAGTTGACCAGCCGCACCTTGTCGACCGGTGTCCGCGCCACGATCTCCTCGGCCAGCTCCACCTCCCCCGGAGTCGGCGTCCCGTACGAGGTGCCCTTGGCCGCCGCATCCCGCACGGCCTCCACCACCGCGGGGTGCGCGTGCCCGAGGATCATCGGCCCCCAGGAGCAGATGAGATCGACGTACCGGTTTCCATCCACGTCCGTGAGGTAGGGACCCTGCGCCGCCGTCATGAAACGCGGCGTCCCGCCCACCGCACGGAAGGCCCGTACCGGCGAGTTCACCCCGCCGGGGACGACCTCGTTCGCGCGCTCGAAAAGCCGTTGGGAGTCTTCAATGCCAGTCACCCGCCCAGTCTCTCAACTCCCGCCCACCGCCGCCGAGCGGCCCTGCCCGGTGTCCGAGGCCGGCGATATGGTCCGGGTGTGAAGTTGGTGGTGCAGGCGAGGCTGTTCCCCACGCCGGAGCAGGAACGGGCGCTCATGGCGACGCTCGAAGCCTGCAACGACGCCGCCGACCACGTCTCCAAGATCGCTTTTGCACGTTCGGTGACCCGCAACTTCGACCTCCGGCGGCTGGCCTACGGCGAGCTCAAGGCACGCGGTCTCGGCGCCCAGGCCGCCCAGCATGTGATCAAGAAGGTCGCCGACGCCTACGCCTCGCTCGGCGCCCAGATCCGCTCGGGGTCTCTCGGCCCGCCGGGCTGCGGACGGCGCACCAAGGCCGAGTCACATCCGATCCGCTTCCGAAAGGGATCGGCCCAGCCGTTCGATGATCGCAATCTCTCGTGGGCGGTCGAGGCCACGACCATCTCCATCTGGACCGTCGAAGGCCGCGCCAAGGGCATTCCGTTCTCATGCGGGCCGCGGCAGTTGGAGATGCTGGCGCGCTACAGGCAGGGCGAATCCGATCTCTTCCGTCGAGACGGAAAGTGGTTGCTGGCAGCGACATGCGAGATGCCCGAGGCCGAACTGAACGCCGCGCCCGCCGACTGGATCGGTGTCGACCGCGGGATCGTCAACCTGGCCTCCACCAGCGACGGGGTCGAGCACGCAGGTGCCGGCCTGGCCAAGTACCGCCGGCGCATGGCTCGTGTTCGGTCCGAGCTACAGGCCAAGGCGACCAAGTCCGCCAAGCGCAAGCTCAAACGGCGTGCCCGGCGCGAAGCCCGCCACGCTCAGCACGTGAACCACAAGATCGCAAAAGAGATCGTGGCCGATGCCGCACGCACCGGACGCGGAGTCGCCCTGGAAGACCTCGGCGGCATCCGCGACCGGGTACGGTTCCCCCGGTACCAGCGGGCCACGCTGTCCAACTGGCCGTTCCACCAGCTCGGGGCCCACATCGAATACCGCTGCCGTCGCGACGGCGTGGCGTTCCTCGAAGTGGACCCGGCCTACACCTCCCAGATGTGCCCCGTGGCCTGGTGCGGGCACACCTCTCCGAAGAACCGCCCCACCCGGGGCCGGTTCGAATGCGTGATCTGCGGGTTCGCCGGCCCTGCCGATCACATCGCCGCACTCAACGTCCGGCAACGGGCGCGTACGGCGTGGGCCTTTCTCAACATGCCCCATGCGGCCGCGTCACCGCCCCGTCGTCGGGGGCAGTCGCGAGCCGCGAGCCCGAGGACCAATCCCCCGAGCCGCAAGGCTCGAGAAGGTGGTCGTCGGGCAGTTGAGTTCCAGTTTGGCGACAGCCCTTGACCTCGCCCGTAACCGGCCGATATTCCACCAAGTACACCGGCGTCGCGGGTCTTGTCCGACGCCCCATTCATACCGGCGCCGGCGGTATCGGAGGGATGGGCTTTCACGGTGGTTGACGGCTGGACGGTCCCGGGGTTCACCCACGTCCGGGATCTGGGTAACGGCGCCTCCGGACGAGTCGTGCTGGCCGTCGACGACCTCACGCAGACGAAGGTCGCGATCAAATACCTGGATCGGCGGCTCCGGGCCGACGAGGCGTTCCTCGACGCGTTCCGGGCGGCGGCGCGGCGGCTCTCGCAGCTCGAGGACCCCAACGTGGTCGATTTCTACGACTTCGTCGACACCCCTGACGGCGCGGCGGTCGTCATGGAACGCGTCAACGGGGTCAGCCTGCGGTGGATGCTGGCGGCGCAGGGGCCGACCGGGCCGCTGGCGGCGCTGGCGATGCTGGGCGGGATCCTGGCGGGCCTGGCGTCCGGGCACGAGCGCGAGGTGGTGCACGCGGGGCTGCGGCCGGGCAACGTCCTGGTGGACGGCGCGGGCAACGGGCGGCTGACCGACTTCGCGCTGACGCCGGCCGGGTCGGCGGCACAGACCGGGCCGGCGTACGCCGCGCCCGAGTTGTGGGACGGGGCGCCGCCGAGCGTGGCCACCGACCTGTACGCGGCGGCGGCGATCTTCTACGAGTGCCTGACCGGGCGGCCGCCGTTCCACGCCAGGAGCCAGTCGGGCCTGGCCAAGGCCCACCGCGAGGCGCCCGTCCCGGTCGAGGAGGTGCCGGGGCCGCTGCGCGACCTGATCTCGCGCGGGCTGGCCAAGGACCCGGCGCGGCGCTTCGCGTCCGCGGCGGACATGCTCGGCGCCGTCGAGGAGGCCGCGGTCTCCGCGTACGGCGGGTCCTGGGAGGCCCAGGGCCGCAGCCGGCTCACCGAGCTCTCGACGCAGACCGCCCGGCAGCCCGAGCCCAAGCCGTCCCGGATCACCACGCCCAAGGGCACCCCGATCTCGCCGCCCGCGCGGTCGTCGCGGTCCCGGGTCGTGGCGGCCGTCGTGGCCGGAGTGGTGATCGTCGGTGGTGTGCTCGGCGCCGCGGTGATCTACGACAAGGGTGAGGCGAGCCCGCCGGAGCCGACCCCGGCGGGCAGCGGCACCCCCGCGCCGGCCGGTTCGACCACCGACCTGGCCGACACGCTCGCCGACCGCGTCAGCAAGGCGACCGCGGCGGCCCCGGGCGCCGCGTTCTCCTTCCGGCGCACCGGGTGTTGCGGCGGCCCCGCGGCGGCGCAGGGGTCGTTCCGCACCGCGCAGGGCGCGCCCCCCTCGTACTCGATGGTCGTCACGGGCACCAAGACGCTGCGCAAGCGCACGCGCGCGGTGCTGGTGGGCGACACCGTCTACGTGCAGGCGGGCCGGCGGTGGCAGAGCGCCCCGCTCGCGGCCGGGCGCGGCTACGGGGCGCTGGCGGGCCAGGTGCGGGCGGGTTCGTCGGCGGCGAACGTGACGGCGCTGCTCCAGGCGAGCACGAGCCTCACCCGGTCGGGCGGGATCTACCGGGGCACGGCGCCGGTGGCCGAGCTCACCCGCAACGGCGAGGTGGCGGCGTTCTACACGCAGCTGGCGACGGCGACCAGGGCGACGCAGGTGTCGTTCGCGCTGCGGGTCGGCGAGAACGGGCTGCCGGCGCAGGTCCGGATCAAGATCGGCCAGGGCAAGCGGTCGCAGACGCTGCAGACGTCGTATTCGGGCTGGGGCCGGGCGGCCGCGATCACCGCGCCGCGGGCCGCGGGGGGCTAGAGGGCCTCACAGCTGTCGGAGAGGACTTCGAGGAGCCGGAGCGGGTCCGGGAGCGGCCCACCGTCCGGCGGCTTGATCCAGGCGGCCTCACGGCCGTACGGGAGGATCGACGGCGGGGCGACCACGTAGCTGTCGCGGCAGTGCCAGCGCATCCCGGGGGTCTCGGCGACCGTCTCGGGCGAGCAGTCGAGGTGGCACGACCACCACTCGTCCTCGTCGGCGGAGACGCGGGTGGCCACGAAGAACAGGTGCCGGTCGCCGACCGAGGCCACCGGGCCGGCGGGGAGGTCCTCGCGCTCGATCCGGGCCAGGGCCTGGGTGCCGGCAGCGGCGGGGACGTCGAAGACGTCGAACACCCGGCCGGTCGGCAGGATCACGTTGGCCTCGGGACGTTCGGACCACCGGCGTTTCAGCGCCTCGGGGTCGGTGGACGCCTGGATCGCCCAGGCCGCCGATACCGGGTGCGCGCCGGGGTCGGGACACCCGATGCGGTCACAGGAGCACGCGCGGTCCCCGCCCACCGGAGGGTGCGCCCCCAGGCTGCAGGGCCAGCCGAGCGCGGCGTATTCCAGGGCCGCGTCGAGGGCCGCCGTCGTCGTTCTGGAGCCCGCCTTGTGCCGCTTTCCGCCCGAGACCGTCAGCATCATCGCGCCCCCCTGTGCACCATGGTCGAACCTGGCTCCTTCTTAACGATGATGCAGGTAACCGGGAGGATCGGACACGCCAACCCCCTTCAAACGACCCTAAGTGACTAGAGCCACGTGATCACCAGTAAAGATTCACATCACCCCACCGTCACAGATCCGCCACCGAGTGCGACACGGCGAGGAGGTGCGGAGACGCGGAACGCCCGCCACGGCGGGCGGGCGTCCGGACGTGCTCGGGGGCCGGGGCGGCCGCCGCGTCAGCGGCGGCCCAGGCGACGGGCGGCCTCGGTCGCCCAGTAGGTGAGGACGATGTCGGCGCCGGCGCGGCGGATGGCCGTCAGGGACTCGTCGATGACGCGCTCGCGGTCGAGCCAGCCCTTCTCGGCGGCGGCCTCGATCATCGCGTACTCGCCGCTCACCTGGTAGGCGGCGACCGGCACGTCGACGGTGTCGCGGACGCGGCGCACGACGTCGAGGTAGGCGCCGGCGGGCTTGACCATGACCATGTCGGCGCCCTCGTCGAGGTCGAGGAGCACCTCGCGGATCGACTCGTCGGCGTTGGCCGGGTCCTGCTGGTGCGTGGACCGGTCGCCGAACTGCGGGGCGCCCTCGGCGGCCTCGCGGAACGGGCCGTAGAACGCGGAGGCGTACTTGGCCGAATAGGCGAGCACCGAGGTGTCGTGGTGACCCGCGCGGTCGAGGGCGGCGCGGATCACACCGACCTGGCCGTCCATCATGCCGCTGGGCGCCACGACGGCGGCTCCGGCGGCGGCCTGGGCGCCCGCGATGGCCGCGTAGCGCTCCAGGGTGGCGTCGTTGTCGACCTCGCCGGCCGGGGTCACGATGCCGCAGTGGCCGTGGTCGGTGTACTCGCACAGGCACAGGTCGGCCATGATCACGATCGCGTCGCCCACGTCGGCGTGCAGGTCGCGCAGGGCCGCCTGGACGATGCCGTCGGGGTCGTCGGCGGCCGCGCCGGTGCCGTCCTTGACCGCCGGGATGCCGAAGAGCATGATCCCGCCGACCCCGGCCTCGGCGGCCTCGTGGGCGGCCTTGCGCAGGCTGTCGCGGGTGTGCTGGAAGACGCCCGGCATGGAGCTCACCGCGTTGGGCTCGGCGAGGTCCTCCTTGACGAACATCGGCAGCACCAGGTCGGCCGGGGCGAGCCGGGTCTCGGCGACCATCCGGCGCAGCGCCGGCGTGCGCCGGAGCCGCCTGGGACGCGCGACGGGAAACTGTGCGGACATGACCCTTCTTCCTCCGGCGGCGCCCTTGCCGACGGTGGTCTGAGATCGAGTTCGGGGTGGCGGCACACGCTTCAACGCGGCTGCGACGTGACAGGGACGCGGCAGTGCCTACCCCCACAAGGGTACTCGCGCCTCCCCGGCACCCGCGGGCGACCGGCCGCGAGTGTTATGGCCGCAGGTCGCCGCACGGGCGGGGACGGTCACTTGCGGCGGCGGGCGCCCCGGCGCATCTGGCTGGGCTTGCGGAGCGGGTCGCCGGCCTCGACCTGGGCGGCCCGGCGCCTGGCGCCGTAGTCGGCCAGGGCCTCGGCCAGCGCGGAGACCGACGGCTTGTCGGCCATCACGTCGACGCGCAGCCCGTACTCCTCCGCGGTCTTGGCGGTCTGCGGGCCGATCACCGCGATCACCGTCACGTTGTGCGGCTTGCCGGCGATGCCGATGAGGTTCTTCACCGTCGAGGACGAGGTGAACAACACGGCGTCGAAGCCGCCGCCCTTGATCGCCTCGCGGATCGGGGCGGGCGGCGGCGCGGCCCGTACGGTCCGGTAGGCGGTGACGTCCTCGCACTCCCAGCCCAGCTCGGTGAGCCTGGCGATGAGGGTGTCGGTGGCGATGTCGGCGCGCGGCAGCAGCACGCGGTTGATCGGGTCGAGGTCCTCGTCGTAGGGCGGCCACACTTCGGCCAGGCCCTCGCTGGACTGCTGGCCGCTGGGCACCAGGTCGGGCTGGATGCCGAACTCGACCAGCGCGGCGGCGGTCTGCTCGCCCACCGCGGCGACCTTGAGACCGGCGAACGCGCGGGCGTCCAGGCCGTAGTCGACGAACTTCTCGCGGACCGCGCGGACCGCGTTGGTCGAGGTGAAGACGACCCACTCGTAGCGTCCGGTCACCAGGCCCTTGACGGCGCGGTCCATCTGCTGCGGCGTGCGCGGCGGCTCGACCGAGATCGTCGGGACCTCGTCGGGCACCGCTCCGTACGAGCGGAGCTGGTCGGACAGCGAGGCCGCCTGCTCCTTGGTGCGCGGCACCAGCACGCGCCAGCCGAACAGCGGCTTGGTCTCGAACCACGAGAGCTTGTCGCGCCAGCCGACCACGTCGCCGACGATGATCAGCGCGGGCGACTCCATGCCCTTGGTGTCGGCGGCGAGGCGCTGGAGCGTGGAGACCACGGTCTCCTGCTCGGTGGTGGTGCCGATGCTGGTCATGGCGGCAGGCGTGGTCTCCGGCCGGCCGACCGCGATCAGGCCCTTGGCCACCTCGGACACGGTGCCCTCGGCGCCGAGGATGACCAGGGTGACGCCGGGGGCGGCGAACGCCTCCCAGTCGACCCCGCCCTCGGACGCGTCGACGACCCGTACCTCGCGGTGCTTGGCGTCGGTGAGCGGGATGCCGGCGTAGCCGGGCACGCCGGTGGCGGCGGAGACGCCCGGCACGACCTCGAACGGGATGCCGGCCTTGGCCAGGGCGCCGCCCTCGGCGGCCAGCCCGCAGGCCAGCCCGGGGTCGCCCTGGAACAGCCGCACGACGTGCTTGCCGGCCTTGGCGGCCTTCGCCGCCAGCTTGCCGGGGTCGGCGTCGGCGGAGTCGATGATCTCGGCGTCCGAACGGCAGTGGGAGAGGAACTCGGGGTGGACGTCGGCACGGTCCACGACGACGGCGTCGGCACGGCCCAGGACCGCGGCGGCGCGCAGCGTCAGCAGGCCCGGGTCACCCGGGCCCATGCCGACGAGCGACACCAGACCGGCCGTGGCCTGGCCTGCCCTGGCGTCCTTCGGCGCGGCGGGGCTCTTGCTACTGGGGCTCAATGTGGCGTTCCCCCATCAACTGGTCGGCCCCTTGGCCGAGCAGCCGGGCGGCGAGATCGCGCCCCAGCTCCTCTGCCTCGTCACGGTGGCCGCTTGCGGACAGCCGAACCTGGCTGCTGCCGTCGTGCGCGACGACGGCGGCGGTCAGATGCAACTTTTGTTCTTCTTCGGATGCGTATGCTCCCACGGGCGCCGAACATCCCGCTTCGAGCACCGCCAGCACCGTACGTTCCGCGGTGACCGCGGCCCTGGTCGAACGATCATCGACCGTTCCAAGGATCGCGCGGAGGTCCTCCCGGTCGGCGCGGCATTCGAGGGCCAGCGAGCCCTGCCCCGGCGCGGGCAACATCTGGTCGGGCTCGAAGACCTCGGCCACCGCCTCCAGCCGGCCGATCCGGGTCAGCCCGGCGTAGGCCAGCACCACGGCGTCGAGCTCGCCGTCGGTGACCTTGCGCAGCCTGGTGTCGGCGTTGCCGCGGATCGGGACGACCTCGAGGTCGGGGCGCAGCGCGCGCAGCTGCGCGACCCGGCGCGGCGAGCCGGTGCCGACCCGGGCGCCGGCGGGCAGGTCGGCCAGCTTGGCCGGGCCGCCCCGGGGGTGGCGGGGCGTGGCCAAGGAGGCGGAACAGAGCGCGTCGCGCGGGTCGTCGCGGCGCGGGGTCGCGGCGAGCGCGATCCCGTCGGCCGGGCCGGTGGGCAGGTCCTTCAGCGAGTGCACCGCGAAGTCCACCTCACCGGCGAGGAGCTTGTCCCGGAGTCCGTTGACGAAGACGCCGGTGCCCCCGATCTGCGCGAGCAGTGCCTTGGAAACATCACCCTCGGTCGTTACCCCGACCAGCTCCACCGCATGCCCCGTACGCTCGGACAATGCGTCGGCGACCAGCTGGGACTGGGTCATCGCCATGAGGCTCTTGCGGGTTCCGAGCCGGAGTGTCGTCACTGCGAACGTCCTTCGTTGTCGGCCGCCTCGGTCGTCATGTCGGCAGCGCTGGGCTGGGGGGACGACCCCCCAGACCCCCCGGAAAAGAGAGCTGCGCCGCCATCACCCGCTTCGCGGGCGATGTCGGCTCGCGTGACGGCCTCGGGAGCCTTCGGGTCGAGGTCGAAGAGTTCGCGCAGGGCGTCGGCGTAGCTGTCGCCGCCGGGGGCCGCGGCCAGTTCCTTCACCCGGACGGTCGGCGCGTGCAGCAGCTTGTCGACGACCCGGCGCACGGTCTGCGTGATCTCCCTGCGGGCCTTGTCGTCGAGCTCGGGCAGCCGTCCCGTCAGCCGGGACAGCTCGGCCTCGACGACGTCGGCCGCCTTGCTGCGCAGGGCCACCACGGTCGGCGCCACGGCCGCCGCGCGGGCGGCGCCCAGGAACGTCGACACCTCGCCCGCGACGATGGCGCGGACGGCCTCGACGGCCTCCGGCCCGATCGCCTCGGCGGCCTGCTCGGCGGTCCTGAGCTCCTCGAGCCCGGCGAGCGCGGCTCCGGGAAGGTCGCGGACGGACGGGTCGACGTCGTGCGGCAGGGCCAGGTCGAGGAAGAACCGGGGGCGGCCGTCGACGCCGGCGGCCTCCAGCTGCGCCCTGGTGATCACCAGGCCGGTGGCGCCGGTGCAGGAGACGACCAGGTCGGCGGCGGCCAGGTGCCGGTCGAGGTCGGCCAGGTCGGCCGCGCGGGCCGACACCCCGGCCATGGCGGCCTCAGCGGCCAGCCGGACGGCCTTCTCGTGGGTGCGGTTGGCCACCACGATCTCGCGGGCGCCCGCCCGGGCGAGCGTCGCCACGGCCAGCCCGCTCATCGCGCCGGCGCCCACGACCAGGGCGCTGACCCGGTCGAGCGGCCCGAGGTGGGTGCTCGCCACGTCCAGGCCCACGCTGACCAGCGAGGCGCCGGCCCGGTCGATGCCGGTCTCGTGGTGGGCGCGCTTGCCGACCCGCAGCGCCTGCTGCAGGAGGTCGTGCAGGTCGCGGCCGATGGTCTCCTCGTCCTGCGCCAGGCGGAGCGCGGCGCGGATCTGCCCGAGGATCTGGCCCTCGCCGACGACCATGGACTCCATGCCGCAGGCCACCGAGAAGGCGTGCTGGACGGCCCGGTCCTCGTAGTGCACGTAGAGGTGCCGGGACAGGTCGTCGAGCGGGACGCCCGAGTGCAGGGAGAGCAGCTCGGAGATCGCGGAGACGCCGCCGTGGAACTTGTCGACCACGGCGTAGACCTCGACCCGGTTGCAGGTCGAGACGATGGCGGTCTCGGCGACGTGCGGGGCGTCGTTGACCGAGTGCAGGAGCTTGCGCAGATCGTCGCCGGAGACCGCGGCGCGTTCGAGCATCGCCACGGGGGCACTCTGATGGCTGAGGCCCACCACCAAAACGCTCATGCCTCTACTGCCTCCACATACTGCGTGGGCGTCGCGCCGGGCGGGCCCTTGGGCTCGGCCAGTCCGTCGAAGTCACCGCCCGGGCCGCCGGCCTTGCGCTGTTCATGGAACGCCAGGATCTGGAGCTCGATCGACAGGTCGACCTTACGGACGTCGACGCCCTCGGGCACCGACAACACCACCGGAGCGAAGTTGAGCACGCTCGTCACGCCCGACGACACCACCCGGTCGCACACCGGCTGGGCGGCGTTCGCGGGGGTGGCGATGACGGCGATCGAGACGCCGCGCTCGGCGATGATGTCCTCCAGCCGGTCGATGTGCTCCACCGTGAGGCCGGAGATCTCCTCGCCGACGATCTCGTCGTCGGCGTCCAGGAGGCCCGCCACGCGGAAGCCGCGAGAGGCGAACCCGCCATAACCGGCCAGCGCCCGGCCCAGGTTACCGACCCCGATGATTGCCACGACCCAATCCTGGGTCAGGCCCAGTTCACGAGAGATCTGGTAGACGAGGTACTCCACCTCATATCCGACACCGCGGGTGCCGTACGAGCCGAGGTGTGACAGGTCCTTGCGCAGCTTGGCCGAGTTGACCCCGGCCGCGGCCGCGAGCTCTTCCGAGGACACGGTGGCGACCCCGCGGTCCTGCAGGCTGTGCAACGCGCGCAGGTAGACCGGGAGCCGGGCCACGGTGGCTTCGGGAATGCCGCGATCGGCTCGATCGCGAGTGCGGGTCTGTCGAGGTGTCACGGCCTGCTCTTCGGGGGCTCGACGCTTGGGGCGGGGCCCGGGAACCCCTGGCCCCGGACCGGCCGAGGCCGGATGCAGCCCAGGGCCGTCTACCAGATTAAGCCTTTGTGAATACACGCACAAAGTCGCCCCCGGCGCACGAGACCTGCCGCCCCGGCCGCGAAACCGCCGAAAGCCCTGACCAGGCTGGGTCCGGCGGCCCCACCGGAGCCCGTCGGGCCCACCGTACTCGCCCACGAGATGTGACAGACGAGACATTCCTGTTTCAGTGAAATTACCGCCGACCGGCCGGAGTCATGTCAATTCGGCCACGGCCCGGCGCAACCGGGCCTCGTCCACCCGCCAGAAGTCGTGCTGGACGCCGTTGATCAGCGTGACCGGGATCTGCTCCCAGTATTCCCGGTTGAGCTCCTCGGACCGGGTGATGTCGTGCTCCTCGAAGCCGACGCCGAGGTCGGCGGCGACCCGGGTGATCACGTCCCGCGCGTCGTCGCACAGGTGGCAGCCGGGCTTGCCGAGCAGGGTGATGAGAACGTCCATGATCCGCTCACAGGCGAGGGTGGTCGGGCGCCGGCGACGGCAGCGGCGTCAGGTTGGCCGCGCCGAGCTTGAGCTCGATGACGTTGGTCGCCAGCACGTGGGTCCGCGAGTCGGCCAGGAACCGCTGCAGGTGCGGCTGCCGGCGGTGGGACTCGAAGGCCCCCTCGTCGCGGAAGAGCTGGTAGAAGATCCGCTGCGTCGGGGCGTTGACCACCTCGTGGCAGGCGAAGATCAGGGTGTCCGGCTCGGCGATGCGGGCCGCCCGGACGAAGTCGTCGGCGAGCCGGTCGAACGCCTCCTCGCGGCCGTCCAGCAGCGTGTAGACCGTGATCTGGCCGCACGCCCGGGAGAGGTCGCCGAGGCCGCCGCCCTGGCCGTTGCCGAGGGCGGAGGCGAGCCCGGAGGCGCCGAAGCCCGCGGCGGCGAGCCCGGCCCCGACGGCGCCCTGCGCCAGGGAGCCCGGGCCGAAGCCGCCGGCGACCCCCTGCGGGCCGGCCACCTTCATGTCGTCGACCGCGGTGCGGGCCGGCGCCTCGGGGAAACGCAGGTCTTCGCTCGCGGCCGGCTCGGGGAAGCGCAGCTCGCCGCGCCGCGTCGCGGGCCTGCCCGGCGGCGGTGGTGGCGGTGGCGGCGGTGGCGGTGGCGGGGCCTGCGAGACGGCGGTGTGCTGCTCGTCGGCCGGCGCGCGGTGCGGGGCCGCGGCGTAGCCCTGGTCGGCGTAGCCGGTCGCGGCGTCGTCGCGGTAGTCGTCGCGGTAGTCGTCGGCGTAGCCGTCGTCCTCGGCGTAGACCGGCAGCGTGCGCATCGCGCCGTACCAGACCAGCCCGGCCGCCGCGCCGAGGGCGACGACGGCGATCATGGCGGGCAGGTAGCCACGGGTGCCCGCCACCACCAGCACCCCGGCCAGCGCCACCAGCGCGATCGGGATCAGCAGCTCGTAGGCCTCGCGGTCCTGCTTGCTCGCCAGCACCGCGGTGACGATGGCGCACGCGACCAGCGCGATGACCGCGACCAGATGGGCGCCATTGATCAGCAGCGGCGGCAGCGCGTCGTAGATGTCGTCCGGCTTGGGCAGCTTCTTGCTGAACGAGCCGCGCAGCGGGTCGAGCATCAGGATCACCGTGGCCACCACGGTGTAGGACACCGCGAACAGCCAGGCCGCGAAGCGCACCTGGACGACGCGGGCGATCAGCTCGACCATGCCGAGCGCCAGCCAGACCGGCGCGAGGAGCGCGCCGCCGAGCTCCATGACGCGGAACAGCGCGTCGTTGAAGCCGAGCAGGAAGCCCAGCGTCATCGACAGCAGCGAGAGGGAGATCCCGACCAGCGTCACCGACCAGGCGATCAGGTAGAGCAGCCGGTCCTTGGAGGCGCGCGAAATGAGCAACCCGGTGGTGACCAAGGCACCAAGGGTCGCCACGAGCGCGAGAACAGCTTCGACCATCGCGCCCCATGGTGCCCGATTCGGAGCGGAGACGGGTAACCGCTCCCGAGGAAGTGCGGGGAACCACAACGTTCCAACGGCCGGATCCGCCCGCCCCGCCGGGGTTCGCGAGGGGCACACCATTGCCTGCCGTACCCCTCGGTATCTAGAGTGGCTTTTCACGCCGGAGGTCGCGTACGCCCCGAGGAGATCTGCATGAGCAGCTTGACCCTCGATGCCCGAGTGACGTCGCTCCGTCGACCGACCCCTCTTTCCGGTTCGCCCCGGCGGGGCGCACCGTCCGTTCCCGGCCAGGCCGGTTCCGGCGCCGCCCGGCAGGAGGAGCGCGGCGAGGCGGTCAAGGCCCTCGTCCTCCAGGCCCGCGACGGCGACGCCGAGGCGTTCGGCACCCTCTACGACCACTACGTCGACCTGGTCTACCGGTACGTCTACTACCGGGTCGGCGCCCACTCGCTCGCCGAGGACCTGACCAGCGAGACCTTCCTGCGGGCGCTGCGGCGCATGCGCGACTTCAACTGGCAGGGCAAGGACTTCGGCGCCTGGCTGGTGACCATCGCGCGCAACCTCGTCGCCGACCACTTCAAGTCCAGCCGCTACCGGCTGGAGGTCTGCACCGCCGAACTGCTGGAGCCCGACCGGCCGCAGGAGAGTCCCGAGCGGGCCGTCCTGGAGTCGATGACCAACAAGACGCTCCTGGCTGCCGTCCGCCGTCTCGGCTCGGAGCAGCAGGAATGCGTCGTGCTGCGCTTCCTGCACGGCCTGTCGGTCGCCGAGACCGCCCTGGTCATGGGCAAGAAGACCGGTGCCATCAAGGCGCTGCAATATCGCGCCGTGCGGTCGCTGGCCCGCATGCTGCCGGAGGATCTGCGCGCCTGAACGGTGCGGCTCGCTGGACAATTCGTCCATTCCGTCGTGCGCCCGTAACCCCGCCCTGCCCGGCTCGTTCTTGCGGGCAGGACCGCATTTCGCAGTTGGGGGTGCCCGGGCACGGCCCGTCCAGGAAGGGGGACGGCCGGGTCGCGGGCCGAAGGAAGGCGACATGACGACAGGGCGGGCCAAGGGAGAGGGCGACGGCGTGAATCCGCTGTCGGGTCTGCGAGTGCGCAGGGCGGGACCGGATCCGGAATTCCGCGCGGTCCTGCGCGAGCGGCTGGTGACGGCCGTGTTGAACGGAGGTGAGGACCATCCCAATTCAGGGCGAAGCGACAGGCTGACGGAGGCCGTTGACTAGTCTTCGGAGCATGCGGCGATTCTGGCAGCGCGACAGGGAAGAAGATCACGTGAGCGCGGGCGAGGCGGCCGCGGCGGCGGCGCTGAACGGCCCGCTTCCCGACCCCGACCCGAGCGCGGCGGCGTTCTTCGACGTCGACAACACGATGATGCGCGGCGCCTCGATCTACTACTTCGCGCGCGGACTCGCCAGCCGCAAGCTCTTCACCGTGCGCGACCTGGCCATGTTCGCCTGGGGCCAGGCCGCGTTCCGGCTGCGCGGCGCGGAGAACGCCGACCACATCAGCAACGCGCGCGAGACCGCCCTGGCCTTCGTGGCCGGGCAGCGGGTCGCCGACCTGGTGCGGCTCAGCGAGGAGATCTACGACGAGGTGATGGCCGACCGCATCTGGCACGGCACCCGCAGCCTCGCGCTCCAGCACCTGGACGCCGGCCAGCAGGTCTGGCTGGTCACCGCGACCCCGGTCGAGGTGGCCCGCACCATCGCGCACCGTCTCGGCCTCACCGGCGCCCTCGGCACCGTCGCCGAGACCAAGGACGGCGTCTACACCGGCCGCCTGGTGGGCAACCTGCTGCACGGGCCGGCCAAGGCGGAGGCCGTCCGCGCCCTCGCCCAGCGCGAAGGGCTCGACCTGTCGCGCTGCGCCGCCTACAGCGACTCGGTCAACGACTTGCCGATGTTGACGACCGTCGGCCACCCGCACGCCGTCAATCCCGACGGCGACCTGCGCGACCACGCCAAGGACCACGACTGGCCGATCCACGACTTCCGCACCGGCCGCAAGGTGACCATGGTCGCCCTGCCGGTCGCCGCGGGCGCCGGCGCCCTGGCGGGCGGCGTCGCGGCGGGCATCGCCCTCCGCAGGCACAACCGGTCGTAGCGGGGCCTTCGAAGGGCGGCGGGGCCTAGAAGAACGCCGGCCCGCGGCGCAGCAGGGTGTCGTAGAGCATCTGCTGGACGGCCTCGCGCACGTGGTCGGTGAGGTTGAAGACCGTCATCGGGTCGTCGGCCGCCGTGGCGTCGTACTCGTCCATGGGGATCGGCTCGCCGAACTGGATCATCCACTTGGACGGCAGCGGCAGCAGCCCCATCGGGCCCAGCAGCGGGAACGTCGGCGTGATCGGGAAGTAGGGCAGGCCGAGCAGCCGGGCCAGCGGCTTGAGGTCGGCGAGCTTGGGATAAATCTCCTCGGCGCCGACGATCGCCGCCGGGATCACCGGCACGTTCGCGCGCAGCGCCGTCTCGACGAAGCCGCCGCGGCCGAAGCGCTGGAGCTTGTAGCGGTCGCCGAACGGCTTGCCGACGCCCTTGAAGCCCTCCGGGAAGACCCCGACGAGCTCGCCCTTGTCGAGCAGCCGCGCGGCGTCGGCCTGGCAGGCGAGCGTGTGGCCCGCCTTGCGGGACAGGTGGCCCAGCACCGGCACCTGGTAGACCAGGTCGGCGCCGAGCAGCCGCAGGTCGCGCTGGACGTGGTCGTGCACGGCCACCGACAACATGATCCCGTCGATGGGCAGCGTGCCGGAGTGGTTGGCGACGATCAGGGCGCCGTCCTTCTCCGGGATGTTGTCGAGCCCGAACAGCTCCACCCGGAACCAGCGCTCGTAGAGGGCGCGGGCGACCGGCAGCACGACCGACCTGTTGAAGTCGGGGTCGAAGCCGAACTCGTCGACGTCGTACTCCCCCGCCAGCCGGCGCCGCAGGAACGCCAGCCCCGAGGCGAGCGTGCGCTCGACCGGGTTGCGCCGCGGCTCCTCACCGTCGTGCCGGGCGGCGTTGAGCGGGATCACCTGGGCGCCCCCGTCGTCGGTGCCCGCGCCGCCGCCGAACCGCTCGTCCTCGTGGTGCGCGTTCATGGGGACCTCCGTCGAATGATCACGTCAGCCGCGGCCGAGGACCGCGGCGAGGCGGTCCAGCAGGTCCAGCGGTGCGGTGCGCGCCAGGCCCAGCGCCGAGACGAAGTCGGCGAACGCGGCCTCCGAGCCGTACTTGGGACGCCAGGAGAGCTCGCTCTCGAGCCGGCCGGTGTCGATCACCCGTCCGTACATCAGCCAGCGCAGCAGCTCCGGCGAGAAACCGGACAACCCGCCGAAGCGGCGGCCGACGTCGCCGAGCACCGAGACCGAGGGCGCCGGCATGGGCACGTACGGGCGGCCCGCCCGGCGCAGCGCCTGGGAGAGCAGCATGACGCCGTCGCCGGCGACGTTGAAGGTGCCCGGATGGTCCTCGACCGTCATCCGGCGCAGGACCTCGACACCGTCGTCCTCGTGCACGAACTGCAGGCGCGGGTCGAAGCCCAGCACCGTCGGGACGACGGGCATGCGGAGATAGCGGGTCAGCGGGGAGTCGACCCCCGGCCCGAGGAAGTTGGCGAAGCGCAGCACCGAGACCGTGAGGTCCGACCTGCGCCGTGTCAGCCCCCGCACGTAGCCCTCGACCTCGACGGCGTCCTTGGCGTAGCCGGACGTCGGCGCCTCGACGGGCTCGTCGCGTTCGCCGAACACCGCCGGGTCCATCGGCGAGGAGCCGTAGACCGCGGCCGAGGAACGCACGACGAGCTTGCGCATGTCCGGCGAGCGCTGGCACGCGGCCAGCAGCTGCATGGTGCCGATGACGTTGAGCTCTTTCATCTTCGACCGCGGACCGACCTGGGCGGTCACCAGATTCAGGTGGACCACCGTGTCGACCTCGGCCGAGGAGATGACCTTGGCGATGCTCGGCGTGCGAATGTCGACGCGCACGAACTCCGTTCGTCCGAGCGGCGTCGTAGGGGGGACCGTGTCCACGCCGATGACCCGTTCGATGCCCGGATCGGCCTGGAGGGTGTTCGCGACCCGCGCCCCCAGGAAACGGGAAACGCCCGTCACCAGTACGACGCGAGCCGCGGCGGAGGGCATAGAGGACACTGTGCGCCCCACCCCTTACGGCTGAGTAGCCTGCTTGTTTACTTCTTGTTACGACGCTGAATACGCGTCTTCTTCAGCAGCTTGCGGTGCTTCTTCTTCGCCATCCGCTTGCGGCGCTTCTTGATGACAGAGCCCACGAGACCTCGCTCGGCGTATCTGGAGTGGTGGTACAGGAGTAGGGACCGGCCCCTCGGCGAGCTTGTGTCTCGGCGAGCGCGCACGGTCCGCTGCCCAAGGGTACCGCTGCCGCGGTCACGCTCTGGCCGCCGGTCGCCACCTCGCCGGGATCACCGGTCGTGACGCCGGAAATACCGAAGCCCGGGTCACCGCGAGCACCGTAGATGCCCCCGACTCCCCGGGCGCCGGACTCGGCGGCCTCGAACGCGCCGCCGATCGGTTGGTGTCCCTGCCCTTCTACCTCTCCCCGTGGACTGCCAGCAGAGTCCGTGCAAATGCCCCCTGCACGGCCGGATGAGAAGAGTGTCGCGGGGTCGTGGAGCATGACCCCGCCATACCCCTCATCGGCGGTGTATCACCGCGTTCATCCGGCTTCGATGAACGCGTCGCGCAGATAGTCGTGAACGGCCTGCTCGGGAACCCGGAACGAACGTCCCACACGGATCGCGGGCAGCTCGCCTGAGTGGACGAGGCGGTAGACGGTCATCTTGGACACCCGCATCACCGCCGCCACTTCGGCCACAGTCAGGAACCTGACCTCACTCAGAGGTCGCTCGCCTGAGCTCATCGGACGCCCTCTTCCACACGTGCCGCGCACCGGCCCTTTGGGTGACTTTGATCACGCACGTGTTCTTCCCCCAGCGTAAATCGTGTATCGACAGTCGCAAGAGGGGAGTTCCACCCAATTCCGTACCCGAGCCTGCCGGAACGGCCACACTCTGCTTCCGAACGCACTGTGGACATAACGGCACCCGTCGTCACACGGCCCCACGGGTGTCCTCCCAAAACACCCGATGACCTGCGACTCAGGCGTTCCGGTCGACCATGGAACGAATCATCAGCCCCGGTACGGCAGTCACGTCACAACCAGTGACGCTCACACGCCACTCTTGCCACAGCGCAATGGCACTCTGCCGCTCAGGTGAGGCCCGCCCGATCGAGCAGATAGGCGGTCATCGGGGCGTAGTGGTGCGGTGATACGCCGTCGTCCAGCGGCACGACGACGTCGATCTTGCCTTCCTCGGCACCGACGAACAGCGCTGGATCGTTACAGTCCGCGAATCCGACGGTGTCGATGCCCGCCTGCCCGGCGGCGCCCGCCCAGCCATGATCGGCGATGGCCAGATCCGGCCAACTGATGCGTTCCCGTTCCGCGGATCCGTCCGCCGGCGTAGAGCCGGACGTCAGTTCGGCGAGCATCGTCTCCATGGGAGCGGAGTCGTGGGTGTGGTGCGTGCGCCCGTCGTCCCCCTCCAGCATCGCCACCCCCTCGGGTGCGTAGACGATGCGCCGCTCCTCGACCCCGTAGGAGGTGTCGATGTCGTACGTCCAGCCCGCGGCCGGCGTCAGCACGCGGCAGCCCCGCTCGGCCAGCGCCGCCGCGACCGCCTGGTAGACCGGCGACAACGTGGCCGGGTGGCCGGTGGCCAGCACGACCTGCTCGCGGCGCCGCGCGGCGAGCCCGATGCGGTCGCCCATCGCCTCCAGCGCGTCGATGGTCAACTCGGGGTCGATGGTGTCGTCCCCGTACAGGTGCAGCGGGTCGGAGTCGACCCCGCAGCGCTCCACCATCACCCGCAGGATCTCGCGTTCGGTCCAGGTGGGCTTCAGGTCGAGGCCGAAGAGGTAGTAGGGGTTGCGCGCGGCCATCCGCCGGAAGTGCAGCAGGTTGTTCTGCCGCGGCGTGGCCACGTCACCGGCGATCATCGTACGGACGAGGTGGGCGCGCAGTTCGTCGCGCGTGGGCACTCGCCCCATCAGATGTCCATCATCGGGTCGAGGCCGTGCTCCGGGAACACCGCTCGCCGGGTCGCCAGCACCGCCTGGTCGACCGGGTTCGCCGGGTCGTAGCCTTCCCCCCACATGTGCACCTCCACCGTGCTCGTCCCGTCCGTCATGCGCCGGGGCGCGATCTCTTCGGTCCGCTTGCGCACGAAGTCCCGCCAGGGCTCCGGCGTGGCCGTCTCGGGTGCGATGGGCAGGCCCGCGGCCTCCGCCAGCAGGTGCGTCCACGCCCGGGGCACGACCTGCACCAGCTCGTATCCGCCGCCGCCGGTGACCAGCCAGCGCCCGTCGGCCACCTCGTGGGCCAGCCGGTGCAGCGCCGCGTAGGCGGTGCGCTGCCCGTCGACGCTGAGCGACAGGTGGGCGAGCGGGTCGAGCGCGTGGCTGTCGCAGCCGTGCTGGGTGACCAGGACCTGGGGCCGGAACTCGCGCAGCAGCGGCGGCACCACCGCGTCGAACGCGCGCAGCCAGGCGGCGTCGGTGGTGCCGGGCGGCAGGGCCACGTTGACCGCCGTGCCGCGGGCGTCCGGGCCGCCGATCTCGTTGGGGAAGCCGGTGGTGTTGGGAAAGAGCGTGCGCGGCGTCTCGTGCAGGCTGATCGTCATGACCCGGGGGTCGTCGTAGAAGGCGGCCTGGACGCCGTCGCCGTGGTGGACGTCGACGTCGACGTAGGCGACCCGTTCGGCGCCGTTGTCGAGCAGCCAGGCGATGGCGATCGCCACGTCGTTGTAGACGCAGAACCCGCTCGCCGCGCCGCGCAGGGCGTGGTGCAGGCCGCCGGACACGTTCGCGGCGTGCCGGGGCTCCCCCTCCCACACCGTGCGCGCGCCGGCCACCGAAGCGCCCGTGACCAGCGCGGACGCCTCGTGCATGCCGAGGAAGACCGGGTTGTCGGCGGTGCCGATGCCGTATCTGAACTCCGGCAGGCCGGTCGCGCCCGCGTGCCGCACGGCGGCGATGTAGGCGGGCTCGTGCACCAGGCCGAGCAGGTCGTCGCCGGCCGGGGTGAACTCCTCGACCTTCACGTTGGACGCGTCCAGGAGCCCGTACTCGCGCGCCAGCGCCATCGTCAGCTCGACCCGGACCGGGTCCATCGGATGACCGGGCCCGAAGTCGTAGGAGGTGAGCCGGTCGTCCCAGAAGACCGTGAGCCCGCAGTTCCGGGGGGCGGGGGGTGAGTCGGCGCTGCTCATGACCTCACGGTATCGCTATGTCCACATCCGCTTACGCGTGGCGTGGGTCACATGGAGGACATCGCCGGGCGCGATCCTGAGAGCGACACAAAGTTGCCAGGTGAACTATCGGCCAAAAGCGGGCATCTCATTAACACGCCTGAAACAGAGCCAAGGGTGTGCAGATGGATCCGATCACCGCGTCCGATCTGCCGGCAGAGGTCACGCCTCTGCCGGGAGTCACCGCCCCCCGCCACGCGGCGACGCAGCAAGCAGTCTCCCCCCGCACCCAGCCGTTCGACCGCCGTCCCACGGTGCGCAGCCGCGCGATCTCCGAGGCGCTGCGGCTCGGCCTCCGCCCGTTCATCCACTACGCGCCGAGCCACGCGCGCAGCCTGCGCACCGCCCGGTCCACCGTGGACGCGGCGGCGCTGCTGATGCGCCCCTCCCGGCAGGTACGGATCAAGCCGCTGCTCGACCCGCGGGTCGAGACGGGCGGCGAGGAACGTCCCGTCGTCGGCGAGTGGGTCACCTCGCGCCGCGGCGAACGCCGGGCCGACGGCGCGATCCTCTATCTCCACGGCGGCGCCTACGTCGTGTGCTCCCCGCGCACGCACCGGGAGATCACCTCGCGGCTGACCCTGGAGACCGGGCTGCCCGTGCTGGTGCCGCGCTACCGGATGGCGCCCGAGCACCCGTTCCCGGCGCCGCTGGAGGACGCGGTCGCCGCCTACCGCTGGCTGCTCGCGCGCGGCGTCCCGGCGAGCGGCATCATCATCGCGGGCGACTCCGCCGGCGGGCACCTCGCCGCCTCCCTGACGGGGGAGATCTGCCGCACCGGTCTCCCCCGCCCCGCCGGCACCGTGCTCTACTCCCCGTGGGTCGACCTGACCTGCGAGCTGTCCACGGCCGAGCAGGGCCGTGTCCGCGACCCGTACATCAGCGCCCACGCGGCCCGCAGGGTCGCCCGCCTCGTAGTGGGGCCAGCCGGATTCGACGACCCGCGGCTGGCCCTGCTCACCTGCGCCTGGGGCGAGGTCTCGCCGTTCCTCATCCAGGTGGGCGGCTCCGAGGTGCTGCGGCCCGAGGCCGAGGCGTTCGCCGAGGCGCTCGGCAGGGCCGGGGTGAGCTGCGAGCTCCAGGTCTGGAAGGGCCAGATGCACGTCTTCCAGATCCTCAACAGGGTGCTGCCCGAGGCGAGCGCCGCGATGCGCGAGACGGCCCGGTTCGTCCGGGACTCCATCGCCGCCGCGTCGTCCGCGGAATCCGAGGCGGTCGCCTGACACGCGGCCGCCGCCTCGCCCCCCGCACCCATCTGATCGAGCTTGAAGCACCTCCGCCGTCCGCCCGGCGCGCCAGGCCGCGGTCCGCGGAGGTGCTTCTGCCAGTTCAGGGCTCGATCTGGGACAGGGCGGCGGCGCACCGGGCCAGCAGCAGCTCGTCGCCGTGGATCGAGTGGCTGCTGTAGCCGTCGTGGTTGTGGCGGCGCGCCGACTCCAGTTCGCGGCGCAGCAGAGGCAGGGCGGCGCCGGCGGCCGGGCCCATCTCGCCGAACGCGACGGCGATGTCGGACCGGACGTAGGGATTGGGCTCCCAGAGGTCGAGCAGGACGGGCAGCGCGGCCTCGGCGTCGCCGGTGATCCGCCACAACGCGACGGCGGCGTCCAGCCGGACCCAGAGCGGCCCCTCGGCGATCAGCGGCCGCAGGTCGTCGGCCGCCGCGGCGGCCGCCTCCCCCATGGCGCCCAGCGCGGCGGCGGCCTCGCGTTCACGGCCGTCCGTGGCGAGGCAGGCCCTGAGGACGGGCAGCGCGGTGTCCACGTCGCCGTCGATCTCCCACAGGCACCGGGCCGCGGCCGTGCCCACGCGCTCGTCCCGCAGCAGGTCGCGCACCAGCGGGAGCGCGGGCCGGGCGGCGGGCCCGATCCGGCCGAGGGCCTGGATCGCCTCGCCCGACCGCGGGTCCTCGCGCAGGAGACCGATCAGATCCGGAACGGCGGGAGCGGCGAGCGGCCCGAGGTCCCGTAGCGCCGCGACGAGGCCGATGCGGCGCGAGTCGAAGCCGTCCGGCCGGGACATGTCGCCCAGCCGCCTGGCCATGAGCGGGATGAGCCCGGCGGCCTGCTCGCCCATGGCGGTGAGCGCCCAGCCGATGTCGCCCGGCGGCTCCGGCCGTTCCAGCGCCCAGCGCAACATCGGGAGCGCCCGCGCGTCGCCCAGCCGGGCCAGGGCCATGAGCGGGTCACCGAGGGTCGGGAGACCATGGCTGAAGGGGGTGATCCACCCCGGACGCCTCCCGCGCCCCGGGTCCTCCCGTTCCCGGGGCGCGTCGGCCAGGTAGGCGGCGAGGTCGCCGGCCACCGGCGCCGCCAGCCCGAACAGGTCCTTGATCAGGGACGCGGCGGACGCCACCAGGCGCGGCTCGGGGTCGGCGAGCTGCCGGCCGACCAGCGTGATCAGCTCGTCGTACGGCGCGCGGTAGCCCCTGATCAGCCCGTTGCAGACCAGGACGGCGATCTCCCGCCGCCCCCAGTCGGGCGACCGGAGCAGCGCGGACAGGAGCTCGATGCGCTCGTCCACCCGGTCGCCCAGGGCCCGGTCGAGGCCGCGCACGAGGTCGGACAGCTCCGGGGCGCCGCGCCCCTCGTCGGCGGCCTCGCGGGCCTCGCGCAGCGCGCCGACCAGCGTGGGCGTGGACGGGCGTTCCTCGCGCGGCTCGGGCGGCCCGGCGGCGCCCAGGACCTCGTCCATGAGCCCGAGCGCGACGGGCACGATGCCGGGCGGCAACGACGCCGGATCGACCCGTGCGGCCTCGATGAGGGCGGCCAGCCGGGTCGCGGGGTCGTCGTGCCCGGTGGCGAGGGACGCCAGCCAGGCCACCGCCTCCCCCTGCCCGAGGGCGCCCACGGCGTGCACGAGGGCCAGCCGGTTCGCCGGCTCGCTCTCCACGGCGAGGTGATGCCGGAGGTCGGGGACGATCTCGGCCGCCTGGCTCCGGCAGGCCATCAGCGCACGGACCGCGCCGTTGCGGACCTGCGCGTCCGGGTCGGCGAGCGACTTCAGGAAGAGCGGCATCGCCAGCGTCACGGCCTCGCGGGCCATGCGGTAGTTGCGGCTCCAGTCGTCGTCCTCGTCGTCGCCGCTGTCGCCGTCGTCGCCGCCGTCGCCGTCGCCGTCGCCGTACTCGTCCTCGAACTCGTCATCGTCATCGTCATCGTCATCGTCGAAATCGGCGTCGACGCCGCCGATGCTGGCGAGCAGCGAGAGGATCGCGCCGCGTTCGGGCACGCCGGGGTCGGCGACCAGTTCCAGGAGGAACGGGATGGCGGCGAGCGTGGAGTTGTAGACGTCGCCCTGGTGGTGCACGGCGCCGTACATGCCGTCGAGGGCGATCTCCCGCTGTGCCGGGTCGGCCGAGGCCAGCCCGCGCAGCAGGGCGGGCACGTCGGTCGCGGGCCCGTACGCGTGGTTCATGGAGGCCCAGTCGACCTCGTCCAGCTGATCGAACACGTCCGGCATTCTGGCGCAATCAAGGCATGTCGCGGGCGAGATCACTCCACGCCGCAGAGACGGAGTACCGCGGTGGTCGCCGCCGCGGCGATGACGATCACCGGGAAGGGCGCCCGGCGCACCGCGAGCACGCCCGCGACCAGCACGCCCAGGGGACGGGCCCAGCCGGCGAAGCCGTGCCCCTCGGTCAGCGTGGAGGTGACCACGAGCGTGATGAGCAGGATGGTCGCGGCGACCGGCAGCAGCAGTTCCAGGCGTTCGGGGAGGCGGAGACGGTTTCGGAAGACCGGCCCGGCCAGCCTGAACGCGTAGGTCCCGGCCGCCAGGACCAGGATGGCGAGCAGCGGCATCAGCGTGCCACCTCCCGATCTCTCAGCTGGGGGACGTGGAGGAGCAGCCCGGTCAGCGCGAGCAGCAGGGGCACCCCCGCGGGCAGGAAGGGGGTGGCGGCGAGCGCGACGGCGGCGCCGAGCAGGGCCGCGTCGCGGGTGCCCCGGTCGCGGAGGGCTGGCAGGACCAGCGCGAGGATCACGGCCGGGAACGCCGCGTCCAGCCCGAACGTGTCGGTGTCGCCGATGGCCTGCCCGGCGAGGGCGCCCAGCACGACCGAGACGTTCCAGACGGCGAACAGCGCGACGCCGCAGATCCAGAACACCGCCCGGCGCCCGCGCGGGTCGTCCTGCCGGAGGGTGAACGCGACGCCCTCGTCCATGATCAGGTGCGCGCCGACCAGCCTCCCGCGGCCGCCGAGCACGTCGGCGACCGCGAACCCGTACGGGAGCAGGCGCGCGTTGAGCACCAGCCCGGACACGACGGCCGCGACCGGGCTGCCGCCCGCCAGCACCACCCCGACGGCGGCGAACTGCGCGCCGCCCGCGAAGACCAGCAGCGACATGACGATCGGCACCCAGGCGTCGAGCCCGCCGGACACGGCGATGGCGCCGAACGAGGCGCCGACGAGGGCGTCGGCCAGGCAGACCAGGCCGACGTCCCGGAGGGTCCGGCGATCCAGTGTTCGCCACAGTGAACGCATGTCCATTAGGATGAACAGGAGCATCGGAGTTCGTCAAATCGAACCAATGGACGTCTGGAGCGAACACGTGCAGGAGCAGGGCGGCCCGCCGCTCAACCAGATCGCGGCCTCGATCCGCCGCGAACGCGAGCGGGCCAGGATGTCCCAGACCGAGCTGGCCCGGCGGGCGGGCATCGCCAAGTCCACGATGTCCCAGCTGGAGTCCGGGGCCGGCAATCCCAGCGTGGAGACGTTGTGGGCCCTCGGCGTCGCGCTCGGCGTCCCGTTCAGCCGGCTGGTCGACCCGCCGCGCCGCAACGTGCAGGTGATCCGTTCGGGCGAGGGCCCGGTCACCCACTCCGAGCAGGCCAACTACGCGGCGACGGTGCTCTCGTCCTGCCCGCCGAACGCCCGCCGCGACATCTACCGGATCGACGCGCAGCCCGGCGAGCCCAAGCTGTCCGAGCCGCACATGCCCGGCACCGCCGAGCACGTGATCATCGGCGCCGGCCGGGCGCTGGTCGGCCCGCCGGACGAGCCGGTCGAGCTCGGCCCCGGCGACTACTGCAGCTATCCCGGCGACGAGGCGCACCTCTTCGAGGCGCTCGAACCCGACACCCGCGCGATGATCATCATGGAGCACATCTGACGGCCGGCGGCGCGGCGGTCACTCGGTGCGCAGGGCGACGACCGGATCCAGCCGGCCCGCGCGCCGCGCCGGCACGACGCCGAAGAAGATCCCGACCCCGGCCGACACCACGAACGCCAGCACCGGCGACCACCACGTGACGGCGGCGGGCACCGGCGACAACGCCGAGATCGTGACGGAGAGGCCGACTCCCAGCAGGATGCCGGCCGTGCCGCCGAGCGTGGTCAGCAGCACCGCCTCCACCAGGAACTGCGCGAGGATGTCGCGCTGCTTGGCGCCGAGCGCCTTGCGCAGGCCGATCTCCCGGGTCCGCTCGCGCACGCTCACCAGCATGATGTTGGAGACGCCGACCCCGCCCACCAGCAGCGAGATCGCGGCGATCGCCGCCAGCACGCCGGTCAGGGCGCCGAGCACGGTCCCGATCGTGCCGAGCAGCTGCGTCTGCGTGATCGCCGAGAAACGTTCGCCCGGGTACTTGCGCTGCAGCGCGTCCACGACCTCCTTCTGGAGCCGCGGGATGTCCTCGCTGCTCGACGCCCTGATCGCGAGGAAGTCGACGCGGTCGACGCCGAACAGCCGCTGCGCGGTGGTGACCGGCACGTGCACCTCCGCGTCGCGGGTCTGGCCGAACGTCTGGCCCTGCTCCTCGAAGACCCCGACGACGCGGAAGCGGGTGCCGGTCGCGATCGAGATCTGGCGGCCGACCGGGTCGACGTCGCCGAAGAGCCGCCGGGCGATGTCCGAGCCGAGCACCACGACCCTGCGGCGGGTCTCGACGTCGGTGTGGCTGAGGTACCGGCCGCGGCGCAGCGGCCGGTCGAAGACGTTCTGCACGTTCTCGTTGGCGCCGACGACGCTGGAGAACGTCTGGTTCCGCCCGGCCCGCACGGTCTCGCCGGAGTTGAGCGCGACCGCGATCTGGCCCTCGTCACCGGTCACCCGGCCCAGGTAGTCGACGTCCTCCAGCTGGAGCCGGCTGATCGTGGGCGGGGTGCCGAACGTGAACTCCCCCGGCGCCACGAAGATGATGTTGGACCCGAGGCCCTCGATCTCGCTCTCGACGAGGTTGCGGGCCCCGCTCCCGATCGCGACCAGCACGACCACGGCGGCCACCCCGACCACCACGCCGAACATCGTCAGCGCGCTGCGCAGCCGGTTGACCCGCAGCGCCTCCAGCGCCACCCGGAACGACTCGCCGAGCCTCATGAGACGTCGCGCTCGATCAGGCCGTCGCGGATGTGGATCTGGCGGCGGGCCCGCCCGGCCACGTCCGGCTCGTGGGTGACGAGCACGACGGCCACGCCCTGCTCGGCGTTGAGCCGTTCCAGCAGGTTCATCACCTCGTGGCCGGTACGGGTGTCGAGGTTGCCGGTGGGCTCGTCGGCCAGGACCACGCCGGGGTCGCCGACCAGCGCCCGCGCGATCGCCACCCGCTGCTGCTCGCCGCCCGACAGCTGCCCCGGCCGGTGTTCGAGCCGGTGCTCCAGGCCCACCGTGGTGAGCGCGTCGGTCGCGCGGCGCCGCCGCTCGCCGCGCGAGACCCCGCGGTAGACGAGCGGCAGCGCCACGTTCTCCCGCGCGCTCGTCCTGGCCAGCAGGTGGAACGACTGGAACACGAAGCCGATGTGGGTGTTGCGCAGGTCGGCGAGCTCGGTCTCGGACAGCTTGGCGACGTCCCGGCCGCCGATGCGCAGCAGCCCGCCGGTCGGCCTGTCGAGGCAGCCGAGCAGGTGCATGAGCGTCGACTTACCCGAGCCGGACGGCCCCAGGACGGCGACGAACTCCCCCGGGTCGATGCGGACGGTGACCCCGCGCAGCGCGGGCACCTCGACGCCCTCCATCCGGTACGTGCGGACGACGTCGACCGCTTCGAGCGCCGCCGCGGGGCGGCCGGGGCCGGGCGGGGTGTCCGCGGGGGCGGGGGACGTCACGTGGACAGCTCCTGGCCCTGCTCGACCGAGTCGGCGCCACGGACGACGATCTGCTCGCCCTCCTTCAGGCCGCGGGTGACCTCGACCGAGGTGTCGCCCTGCGCGCCGAGGCGCACCACGCGCCGCTCGGCCTTGCCGCCGACGACGGCCCACACCACCGAGTCGCGCCCGCTGCTCACGATCGCGGCGGACGGGACCGACAGCACGCCGGTGACCTCGCGCACCCGGAGCTTGACGACCGCGCTCATGCCCGGCTTGGGCATGGGCGCGCGGCCGCCGCCCGAGAGCGTGCCCTCCTTGAGCACGAGGGTGACCTTGTAGGTGACCCCGCCGCCGGTCGACTCCTTGGGCGTCACCCCGACGCCGGTGACCTCCGCGGAGTAGGCGCCACCCGGCACGGCGTCGAACTCCACGTCGGCGTCCACGCCCTCCTTGACCTGAAGGACGTCGGTCTCGTCGACGTCGGCCGAGAGGGAGAGCCGCGACACGTCGGTGACGGTGACCACCGCGTCGCCGCCGGAGACGGGCGCGCCGGTGGCGATCGAGGACGCGTCCTTGGCACCGCCGCCTCCCAGGCCGCCCAGCGCGGCCAGGCCGGACGCCGCACCGCCGCCGCCCGCGCCCGCGGCGCCGCCCTGGCCCGCGAGCTGGGGCAGCCGGCTCGCCAGGTCGCCCAGGCCGCCGCTGCCGCCGGCCGGTCCGCCGAGACCGGCGACACCGTCGAACGGGGCCTTGATCGTGAGACCGGCGACTGTGCGCTCGGCGGCCCGTACCGCCGCTCTCGTCTGCACACGCTGCGCCTCGGTGATGGACGAGAACGCGTCGCCGACGCTGCCGAGACCGGCGTTGAGCCGGGAGACGGCGTCACGGGCCGCCGCGGCGGCCATCCGGTACTCGCCCTCGGCCCTGGTGATGCCCGCGAGCACGAGGGCGCGCTGCTTCAGGTCGGGGATCCTCATCGCGACCCGGCGGGCGGCGGTGAAGCCCTGCCGCGCGTTCCGGTCGGTACGGCGCTGGAACGTCGACATGTCGAGGGCGGCGGGCATGTCGACCCCGCCGCCGGCGGCCAGGGACGCGTCCGCCTCACGCGCCTGGGCCAGCTGTTCCCTGGCCACCGGTGAGCTGATCTTGGCCAGCACCTCGCCCTCGCGCACCTGGTCGCCGTCCCCCACGTACAGGCGGGAGATCGTGCCCTCCGCGGGCGCGCGCGACGTGGCGGCGGCCCGCGCCGCGACCGTCCCCGGGGCCTCCACGACCTCGGTCACGTCGCCGCGGGTCACCCGGCCCACCCGGACCCGGTCCGAGTCGTCGTCGCCGCTGCACGCGCTGAGGAGGGCGGCGGCGAGGACGGCGGCCAGGGCCGCGGGGAGGTAACGCCGCACTGACATGCGCGTCATCGTAGGAGCGCCGCCACGCCGCCGTAAGGCCCTCACCACCGGCCGTCCCGAAGGCTGGCCTGTCCCGGCCAACCCGTGAGACTTGCGTCACCACGCCGGGACGGAGACCCCGCGCTCGGGAACGCCCGGGAGAAGGACTCCGCGCTCAGACGGAGGCCGAGTGCGCGGAGCCGGCCGAGTCCCCGCGCCTGGATCCCCTCTTCACGGTGAAGAAGCCGATCAGCGCGGCCACCGAGGCGATCCCCTCACCCAGGGCGCTGAGGGTCTTCTCCCCGTACCAGACCGGCTCGTGCATGTTCGGGATCGGGCCCAGGTCGCCCACGTCCACGTAGTAGTAGAGGACGAGGGCGCCGACCGCGCTGGCCGCCACCAGGAAGGCGATCGCGTAGGTCACCCGGTTGGCGATGACGAGCACGAGGACGCCCGCCACCGCGGCGGCGATGGCCTGGGCCTGGAAGAGCAGCTGGCCGTCGATGCCGTCGCTCCCGACCGACTTCATGTCGGGGGCGAACCGCCAGTGGACGATGGCGTCGACGGCCAGTCCGGCGGCGACGAGCAGGCGGAGAATGATTTGCATACCTACTACACGGCCACAGACCCCTTGAAGGATCAACCGATAAGGGCAAGTTGTCGCCGGTCTTTTCGCCAAGAAACGGACGTAGGGCAATCCGCCCGCCATCCGCCGGTCATCCGCCCGCGAGCTCCCGGCCGCGGTCGCGGGCGGCCTCGATGGCCTCCAGGACCGCCGCGCGCACGCCGTGCTTCTCCAGCTCGCGGATCGCCGCGATCGTCGTGCCGCCCGGCGACGTCACGGCCTCGCGCAACAGCACCGGGTGCTCGCCCGAGTCGCGCAGCATGACCGCGGCGCCGACGGCCGACTGGATCACCATCTCCAGCGCGGCGGCCCGCGGCATGCCGAGCAGGATGCCCGCGTCCACCATCGCCTCGACGAGGTAGTAGAAGTACGCCGGGCCGCTGCCGGAGAGCGCGGTGGCGCCGTCCTGGAGCGACTCGGGGATGCGCAGCACCTTGCCGACCGGGCTCAGCAGCTCCTCGGCCAGCTTGAGGTGCTCCTCGCCCGCGTGCGACCCGGCCGAGATGACGCTCATCGCCTCGTCCACGTGCACCGGGGTGTTGGACATGACCCGGACGACGGGGACGTCCGCGGGCAGGCGGTCCTCGACGAACCCGGTGGTGATGCCGGCCGCCATGGAGATCACCAGCCGGCCCGCCGGGACGTGCCGGCCGACCTCGTCCAGCAGGACGCCCATGTCCTGCGGCTTGACCGCCAGGATGAGCACGTCGGCGGTGGTGGCCGCCTCGACGTTCGTCACGATCTCGATGCCGTACCGCTCGCGCAGCAGCGCGCCGCGCTCCTCGCGCCGGGCGGTGGCCATCAGCTCGGCCGGACGGCGCCCGGCCCGGAGGACCCCGGACAGCAGGGCCTCGCCCATCTTGCCGGCACCCAGAATCGCGATCATTTTGTACACCTAAGTCAGGGGACGTGCGGGGTCCCCAGCCTATCGGCGCGCGCGGCTACGACTTGCTGACCAGCGAACGCATGAAGAACCCGAGGTTGGCGGGGCGCTCGGCCAGGCGGCGCATGAAGTAGCCGTACCACTCGCTCCCGTAGGCGACGTAGACCCGCATCTGCGCGCCGGCGGCCGCCAGGCGGCGCTGCTCCTGCGGGCGGATGCCGTAGAGCATCTGGTATTCGAAGGTGTCGGCGTCCCGCTCGTTGAGGACGGCGAGCGCACCGGCGATGTCGATGAGGCGCGGGTCGTGGGTGGCCAGCATCGGGTAGCCCTTGCCTGCCATCAGCACCTTCATGCAGCGCACGTAGGACTTGTCGACCTCGTTCTTGTCGCCGAAGGCCACGTCCTCCGGCGCCGCGTAGGCGCCCTTGCACAGCCGTACGCGGGAACCCTCGAACGCCAGCTCGGCGCAGTACTCCTCGGCACGCCGCAGGTAGGCCTGGATGACCGCCCCGGTGTCGGGGAAGTCGCGGCGCAGCTCCTGGAGGATCCGCAACGTGGAGTCGACCGTGGTGTGGTCCTCCATGTCGAGCGTGACCGTGGTGCTCGCCTGGCGCGCGGCCGTGCAGATGCGGCGGGCGTTCTCCAGGGCGAGGTCCTCGTCGAACGCCTGGCCGAGGGCGGTGAGCTTGACCGAGGCCTCGGCGCGGGTGCCGAGCCCGGCGGCGGCCAGCCGGTCGAGCAGCTCGACGTAGCCCTTGACGGTCTGCTCGGCCTGCCCGGCGTCGAGCGTGTCCTCCCCGAGCACGTCCAGGGTGACGAGCAGACCCTCACCGGTCAGCTCCTCGGTGGCGCGCAGGGCGTCGTCGACGGTCTCGCCCGCCACGAACCGGTGCACGACGTCGCGCGTGAAAGGCGCGGTCTCCACAAGTTTGCGCACGCCGCCACTGCGCGACGCGACCAGCAGGCCCTGACGAAGCACTTCGATCCCCTTCTCCGGCAGACGACTCTGGCTGCCTTCCCACAGCCCCCCGCCCAACCGCCCTGTCAACGGACGAGCTGCGCTCGGACTGCCTTCTCCAGGTTAATGCCCGGGAGAAGATGGACGATCACGCAGGTCCGGGGGCTGAAAGGATCAAGAAACGGTGCCGACGCGGTTCACTCCGCCGTACTTGCTGACGTAGCCGGCCATCTCCGCGGTCTTGACGGCCTTGAACAACGCTGACGCCTTGACCGGGTCGAGGAGCACCACGCTCTGTTTGGCGCGCTGCGCGCTGCCCTTGTTGGGCGCGGTGATGAACGCGACGTCGGACGGCCGGATGTTGCGCAGGCTGAGGGCCAGCGACCGCAGCTTGGCCGCGTTCACCCCGTCGTCCACGCTGATCGACTTGGTGAACGCCGACAGGAAGCGGTCCAGCTTGAACGGGTTGGAGATGGTCCCGCCGTCGGCGGCCGTCTTGGCCAGCGCGCCGAGGAACGCCTGCTGCCGCTTGATCCGGTCGAAGTCGCCGTTGGGCAGGTTGTAGCGCTGGCGCACGAACAGCAGCGCCTTCTCGCCGTCCAGCTTCTGCCGGCCCGCCTGCCAGCTGACCTTGCGCGCCGGGTCGTACACGCTCTGCTTGATGTCGACCTCGACGCCGCCGAGCGCGTCGGTCATCGCCTTGAAGCCCTCGAAGTCGATGGCGCCGAAGTGGTCGACCCGGGCGCCGGTGAGCTTCTCGACCGTCTCGATCAGCAGCGGCGGGCCGCCGTAGGAGAACGCGGCGTTGATCTTCTGGTTGCCGTAGCCGGGGATGGCCACCCACGAGTCACGGGGGAAGGACACGATGTAGGCCTTGCTCCGGTCGGCCGGCAGGTGCAGGAGCATGATCGTGTCGGAGCGCTGCTGCCCCGGCTTCCAGACCCCGCCGCCGGAGCCGGTCGTGCCCATCTCCGCGCGGGTGTCGGAGCCGACCAGGAGCCAGTTCTCCGTGCCGGTGACGTTGGCGCCGGGGCGGTTCTTGCCGGACGGCATCACGCCGGGGATCCGGTCGATGTTGCCGTTGTAGGACGACTGCCGCTGCCAGATCAGCCCGCCGATGCCCGCCACGACCAGCAGCACGAAGACGAGCACGGCGGCCAGCACGCGCGGCCAGCGCTTCTTGCGCTTGCGCGGCTCGTCACCCCAGAACGCGTCCGCGGCGGACGCCGACGCGGACCCGCCGGGCTCGTCGTCCGGCCCGCCGGGACCACCCGGGCCACCGGCTCCGCCGGAACCACCGGAACCACCGCCCGGCCCGCCGGGTCCGCCGAACCCGCCGCCCTGCCCGGCCCCGGGGTCGGAGCCCGGCCGGGGCGGCCCGGTCTCCAGCCCGACGCCCGACCCCGTGTCGGCCCTGCCCGGCGCGTCCTGGCCGGGGCCGCCCGGCTCGTAGCGGCCGGCCGGCGCGTAGGGATCACCGGCCCCGCTCCTGGAGGGTTGCGACGCCTGGGGACCAGCGGGGTCGTGGGGGCTCATGGCGCCGGAGGTTATCAGCCACTTGGAGTTGTTTTAGCCAAGGTCAGAAGGTTCCGTCGTCACGGGGTGCGGCGGCGGAGGGTGGCGGCGCCGAGCACCAGGGCCAGCACCGCGAACCCGGCGATGACCCCCAGGTCCCGGACGAGGTCGCTGGTGACCTCGACGTTCGCGGTCACCTGCTTCATCGCGTCCACCGTGTAGGACAGCGGCAGGACGTTCGAGATCGCCTCCAGCCAGCCGACCATCTGGTCGCGCGGGATGAAGAGGCCGCACAGCAGCAGCTGCGGCAGCACGAACGCCGGCATGAGCTGGACCGCCTGGAACTCGGTCCGGGCGAACGCGCTGGAGAACAGGCCGAGCGCCACGCCGAGCACCGAGCAGAGCAGCGCCGCCAGGACCAGGGCCCAGAGGGAGCCCCTCAGGTCGAGGCCGAGCCAGGTGAGCGAGATGGCCAGCACGACGCCGACCTGGACCAGGGCGATGAGGCTGAACGCCAGCGCGTAGCCGAGGAGCAGGTCGAGCTTGCCGGTCGGCATGGTCATCAGGCGTTCCAGCGTGCCGCTCGTGCGCTCGCGGAGGGTGGCCACCGAGGTCACCACGAACATGATCACGAACGGGAAGATGCCGAGCAGCAGCGGGCCGACCCGGTCGAAGAGGAGGGGCTCGTCGAACACGTACCGCAGCAGGATCATCAGCAGCGTCGGCACGCCGACGATCAGCCCGATCGTGCGGTGGTCGTGCTTCAGCTGGGTCAGGATGCGCCGCGTCGTCGCCAGCGTGATCGTGAGGTTCATGCCCGCGCCCCTTCCCGTTCGGTGATCAGCTGGAGGAAGGCCTTCTCCAGGTCCTGGACGCCGGTGCGGGCGCGCAGCCCGTCCGGGGTGTCGTCGGCGAGGATCTCGCCCTCGCGCATCAGCAGCAGCCGGTCGGTGCGCCCCGCCTCGTCCATGACGTGGCTGGAGACCAGGAGCGTGGTGCCGCGTTCGGCGAGCCCGCGGAACAGCCGCCACAACTCCTCGCGCAGCACCGGGTCGAGGCCCACGGTCGGCTCGTCCAGCACCAGCAGCTCCGGCTCGCCCAGCAGCGCCACGGCCAGGTTGGCGCGGTTGTGCTGGCCGCCGGACAACGTCGCGACGACCTGGTCACGGTGCGCGGTGAGGCCCACCTCGTCGATGACCCGGTCGGCGTCGCCCTTGGGCGCCCCCAGGACGGCGGCGAAGTAGCGCAGGTTCTCGTGCACGCTCAGGTCGTCGTACACGGCCGGGCTCTGGGTGGCGTAGCCGACCCGGCGGCGCAGCCCCGCGCTCCCGGCGGGTTCGCCGAGCACGGTCACCGTGCCGCTCCTGACGATCTGCACGCCGACGACGGCGCGCATCAGCGTCGTCTTGCCGCAGCCGCTCGGGCCGAGGAGCCCCACGACCGAGCCGGGCGGGACGTCGAACGTGATCCCGTGCACCACCTCACGGCCGCCTCGTACCACCGTCAGGTCGTGCACGCTCACCGCTGCCGGACCAGAACTCATCATGTGTTGAATTTATCCCCGCGGCAGGCGCGCGTCAACGCCCGTGACGGCTCGACGGCGCCGGAACGGCTGGAACGCGGGACGGAACGCGTTGACCGCGGAACGGGGCGGGAACGGGGCGGGAACGGGGCGCGGAACGGGGCGCGGGCGTCAGCCCAGGTAGCCCTGGAGGGTGGGCGCGAGCATCGCGACCAGCTCGTCGTGCGTGGCCGAGGCGAGCGGCTCGACCTCCAGCACGTAGCGCAGGATCATCACGCCGATCATCTGGCCGGCGGCGGCCTGGACCCTGATCAGCGGGATGTCGTTCAGGCCCGCCGCGCGTGCGAAGAGCGCGCTGGTCACGAACTCGCGCATCATCGCGGCGGCACGTTCGTTGGTCATCGCCGAACGCAACATCGCCAGGATGGGCGCGCGGCGCTCCGGGTCCTCCCAGACGGTGAGGAACACCCTGACCATCGACTCGCCCAGCGTGTCGTGCGGCGCCGCGAGGATGCGCGGCAACAGCTCGGCCGGGTCGACCGGGAACCGCATCGCCGCGATGAACACGCCCTCCTTGTTGCCGAAGAAGTGGTGCACCAGGGCCGGGTCGACCCCGGCGGCGCGGGCGATGGCGCGCAGCGAGGCGCCGTCGTAGCCCTTGTCGGCGAACAGCTCGCGGGCCGAGCCGAGGATGGCCTCGCGGGTCTCGGTCGGCCCGGGCCTGCGCCCCGGCGGCCGCCGCGTGGCCTCGGTCACCGCGCGCCCCGGCGGCTGACCTCCCCGCCCGAGGTGACCTCCCAGGTGCGGTCGGCGGCGGCGAGGTGGAGCCGGGCGAACGCGAGCGCCTCGGCGAGGTCCTCCATACGTTCGGCACGGGTGGCGGCGCGCCGGGTGTTGACCTCCAGCACGACGTGGCCGCGGAAGCCCTCGTCGGCCAGCTTCTCCAGCATCGGCCCGCACGGCTGGCCGCCGCGGCCCGGCACCAGGTGCTCGTCCTTGTTGGTGACGCCGACGCCGTCGGCGAGGTGCAGGTGGCGCAGCCGGTCGCCGAGCAGCTCGGCCATCGCGATCGCGTCCGAGCCGGAGACGGCCGTGTGGGACAGGTCCAGCGTCACGAACGGGTAGTCCTGGTCGACGGGGCTCCAGTCGGGGAGGTACAGGCCCGCCTCGGCGCCGCGCGCCTTGAGGGGGAACATGTTCTCGACCGCGAAGAGGACGTCGGTCTCCTCCTGCATGCGGGCGAGGCCCTCGACGAAGTCGCGAGCGTACTCGCGCTGCCAGCGGAACGGCGGGTGGACCACGACCACGTCGGCGCCGAGCTCCTCGGCGACCTCCTTGGACCGCACGAGCTTGCCCCACGGCTCGCGGCCCCACACCCGCTGGGTGAGGAGCAGGCACGGCGCGTGGATCGACTTGATGGGCACCTGGTGGTAGTCCGACAGCCGGCGCAGCACGTTGAGGTCCTGCGAGGAGGCGTCGGTGGAGACCATGACCTCGATGCCGTCGTACCCCAGCAACGCCGCGATCTCGAAGGCGCTCGGCACCTTCTCCGGGTAGACCGACGCGGTGGACAGCGTGATCGGCGCGTCCGGCACGCGAATGCCCGGTGGAACGGCGCCGTTGTGCTGCGGGGTCAAGGCTTCCTCGCCAGATGGTCGCTCGGCAGTCTTCACCGAAAGCCTATGCGTTGGAAGCCGTGGCGAAACCGTCGGCCCCGAGTGATCCTCCTTGCGCCGCGGGCCCGCGCGGCGGCCCGCGGCGCGGCGCTGGCTACGCTCTGTTCTCGTGGTCGAGATCGCGTCCGGCGCCGTGCCCAGCCCCAACATCTGGAACTCCCCGCGGGTCTACGAGATCGAGAACCGCGCCGTCGACCCGGACGGCGCGCTCGAGTCGGCGATGCGCGCCATCAGGCCGTGGGACGGCGCCACCGTGCTCGACCTCGGCTGCGGCACCGGTTTCCACCTGCCGCTCTTCGCGCGCGACGCGGCCCGGGTGATCGGTGTCGAGCCGCACGCGGGTCTCGCGGCGGCGGCGCGGCGGCGGGTGGCGGACGTGCCGAACGTGACGGTGCGTGTGGGCGCGGCGCAGGCGCTGCCACTTCCGGCCGCCTCGGTCGACGTGGTCCACGTTCGCTGGGCGTACTTCTTCGGCCCCGGCTGCGAGCCGGGGCTGGCCGAGCTCGACCGGGTGGTGCGGCGCGGCGGCGCGGTCTTCGTCATCGACAACGACGCGACCCGGTCGACGTTCGGCGGCTGGTTCCGGCGCGGGCTCCCGTCGTACGACCCGGCGGCGGTCGAACGGTTCTGGACACGGCGCGGCTATGGCCGCGAGCCCTTGATGATCCGGTGGTCGTTCGAGAGCCGCGACGACCTGGCGGCGGTGTTGCGCATCGAGTTCCCCGAGGAGCTGGCGGCCGAGTTCCTGCGCGAGCACGAGGGCCTCGAGGTCGACTACGCGGTCAACCTGTGGTGGCGGTACGCCTGAGGGTGGGCACTCCCCCGCAAGTTACTGACTAGTCGGTCACATTCGGTCCCGAGGTATGGCCCCCTACTGAATCGTCGTACAACAATGGCGCCCGAACCGACGATCGTGCCCCCAGGAGGTCGGGACCATGGGCCGTGCCATCCGGACGAGCCGCAACATCCTCGGTGCCGCCGCGCTCACCGCCGGCGTTGCCGGAATCGGCCTGGCCGGCCAGCGCCGCGCCGTACGCCGCATGCAGGTGCGCCCCGACGCGCACGCCGGTGAGCCGTTCGGCTCACTGCGGGGGCGCCCGGTGCCGGTCCGCGCCGAGGACGGCACCCGCCTGTACGCCGAGATCGACGGGGACGACCGCACCGACCTGGCGATCGTCTTCTCGCACGGCTGGACCCTCACCCAGGACTCCTGGCACTTCCAGCGCCGCGCCCTGCGCGGCCTCGGCCGGCTCGTCTTCTGGGACCAGCGCGGCCACGGCCGGTCCGACGGCGGCGACCGCGTCGGCAACGACCTGGACCAGCTCGGCCACGACCTGGCGGCCGTCATCGAGCAGACCGTGCCCGCCGAGACCCCGGTCGTCCTGATCGGCCACTCCATGGGCGGCATGACCATCCAGCGGTACGCCGACGCCTACCCGGAGGCGATGGGCCGCAAGGTCCAGGCCGTCGGCCTGCTGAACACCTCGTCCGGCGGCCTGGGCGAGGTCACGCTCGGCCTCCCGGCCCTCCTGGCCCGGTCGACCCAGCGCGTCATGCCCCGCGCGCTGCGCGCCGCCGGGGCGGGCTCGGGCCTCATCGAGAAGGTCAGGCACCTGGGCAAGGAGGGCACGCTGCTGTTCCTCGACCAGTTCGTCTTCGGCCCCGGCGCGAGCCCGGCGACGGTCGCGTTCACCGAGGAGATGCTGGCCGACACCCGGATGGACGCGCTCATCGACTTCTTCCACTCGATGATCTCGTACGAGGTGATCAGCGAGTGCGCCGAGCTCGGCAAGGTCGACACCCTGGTCCTCGGCGCCGAGAACGACATGCTGACCCCGGTCGGGCACAGCCTCAAGATCGCCGCCTGCGTGGAGTCCGCCCGCCTGGAGGTCATCCCCACGGCCGGCCACATGGCCATGCTCGAACGCCCCAGCGTCGTCTCCGACCACCTCGGCGACCTGATCGAACGCGCCCGGAAGACCTCCGCCGCCGCCTGACGGCCGCCCTCGACCGCCCGCGCGCCCGGCCGCCCGCTCGGCCGCGCCCGGCCGCCCGCTCGGCCGCGCCCGGCCGCCCGCTCGGCGAACGTGCGCGCCGACCGCGTTCTGTCACTGGTGAGCCCTACTGTTGCTCGTCATGGCGAAGGCGAAGACGGCTAAGGCCTCGTACCGGTGCTCGGAGTGCGGCTGGCAGACCAGCAAGTGGGTCGGCCGCTGCGGTGAGTGCCAGCAGTGGGGCACGGTCACCGACGCGGGCTCGGCGACCCCCACGCGGGTGGTGGCGGCCGGGGCCGTCAGTTCCCCGGCCAGGCCGATCGGCGAGGTCGACGTGCGGTCGGCGCAGGCCAAGCCCACCGGCCTCGACGAGCTCGACCGGGTGCTGGGCGGCGGCGTCGTGCCCGGCGCGGTGGTGCTGCTGGCGGGCGAGCCGGGCATCGGCAAGTCGACCCTGCTGCTCGAGGTCGCCGCGCTGGCCTCGCAGGCGCCGCCGGTCCCCGGCCAACGTTCGGGAGGCAACGGCGCCACCGCCGCCTCCCACGTGCTGTACGTGACGGGCGAGGAGTCGGCCGAGCAGGTGCGCCTGCGCGCCGACCGGGTGGGCGCCATCACCGACCACCTCTACCTGGCCGCCGAGACCGAGCTGTCGGCCGTCCTCGGGCACGTCGACGCGGTCGAGCCCAAGATGATGGTGGTCGACTCGATCCAGACCATCGGCACGTCCGAGGTCGACGGCGCGCCCGGCGGCGTCACCCAGATCCGCGAGGTCACCGCCAACCTGATCCGGGTCGCCAAGGAGCGCGGGATCACCGTCATCCTGGTCGGCCACGTCACCAAGGACGGCGCGATCGCCGGCCCGCGCCTCCTGGAGCACCTGGTCGACGTGGTGCTCTACTTCGAGGGCGACCGGCACAGCCGGCTCCGCATGATCCGCGCCGTGAAGAACCGCTACGGCCCGACCGACGAGCTGGGCTGCTTCGACCTGTCCGAGCTGGGCATCGTCGGCCTGCCCGACCCCAGCGGCCTCTTCCTGACCCGCCGCGAGGAGCCGGTGCCCGGCACCTGCGTCACCGTCACGCTCGAAGGCCGCCGCCCCCTCGTGGCCGAGGTCCAGGCCCTGGTCGCCAAGTCCCAGCTGCCCTCCCCCCGCCGCGCCACCTCCGGCCTCGACACCCCGCGCGTCGCGATGGTGCTGGCCGTGCTGGCCCAGCGCTGCAAGATCTCCATGCACGAGCAGGACGTCTACGTCTCCACGGTCGGCGGCGTCCGGTTGACCGAGACCTCGGTCGACCTGGCCCTCGCGCTGGCCGTGGCGGGCTCCACCGCCGAGCAGGCCCTGTCCCCCTCCCTGATCGCCCTGGGCGAGGTCGGCCTGGCGGGCGAGGTGCGCATCGTCCCCGGCGTTCAGCGCCGTCTCGCGGAGGCGGCGAGGCTCGGTTTCAAGCACGCGATCGTCCCGCGCGGCGCGCTCTCCCTGGGCGACGGATCCCCGCTGAAAAAGGCGGATCCCCAGCTCACGAGCCATGAGGGTATGAAGGTGATGGAGGTCGACGACCTCCAGCAGGCGCTCCGGGTGGCCTTCACCGCTCCCTGAGACACCACAGGCCCCGGGACACGGGCCTTTACGGCGTCATTAACAGGGGTCCCGCCAGAGTATTACTTCGCAGGCATCACGCTTGCTACCAGGGGAGGAACCGGCGCTCGGAGCTCCTCGGTAAACTGACGCCGTCCAGCGACCTCCGGGGGCCAGGTGCCAACTTACGACAAGGGTCATGACGAACGACGCCGTGCCACGCTCGCCGCGGTGGCCCCGGGCACGTCGATCCGCGACGGCCTGGAGCGCATTCTGCGGGGGCACACCGGCGGCCTGATCGTGCTCGGATACGACCGGCTGGTCGAGTCCCTGTGCACCGGCGGCTTCGAGCTCGACGTCGAGTTCTCCGCCACCCGCCTGCGCGAGCTGGCCAAGATGGACGGCGCGATCGTGATCGACAACACCCGCAACCGCATCGTGCGGGCCGCCGTCCACCTCGTGCCCGACTCCAGCCTGCCCACCGAGGAGTCCGGCACCCGCCACCGGACGGCCGAGCGGGTGGCCCGGCAGACCCGCCAGCCGGTGATCTCGGTGAGCCAGTCGATGAACATCATCGCGCTCTACCTCGACGGCATCCGCTACGTCATGGAGGACTCGGCGGCGATCCTGTCCAAGGCCAACCAGGCCCTGGCGACCCTCGAGCGTTACAAGCTCCGGCTCGACGAGGTCTCCGGCACGCTCTCCGCCCTGGAGATCGAGGACCTCGTCACCGTCCGCGACGTGTCGGCCGTCGTCCAGCGCCTGGAGATGGTCCGCCGCATCGCCGACGAGATCGAGGGCTACGTGGTCGAGCTGGGCACCGACGGCCGGCTGCTCTCCCTGCAGCTGGACGAGCTGGTGTCCGGCGTCGACGTCGACCGCGAGCTGATCGTCCGCGACTACCCGTCGCCCTCCGACGCCCCGGTCCGCAGCGTCACCGACGTGCTGTCCGCCCTCGACCTGCTGTCGGCCAACGAGCTCCTGGACCTGTCCACGGTCGCCGAGGTGATGGGCTTCGCCGGCTCGGACGCCCTCGACCTGCCGGTCAGCCCCAAGGGCTACCGGCTGCTGGCCAAGGTCCCGCGCCTCCCCGGCCTGGTCGTCGAGCGCCTCGTCGAGCACTTCGGCGGCCTGCAGAAGCTCCTGGCCGCCAGCATCGACGACCTCCAGGCCGTCGGCGGCGTCGGCGAGTCCCGGGCCCGCAGCGTCCGCGAGGGCCTCTCCCGGCTGGCCGAGTCGTCGATCCTGGAACGCTACGTCTGACCGGTACGCCGGGCGCCCCCGCGTTCCTGGAACGCCCCAGGCGGGGCGGCGGGCTCAGCGGGGGCGGCGGGCTCAGCGGAGGCGGAAGACCTGCCGCTTGACCTTGATCTTGTCAGCCGCCTTGATCGAGGCCACGTAGGTCCCGGGGAGCGCGCCGACGCGCCGGCCCTCGCACTTGCCGGTGGACCGTTTCCGGTCCCACGTGACGGTGCCCACGTACGGGATGCCGCGGCGCAACATCTGGATCGACGAGCCGCTGCCCTGATCGCAGGCGGCCGACGACCAGACGCGGTCGGACCCCGACGTCACCCGCACGTCCAGCGACCTGGACCCGACGTCGAACGTGCAGGCGCGCCCGCCCGTGTTGACGACGGTCAGCTGGACCTGCGGCATGTCGCCCTTGGCGTAGGTGTCGCGGGTCATCGTCATGTTGACGACGACGTCGCCCTCCTCGCAGGCGTCGCCGTCCTTCTTGGGGGCCGTCGGGGTGGTGGTGACCTTGGCCGTCACGGTGACCGTGGGGGTCGCGGCCGGCAGGCTGGGGACCGCCGCGCTCGGCGACGCCGACGGGCTCGCCGACCCCACCGCCGCCGCGTTCTTCAGCGGCTGCTTCTGCTCGCCTCCACCGGCGGTGCACGCCCAGGCCACCAGGCCGACGGTGCCGAGCACCCCGCCGAGTGCGATGACGCGCCGCCGCCAGTACTGGTCCAGGCCCAAGCCCTCAGGATCACGCTCGGTATCCGTACCCATACGGGAAGTATGCATTCTTTGATCTTCGTTGGCGTGGCGACCCGCCGGGCCCGATAGGTTCACTCCCGATGGACACCGCCTACACCGACCCGATCCTCGCCTGGTACGGGGCGAACGCCCGGGATCTGCCCTGGCGCGCCCCCGGCGCGACCCCCTGGGGCGTCCTGGTGAGCGAGATCATGCTTCAGCAGACGCCGGTCGTCCGCGTCCTGCCCGTGTGGCACGAGTGGACGACCCGCTGGCCCGCCCCCGCCGACCTGGCCGCCGAACCCTCCGGCGAGGCGGTCCGCGCGTGGGGCCGCCTGGGCTACCCGCGCCGCGCGCTGCGCCTGCACGGCAGCGCCCAGGCCATCGTCGAACGCCACGGCGGCGAGGTGCCCTCGTCCCACGAGGAGCTCCTCGCCCTCCCCGGCATCGGCTCCTACACGGCCGCGGCCGTCGCCAGCTTCGCGTTCCGGCAGCGGCACGCCGTGCTCGACACCAACGTGCGCCGCGTGCTCGCGCGTCTCCTGTCGGGCGTGGAGTATCCGCCGAAGTCGCAGACCAGGGCCGAGGTCGTCCAGGCCGAGGCGCTCCTCCCGCTGGACCCGCCCACCGCCGCGACGTGGTCGGTCGCCGTCATGGAGCTGGGCGCCCTGGTCTGCACGGCCCGTTCGCCGCGCTGCGTCGACTGCCCTGTGCTCGAGAAATGTGCCTGGCAGCTGAACGGCCGCCCCGCCTACGACGGCCCGCCCCGGCGCGGTCAGACGTACGCGGGCACCGACCGGCAGTGCCGCGGCCGCCTCCTCGCCGTCCTCCGCCAGTCCGACGGCCCGGTGGAGAAGCCCGCCCTGGACATCGTCTGGTCGGACGCACCCCAACGCGAACGCGCCCTCGACACCCTCATCGCCGACGGCCTGGTCGACCCCCTGGACGACGGCCGCTACGCCCTGCCCCGCTAGGGCGCGACGTCCCCCGGCCGCTCTCCGGTCAGCTTGCCCTCAACGCGGGGCCGTGGCGTGTCGTCCACGGCGACGCAGATCCCGTAGACCCGGTCGCGGCTCGTCCAGCCGTTCACGCGTCCCCGGTTGTTGCTGATCTGCACCCGCCCCCGGGCGGCGTCGACGGCCGAGACCAGATGCAGGTAGACCGTCCCGGCGACCTTGGCGAGCACGATGTCGCCGACCTCGACCTTCGCCGCGTCCACCGGCGCGACGTCGACGACGTCACGACTATGGATCAGCGGAACCATCGACGACCCCGTGGGCCGGAACCGCACCGTGGCGCCCCCCGCCACCCGAGCCGCGACCGCATCCATCTTCCCCATCACGAGCATGATCCGCGCGCTCCCGCCCACCGTCCACCGATTTTCAGAAGGACTCCCCCTCCGGTCCGGCTTGCTCGGTGAGCACCGGGGCCATGGCCCCGGCCAGCGCCTCCTGACTCGGCAACGTGGCCCGCACGTCCACCGGCAACGTCTCCGTGGCGAAGGTCCCTACCGACATCGGGGAACCCACACGGTTGAGCGAGAACTCGACCGTGACCTCGCTTCGCTCGGCGACCAGCAGGATCCCGATCGTCTCCCCGTCGTACTCGGGATGCCGCAGCCGGGCGTCGACGACGCTGAGATAGAAGTTCAGCTTGCCCACGTACTCGGGCTTGAACTTCCCGATCTTCAACTCGATGACGACGAACCGCCGGATCCTGACGTTGTAGAAGAGCATGTCGACGAAGTACTCCTCGCCGTCCACCAGCAGGCAGTACTGGCAGCCCATGAACGCGTAACCCGCACCCATCTCCTGGAGGAAGCGGGCGATGTTGGCCAGGATCCGCGACTCCAGCTCCCGTTCGGTGTTCGGCACGCTGTTGTCGAGGAAGTCGAGCACCCATGGATCGCGAGCCAGCTCCCGGACGTCGTCTCGTTCCTCCGGGGGGACCGTTCTCTCGAACGTGGCCGCCGAGGCGCCGACCCGCTCGTGCAGCCGCGATCTGATCCGATCGACGAGGAAGCCCCGCGACCACCCTTCCGCCACGATCCGGCGCACGTAGAAGTCCCTGACCTGCTGGTCCTTGACACGGTCGATCAGCACGGTGATGTGGCCCCAGGGAATTTGCCCAACAGGCTGTTGGACAAAGTCCGGCCAAGCCAGAGCGAACGCGCGCATGTAGTGCAGGTTGGCCCGCGAGAGGCCCTTGACCTGGGGGTTCGCGGTCCGAAGGTCGACCGAGAGACGGTCGATGACCTTCGCGCCCCATCCCTCACCGGCCTGGCGATGGAGGATGTGGCGGCCGATGTGCCAGTAGAGCGCGATCATCTCGGTGTTGACCGCGAGCGCGGTCCGGGCACGAGCGGCTGCGATCTCGCGCTTGATGTCGTCGAGCAGGTCGAAGTACCCGGCGGGTACCGGAACCGCGGCGGAGATGATCTCTTCGTGACCAGTCATGTACCGAAAGTAGCGACATCGCAAAGTGTGCGAACGGTTTTCACTCGAACTCATGGCCCAGTGAAATCAAACGCATGTGCCGGGGTCGGCCTTGGGCCAGGTGACGACCTCGAACCAGACGACCTTGCCGCCGTCCGCGTGATACGCGCCGTGGTCATCGGCCTGATGAGCGACGATGAACAACCCGCGCCCGCCCTCGTCCCACTCCTGCGCGGATCCCGGCGCCACCGGCATCCGCGCACAGGAGTCGCGCACCTCGACGCGCAGCCGCTCCGCTGTACGGGTGAGGCACAGCGTCAGCGTGGCGCCGCCCGCGTGCTGGACGACGTTCGTGACGATCTCACTCGTGCACAGCTCCAGCCGATCCACGATCTCCGCGTCCAGCCCGAGCGCACGAGCGGTGAGCAGGAGTTCGTGCCGCGCCTGCGGCGCCGCCTCCGGCCGGTTGACGAGCCACACCTTCTTGAGCGGAGCCGGGAGCACGCTGGACATGCCTGAGTCCCTCCACACGAGTCGACCACGGGTTCTACCGATTCCCGATCAGCGTGTCACCGCTCGATTACGCTGTGGTGGCCAACGACCCGTACACCGGAGTTGTGCAATGCCGACAGCACGCGAGCTCGACCCCTACGCCTCCCTCGCCGCGTTCTTCGGCGCCGAGGTCCGCCGCCTGCGCGAGCGCCTCGGCTGGACGCAGGAACGTCTGGCCGCCGAGCTCGGCTGGTCGCTGTCCACGGTCGCCAGCGTGGAGACCGCCCGCCGCAACCCGCCCGACGGGTTCCCCGAGAAGGCCGACCTCGTCTACGGCCTCCCCGAAGTCCTCACCCACCTCGCCGAACTCGTCCGCTCACAACCCCGTTGGTTCGAGCACTATGTCGATCTGGAGACCAAGGCGAAGCGGATCAGCATGTGGTCAACGCACCTGGTTCCTGGCCTGTTTCAGACCGAGGAGTACGCCCGCGCGCTTCTGGTTGCGGGGCGCCCCATGGATCCTTCGCCGGTCGTGGAGGCGCGGCTGGCCGAGAGGATGAAGCGGCAGCGGATCCTTGATCGCCAAGATCCACCCATGGTCTCGGTCATATTGCACGAGGCAGCTGTGAAACAGCCTGTCCGGAGTGTCGAAGTCACGCGTGCCCAGCTTCAACAGTTGCGCGGGCTGGCTCGACGCCCCAACATCCGTATCCAGGTGCTTCCGTTCGCGGTCGGGGAGCATGCCGGAATCGACGGCGCGTTCACAATCTTCGAGTTCTCGGACGAGCCGCCAGTCGGCTACGCGCTCTGCCGGGACAGTGGCCGCATGATCGAACGAACCGATGAGTTCGAGTGGGTCTCGCTCAACTACGATCAGCTCAAGGCTGAAGCCCTCTCGCCTGAGGCCTCGATCGGAATGATCACAGGAGCGATGAGTGACATATGGATGGATCGGAACCTCTGACTCTCCAATGGCGGAAGGCGCGGCGTAGCGGCTCCACAGGAGAGTGCGTCGAGACCGCCCGCAGCTCCGACCGCGTGTTCGTTCGCGACAGCAAGGATCCGGACGGGCCTCGGCTCGGGTTCGATCGGGGCGCGTGGCGGGCGTTCACTGAGCGGATCAAGTTCGACGGGGCGGCCGGGCGCTGAGCGGGGCGGGCGCCTTGGTGGCGGCCCGGCTTAATTGCGTGGCATCGCCGGATGCTCGTGGCCTACGGTTCGACGGTGCGTGATCTCTTGCTGCTTCCCAAGGCCCACCTGCACGTTCACCTCGAGAGCACGGTCCGGTGGACGACGCTCCACGAGATCGGCACGGCGAACGGCGTCGAGATTCCCGGGCATCTGCGCGACGGTTACGTCTTCGGCGGCTTCGCCGACTTCTTCGCGCAGAACGAGCTCGTCCGCAACTGCCTGCTCACCCCGGACGACTTCCGGCGCATCGCGTACGAGTACTGCGCGGACGAGGCGGCGCAGGGCACCCGTTACGCCGAGCTCTCGTTCACCGCGGCGGCCCATGGCGAGCGCCTCGGCGACCTGTCCATGCCCCTGGCCGCCGTGATCGAGGGCCTGGACCAGGGGCGTGCGGACTTCGGGATCGAGGTCCGGCTGCTGCTCGACCACTCGCGCCGCCGTTCCGTCGAGCGGGCCTGGCGCACGCTCGACCTGGCGAAGCGGTACGAGGAGGTCGTGGCCGTCGGGCTCGCGGGCGACGAGGCGTTCGCGGGCGACCCGTTCACCGAGGTCTTCGCGGCGGCGCGGGACGCCGGGCTGCACGTCGTCCACCACGCGGGCGAGGCGGAGGGCGCCGCGAGCATCCGGCAGGCGATCACCGCGGGCCGCACCGAGCGGCTCGGGCACGGCGTGCGCGTGCTGGACGACCCGGACCTGGTCGCCGAGGTCCGCGATCGCGGCATCCCGCTGGAGGTCTGCCCGTCGTCCAACGTGGCGCTCGGCTTCGCGCCCTCGCTGGCCGAGCACGCGCTCCCCCGGCTCCGGGAGGCCGGACTCAAGATCACCATCAATACCGACATCCCGGTCATGATCGGCACTCCGCTCGCGGGTGAGTACGCGCGGGTCCGCGACACGTTCGGGTATGACGACGACGTGCTGGCGGGGTTCGCCCGCGCCGGAGCGGACGCCTCGTTCGCGCCGGACGCCACGAAGACCCGGCTGCACGCGGAGATCGACGCCTGGCTGGAGCGATGAGTTTCCGGTAGGGGCCTGGTCTCTCCGGTGAGACCTGTTCCCGGACGGAAGGACGGCCCATGTTGCTCGAAGGCAAGAACGCAGTGATCTACGGCGGCGGCGGATCGATCGGCGGCGCGGCGGCCCGCGCGTTCGCCGCCGAAGGGGCCCGCGTGTTCCTCGCCGGCCGCACCGCGGCCACGCTGGAGCGGGTGGCCGGGGACATCCGCGCGGCCGGCGGCGAGGCCGAGACCGCCGAGGTCGACGCGCTGGACGAACGCGCGGTCGACGAGCACGCGGACGCCGTCGCGGCGAAGGCCGGGAGCCTCGACGTCTCGTTCAACGTCATCCAGCATGGCGACGTGCAGGGCACCCCGTTCGCCGAGATGTCGCTCGCCGACTACGAGCGGCCGGTGATCACCGCCCTCCGGACCACGTTCCTGACCGTGCGGGCCGCCGTCCGCCACATGAAGCGGCAGGGGTCGGGAGTGATCCTGGCGTTCGGCGGCTCGGGCGACCCGGTGCGCGACTACCACGTCGGCGGCCTGCAGACCGCGTTCGAGGTGATCGAGGCGATGCGCCGCCAGGTGTCGGCCGAGCTCGGCCGCGACGGCGTGCGCTTCGTGACCCTGCGGACCGGCGGCGTCCCCGAGACCATCCCGGCGGGCTTCGAGGGCCGGGACGCGCTCATCGAGAGCCTGACGGAGCCGACGATGCTCGGCCGCACCGCCACCCTGGAGGACGTCGGCCAGGTGGCCGCGTTCGTCGCCTCCGACCGTGCCCGCACCATGACCGCCGCCACGGTCAACGTCAGCTGCGGCGCCCTGATCGACTACTGACCGCTCGGGTGCGTCGTTCCCGCGCGGATCTCGCGCAGGAACGGGTCGTCGTCCTCTCGCCACTCGCGCGCCGAACGGACCACGGGGTGCACGGGGAGCCCCAGCCGCGCGGTGGCCTCCTGCGCCGCGTCGAAGGCCCGGGCCGGCGAGAGGTCGCCGATGATCAGCACCTCCACGTCGCCGGGCGGCGGCCCGCCGACGCCCTCGTACCGCTCGGCCCAGGCGCCGAACAACCACACGCCCACCACGCCCGGCAGCCGCGCGAACTCCTCGTCCACCACCGCCTTCGGCCCGAAGGTGTGCATGAGGAGCGTCGCCAGCGGCTCGTACAGCGGCGTGTCCGTGTCCCTGCGCACCATCCGGCCCGCCGTCGTCCGCCGCAGCACCAGCAGCCCCGCCCGTGCCAGCCGGTCGACCTCGCGCACCACGGACCCGAGATCGGTCCGGAGCATGACGGCCAGATCGAGCATCGTCGTCTCCCGCTCCGGGCCCAGCAGGAGCCGGGCCAGCAGCTCACCCTGCAACCGCGATCGGAAGATCGGTAGCTGCGGAGGCGCAGGGGTCCTCATGTCCTGGAGGAAGAGTTGCGCCACATCGGAGTGGAGGATCGGCCCGCGCCGCCGCCCTCGCCGGAAGTCCGCCGCCGACCCCATCAGATTCGAACGCATATTCGAATCCTACTGTGTGGGTCCGACAGAAAACAGGTCGCCGAAAGCCCCCGCCGCCGGTTACGTTCCCGCGTATGAAGCGGAGCCCGCAGGAGAAGAAGCGGCTGAGTTACCGCAAGGACCGGCGCAACCTCTACGGCGAGAACGACAAGGCGTCGCGCAAGAACCTGCCGCGCAGCCGCGCGCGGCGACACCGCGCCGAACGCCACCGCGCGTCCCAGACCCTGGACATGGCCCGTGGCACCCCCGACGCGGAGGCCGCGGACGCCGCCGAGCAACGCCTCGCCGGCCGGCGCTCCCAGCACTGGCGGTGGCGCAAGGTCGCCGACCACCCGCTCGGCGAGGCCGTGGAGTTCCACCTCGAACGCCGCGTCGAACGCGGCAACGCCGCCCCCGAGCAGGCCGACGAGCGCATCCGCCGCATCCGCCGCCGGCGGCGCTGACCTCTGCGCACCGGGCGTTCACCCGCCTGCTCGATGTCGCGAGCCGCACCGTCCGAGGCCCGCCGTCACACGCCGCACCGCCACATGCCCGGCCGACCGCGCTGGGCCGTCCCCATGCTTAGCCATCCGCGGCGGGCCGTCATCTGCCCGGCCGTCCGCGCCTCGGCCTGTTACTCCACGACGACCGCGGCCGCGGCCTCGCGAGCCAGGCGTTCCGCGGTCCGCGATGCCTCGGCGGGGGCGTCGAGGCCGCGGGGAGGCGTGTAGACGAGCCAGATCAGAACGTTCGCCCTGCGAACGGAGATCTGGATCTGGGTCACGGTGGCCCGGGTCTTCCCTTGAGCCGAGACGAGCATCACGGCCTCGTCTCCGGCGTCCGGCACGGCCCTCGCGCCCTCGGCGCCCGGGGTCGGCCCGCCCGGACCATCCAGGAATCTTCCCTTGGCCTGTTCGATACCGCCGTCCCGGCCGACCGCGTATTCGTACCGGCTGTACCGGAGCGTCAGCCCATCGCCCCACTCGCACCCGCTCTCATCGGCCGACGATGAACGCTCCGGAGACGACCGCGGGAACGCGGAGCGAGCGACGGGTCCCGACACCGCGCACGCGTCGGGGAGCGTGCGGGCTTCCGGGCGGCCGGGCCACACGGGGTGATGCCAGAGCGGGTCGACCGCCACGAGGACGAACGCCCACACCCCGATGAACAGCGCGCGTGTCACCACCCACCGGCCGGTGAGCGAGCCGGGCCCGCGTTCCGCCGTGACGCCCGCGCGCCGGGCGAGGCCGGCCACGGCGGCGTCGAACGCCGGGTCCCTCCCCAGCCGGGATCGGACCGGAGCGCCCAGGAGCATCGAGGACCCGTCGTCGCGGACGGCCTCCACGGACTCCGTCCACACGTTCCGGCGCACCCGCAGCGCCGTGATCTCTGTCCACGCCGCCGCCTTCCTGTCGGCCACGTCGCGCTTGGTGCGCAACCCCCGGGCGTCGATCCGCACCTCGCCGAGCAGCAGCGGCAGTGGCGCGCCCAGGGCCGCGAACGCCACGAAGGCGACGCAGATGCCGGGCGCGAGCGCCCCCTTCACGAAGACCAGGACCGCCAGCGCGCCCAGAAGGGCGCCCACGGCGATCTGAACGGCCGCGAGGTTCCTGAGCGAGCGTCGCGGTCTGAGGACGGTGACGGGCGTCTCAGGGGCCGCCGCCGGGGCATCGTCGGGCGGCCGCGGCACGGCGCGTGCGCCCTTCGCTCCACCGCCGCGCTCCGACCCGCCGCCGTCCGGCGAACCACCGCCGTTCATCGACCCTCACCGCCGTCCATCGAGCCCGCCGGTCCGGAAGGCTCGATGATCGTAGTGCCCGGCCATCTCCGCGTCCCCGGGAACGCGGAAGGGCCCGCACCGGGTGGTGCGGGCCCTTGCCGGGCGGACTCTGCCCCTGGACGGATCCTCGGCGGATCAGTCCTTGTTGAAGTTGACCGCGCCCTCGATGGGCGGCGGGCTGTCCGGCACGCCGGTCGGCTTCGGCACGCCCTTGAACGTGAACTTGGCCTCCTCGCCGGTGCCCTCGGTACCGACGATCACGATCTGACCGGCCTTGAGCTCGTTGTAGAGGATCTTCTCGGACAGGTTGTCCTCGATCTCCCGCTGGATGGTCCGGCGCAGCGGCCGGGCGCCCAGGACGGGGTCGTAACCCCGCTCGGCCAGCAGGTCCTTGGCCTCCTGCTTGAGCTCCAGGCCCATGTCGCGGTCCTTCAGCCGCTCGTCCACCTTCGCGATCATGAGATCCACGATCTCGATGATCTCCGTCGGGGTGAGCTGGTGGAAGACCACCGTGTCGTCGACGCGGTTGAGGAACTCGGGACGGAAGTGCTGCTTGAGCTCCTCCGAGACCTTGGCCTTCATCCGCTCGTAGTTGCCCTGGTCGTCGTTCGAACGGGCGAAGCCCATCGAGACGCCCTTGGAGATGTCCTTCGAACCGAGGTTCGTCGTCATGATGATGACGGTGTTCTTGAAGTCCACGACCCGGCCCTGGGCGTCGGTCAGCCGACCGTCCTCCAGGATCTGCAGCAGCGAGTTGAAGATGTCCGGGTGGGCCTTCTCGATCTCGTCGAACAGCACGACGGAGAAAGGCTTGCGGCGCACCTTCTCGGTGAGCTGGCCGCCCTCCTCGTAACCGACGTATCCGGGCGGGGACCCGAACAGACGCGAGACGGTGTGCTTCTCCATGAACTCGCTCATGTCGAGCTGGATGAGCGCGTCCTCGTCACCGAAGAGGAACTCGGCGAGCGTCTTGGAGAGCTCGGTCTTACCGACACCGGAGGGGCCGGCGAAGATGAACGAACCGCCGGGGCGCTTCGGGTCCTTCAGGCCGGCGCGGGTCCGCCGAATGGACTGCGAGAGCGCCCTGATGGCGTCCTCCTGCCCGATGACCCGCTTGTGCAGCTCGTCCTCCATGCGGAGCAGACGCGTGGTCTCCTCCTCGGTGAGCTTGAAGACCGGAATGCCGGTGGCGGTGGCGAGGACCTCGGCGATCAGTTCCTCGGTCACCTCGGCGACGACGTCCATGTCGCCGGCCTTCCATTCCTTCTCGCGCTGCGCCTTCTGCGCGAGAAGCTGCTTTTCGGAGTCGCGGAGCGCGGCGGCCTTCTCGAAGTCCTGCGCGTCGATCGCGGACTCCTTCTCGCGCCGCACGTCGGCGATCTTCTCGTCGTACTCGCGCAGGTCCGGCGGCGCGGTCATCCGGCGGATGCGCATCCGCGAACCGGCCTCGTCGATGAGGTCGATCGCCTTGTCCGGCAGGAACCGGTCGCTGATGTAGCGGTCGGCCAGCTGCGCGGCGGCCACGAGGGCGCTGTCGGTGATCGAGACGCGGTGGTGCGCCTCGTACCGGTCGCGCAGGCCCTTGAGGATCTCGATGGTGTGCGACAGGGACGGCTCGGCGACCTGGATCGGCTGGAAGCGTCGCTCGAGCGCGGCGTCCTTCTCCAGGTGCTTGCGGTATTCGTCCAGCGTCGTGGCGCCGATGGTCTGGAGCTCGCCGCGGGCCAGCATCGGCTTGAGGATGCTGGCGGCGTCGATCGCGCCCTCGGCGGCGCCCGCGCCGACGAGGGTGTGGAGCTCGTCGATGAACAGGATGATGTCGCCGCGGGTGCGGATCTCCTTGAGCACCTTCTTGAGGCGCTCCTCGAAGTCACCGCGGTAGCGGGAGCCGGCGACCAGCGCGCCCAGGTCGAGCGTGTAGAGCTGCTTGTCCTTGAGCGTCTCGGGCACCTCGCCCTTGACGATCTTCTGGGCGAGGCCCTCGACGACGGCGGTCTTGCCGACGCCCGGCTCGCCGACCAGCACCGGGTTGTTCTTGGTGCGGCGGGACAGCACCTGCATGACCCGCTCGATCTCCTTGTCCCGGCCGATGACCGGGTCGAGCTTGCCCTCGCGGGCGGCCTGCGTGAGGTTGCGGCCGAACTGGTCCAGCACAAGGGAGGTGGAAGGCGCCGACTCGGTCGGCCCGCCGGAGGCGGCCGGCTCCTTGCCCTGGTAGCCGTGCAGCAACTGGATGACCTGCTGGCGGACCCGGTTGAGGTCCGCGCCCAGCTTGACCAGGACCTGGGCCGCCACGCCCTCGCCCTCACGGATCAAACCCAGCAGGATGTGCTCAGTGCCGATGTAGTTGTGGCCCAGCTGCAACGCCTCACGCAGCGACAGCTCAAGGACCTTCTTGGCACGCGGAGTGAACGGGATGTGGCCCGACGGCGCCTGCTGACCCTGGCCGATGATCTCTTCGACCTGCTGGCGCACCGCCTCGAGGCTGATCCCCAGGCTCTCCAAAGCCTTGGCAGCGACACCCTCGCCCTCGTGGATCAGACCCAGGAGGATGTGCTCGGTGCCGATGTAGTTGTGGTTGAGCATCCTGGCCTCTTCTTGAGCCAGAACGACAACCCGCCGCGCACGGTCGGTGAACCTCTCGAACATCTCGTCGCTCCTCACAGAGCGGTAGGGCAGAGTCCGGAACGTCCGAACCTGTCCTTCCGCATGCTAGCCCGCCCCGAGGAGGCCAACCCGGTGCACTCCCACCAGGAGACGTTCCCCAGCTAAGCGCTGTTCATCCTCATCCAACTACCCCATCGGTGCGTCATGTTCCCGCTACGCCGCAAGCGAACGGGGCTTTTCAGCAGGTCGTTCGCGCAGCGAGCCGTTCGATGCCGCACAACGCGCGGATTAGCCGACTGAGGCCTGTCTACCTCGTCGCGAGCGGCGCAACCCACAGAACGCTACGCCACAAGCGAACGGCCCGCCCCGAGTGTGCCGGAGCGGGCCGCCGAAGCGAGGTGTGTCAGTGAGCCGCCTCGTACTGCTCGACCACGTTCTGCGGGATGCGACCGCGCTCGTTGACCTTGATGCCGCGCTGCTTGGCCCAGGCGCGGATGTCGGCACTCCGCTCGCGACTGGACGCGCCGCGGGGGCGGCGGCGACGAACGGTGCCGGCCTTACGCGACTTCTCCACGAACGGCTGCAGAGAATCCCGCAGCTTCTTTGCGTTGGCGCTACTGAGATCGATCTCGTAGGAGGCGCCGTCGAGCGAGAACGCCACGGTCTCGTCCGCCTCGCCACCGTCGAGGTCATCGACGAGAAGCACCTGAACCTTCTGTGCCATGGGGACAGACCTTTCAGCTGGAGCAAACTGCATTCGGTTGACAAAGATATACCGCGATGTTGGCCGATGACAATTCAACACTCGCGATGAAGTTTCCTTCCCTGGGCGGTAACTCATCGTAATCAAGGTCGCCCAATCCGCCATCCGCCGGATAGCACTGCCCGCCACGGCGCGCGGCGGTCGGCAGGTGCATGAATTGTCCGGCCTCCGCGCCGGGATGTTTTCGAGGGTGACGGGGGTCACCGTGGGCCACCTGACCTGGGCCATCGATCTTGCATTCCTACTGGACGGACATTCCGAGGTGGCCGGTTCGGGGAGAGAAATACTCCCGGGGGGCGCTTAACGGGCAGGGCAACACCGATCCCGGAGCCATCGTTTAACCCCCACGTAACGGTACTTACCGGCACGCTGCGGCACCGAATCACCTCCACCGGGTGATCAGGACCGTACACCTGATGTGGATAGATTCCGGTGTGGACCGTGCCGACGAAATCCTTTGCCGTCCGCGCGCGCAAGGGCCGCCGCGCCCCGCGGCACGGATCGCATCCCTATATCAGCGGAAAAGTCCTCAATACCGTCACACCGCGCGTACCAGTCGACGTCAGCGACCGGACCCCGCGCCGCCCGCGCGTTTCACCACGAGAGTGCCCACCAGCCGCTCGTGCAGCGCCTGGCGCCGTTCCCCCTCGTACATTGCCGCCGCGTTCACGACCCAGAACAGACCGGCCAGTACGCCCAGGATGGGGACGGGCTGGACGGCGATGGGCACCGTGTACACCGCCGTTCGTGGCAGTGACCGCCACCATCCGACAGGTCCCCCGGAATCCATTCGCACGACCTGGACGCCGGCGAAGCGCTTGCCGAGAGTCCGCCCCAGGACGGCGAGCTGAACCCACTCATAAAGAAAGAGGCACGCCGCGATCGCCGGCGGCAGCGCGATCTCGGCTTCCCGCTCCGGCAGAACGGCGCCGACGACCATCACTACTGGCAGACCGACAAGAAGCGTGTCGACGATCCGGGCGAGCAACCGCTGCCCCGGCTCCGCCAGTTCGCCCGGCGGCCCGGAAACGGTGGACGCACCTTCTTCAGGGCCGCCTGGCGGCTCTTCTGGCGCGGGCACGGTGGACTTTCGGGCCTTCAGGCCTCGAACTCGGCGGTCTGGTCATACTCCGCGTACTGGCCCCGTTCGTCGATGACGACGGTGCCCGCAAGACGGTCGTGCAGGGACTGGTGCAGTGGCTGGTCCCAGATCGCCCACAGATAGGCCATCCACGCGCCCGCCCAGACGAGGAGCATCCCGTATGCGAAGTACTCCCAGAACATCACCGCGAGCGCCAGGAACGCGAAGACGCCGATCTGATAGGCGACATTGTTGATGGCCGAACGCCAGACCGCCTGGTACGTGGTCAGCGCCTCGCCCGCCGGCCGCACCTGCACGACGCCCAGCCCCATGATGCGCTTGCCGAGCGTGCGCCCCCACATCGACAGTTGCGCGGCCTCATAAAGGAAAGGCAACACCGACAACACCGTGAACAAGGTGAAGAGGATCGGCCAGTTCCAGACGCCGCCCTCGGTGTTGGCCTTGTCCCCGGCCGTGTCGAGCCCGATCACCCCGAGCGTGATCGGCAGGATGAGCGCGAAGCCGAAGACGGCCACCAGCGTGAAGTCGATGAGCCGGGCCCCGGCGCGCCGCGCGATCGGCGCCAGCGGGAGCTCGGCGGCGTCCGCCGTGTCGTCGTAATGCGGCTCGGACGGCTGCCACTGCTGCTGACCCTGCCACTGCTGCTGCCACTGCTGCTGCGGGGGCTGCCCGCCCTGCCACTGGGAAGGCGCCTGACCTCCCTGCCAGTGCTGCCCAGGGCCCGACTGCGGGTAGGGCCGCCCGCGGTGGGGGGGTTCACTCATCGGTCAGTCCTCCAGGCGAAGCAACATCCGGGTATTTCCCAACGTATTCGGCTTGACCCGGTCCAGGTCCAGAAACTCGGCCACACCGTCGTCATAAGAGCGCAGAAGTTCTTCGTACACCTCGGGCGAGACCGGCGTACCCAAGATCGGCTGGAACCCGTGCCGCGCGAAGAAGTCCACCTCGAAGGTAAGACAGAACACCCGTTCCACGCCCAGTTCCCGCGCGGTCTCCAGGAGCTTGGCGACGATGCGGTGACCGATCCCCCGCCCGCCGTGTCCCTTGTCGACCGCGACGGAACGGACCTCGGCCAGGTCGTCCCAGATCACGTGCAGGGCACCGCACCCGATGACGGCGTCGGCCTGGAGGTCCTCGGCGACCCAGAACTCCTGCACGTCCTCGTACAACTTCACGGTGGTCTTCTTGAGCAGGCGGCGCCCCGGCCCCGAGTACATGTCGACGAGGCGCCTGATGTGCCGGACGTCGGCGGTGCGGGCACGCCTGATCACTACTTCCACAAACAGGCGACATTATCGAACGTCCGGCCTTTACCTGTGGTGGACGTCCCCTTACCGTAGGTAGCTTCCCGGGGTGACTAGATAAAAGAGACCACACCCCCGCCCCGAAGGTGATGTAAGGCACATCCCCACCCCTGTGACATCAGGTGATCACTCTGTGGCGCCTGTGATTTCGCATGTTCTGGTTGGCATCGGGGTCCGACTCCGTTAGTGTCCTGCGCTGACATCGGCCACCGTCACGGCGGCCGAACCGCCGAGTCCACGGGCCGCAAGCCAGCGTCCCGAGGAGCCGGGGACCCACTTTCGGAGGGTTCCGGGGGATCACCCCGGTGCCCGTTACCGACTGGGGTGAATCCGCAGAGCGCGACCATCGCGCCGATCCGCGGAAGGGCTGCTCCGGCCCGAACCCGTCAGCTAACTCGGTAGGCGGACGAGGAGAGGAGAATTAGTGGAGCCATTGCGCCCTGCATCCTTTTCACGCTCGGTTCGCGGCAGGCGGGGTGCTCGATTCCGCGCCCTCGCCGTCACCGGGATGCTCGTCGGCGTGTCGCTGACGGCCCCGCCGGCGCACGCCGACCCCGAGCCGTCCACCAAGGAGCTGCGCTCGCAGGCCCACAAGCTCGCCGACCAGCTCGAGCAGCTGACCGAGCAGTACAACGGCCTCCGCGTGAAGCTCCAGCAGTCGCAGCGCGCCGCCAAGGTCGCCGCCGACAACGCCAAGCGCCAGGAGAAGGCGCTCGAGGGCGTGCGCGAGAAGGTCGGCAGCCTGGCCGCCACGAGCTACATGCAGGGCGGCGCCGACCCCACGGTCTCGTTCGTCGCCTCGCAGGACCCGCAGCGCCTCCTCGACCAGGCTGCCACCCTGCACTACTTCGCCACCCAGGACGGCACCCGCGTCCAGGGCCTCATGCAGGCGATGCAGGCCGCCCAGCGCGCCCGCAAGGCGGCGGAACAACGCGCCAAGCAGGTCTCCCAGCTCCGGACCCAGCTGGACTCCCAGCGCAAGAAGGTCACCGACCTCTACGAGAAGGTCCGCGGCCGCCTGGTCAAGCGCGACCCCACCGAGCTCGCCAAGCTCCCCGTCGTCGGCACCGGCAAGGGCGCCCAGGCCCTCCGCTACGCGATGGGCAAGCTCGGCCGTCCGTACGTCTGGGGCGCCGCGGGCCCGACCTCGTTCGACTGCTCGGGCCTCACCATGTGGGCCTACAAGCAGGTCGGCATCAGCCTCCCGCACTACACCGGCAGCCAGTGGAACGCGGGCACCCACATCTCCCGCGAGCAGCTCCAGCCGGGCGACCTCGTCTTCTTCTACGCCGACCTGCACCACATGGGCATGTACGTCGGCGACGGCAAGATGCTCCACGCCCCGCAGACCGGCGACGTCGTCAAGATCGTCCCGATGTCGGGCCGTCCCTACGCCGGCGCCGTCCGCGTCGCCTGACCGCTCCCAGGAACGCTCTCGACAACCCGCCACACGCCCGAGGAAAGCCGCCGCCATCCCCGCACATCTCCTGCGCCCTCAAAGCGCATCAGGGGCGCTGCCTGACGCACGCCGCCCCATGAACGAACGCGTCGGGGCCGAGCCCAGGTGGACTCGGCCCCGACGACATGAAGCCGCTAGAGACGTGATACCGATCAAGACACCTACATGTGGACGGGAGCGCGTAGGCGTTGGGGGGTCGGGGACGAGAAGGGTGCGGCGGCTTCCCCCGGGAGCGCCGCGCGGCGGGCGAGCCGGAGCTTCGTCCGCGGCGACGTCTGATGCAGGGACCTACCTGTCAGAACGTCGCCGCTGCGGGGATGGACGTAGCTCGTCTCGAACTGCTCAGATGAGTTGCCTTCGGGCCGCCCACACCACGGCCTCGATAGGGGTGTTGACCTCGAGCCGATCGCAGATCGTGCGCAGACGCCGCCTCAACGTCCGCGCGCTCAGCTCGAGTTTGCGTGCCGCCACATCGGCTGTGACACCGCTGGCGATCTGCGCGAGCAACCTGATCTCCTCCTCGCTCAGTCGCAGATCGTCGGTGCCACGACGTGCGAGTGTGGCCTGTTCCACTCCGTCCTCCCTCGTCCGTGGTGATGACCGCGGGGATGCAGCCGTCCGCTGCACAGGCACGGGTAGGCCTCTTACGCGTTGGGTTGCGTGGGTCCGGAGCCTCCGGACTTAGATCATCTGTTTCCTATCCATCTCGCATGCTTGGCCGGAGGTGGCCGATGGGTCGGTTGCGGGGCGTCGAGCGGGAACTCCGGGTGACGATTCACTCGTTGGCCAACCGAACGCGGGCACCCCGTCAGGGAGGTCTGGTTCCGGGACGGGCCATGATCGCCAGCCATCTCGAGCCCATCCCTTCTCGCCCGATTTCGTCGACCCCGTGCCAACGATGATCGTGAATCGTTTCAAGCTACGCTTCGGCTCGGAACGCTAGGCGGCCGGATCCGGCCCGTCAAGCGCCGATTGAGTACCTTGTGTGCTTGTATGGCCACCATGCGTGATGGTTTTCACGGGGGTCCGCAAGGGGGAGCTCAATAACCTGCGAAAACAGCCCCGGGGTCGACGAGGAGTGAGTTGCCGCCCACCAGCATTCGGGAAGTCGCGAGGCGTGCCGGAGTCTCAGTTGGGACCGTTTCGAATGTCCTAAACCGGCCAGACCTCGTGGCCGAAGCCACCCGTGACCGCGTTCGCGCGGCGATCGAGGAGCTCGGATTCGTCCGCAACGAGTCCGCCCGGCGGCTCCGGCAGGGGCCGGAAGAGCCGGTCCCGCGCCGTGCCCGCGCATTCGGAATCGTCGTCGAGGACCTCACCAATCCGTACGCGACCGACGTCGCCCGCGGCGCCGAGATGGCGCTCAACGAGGCCGGCCATGACGCTCTGTGGTTGACCAACGATCACTCGCGCGACAAGGAACGCCGCATCATCGAGTTGCTCGAGGAGCAGCGCGCCGCCGGCGTGCTGATCATCCCGGTCGGGCTCGGCCCGGACGAGATCGCCCGGATGCGCGCCGCGGGCATGACGGTCGTGCTGCTCGACCATGCGGCACCGGACGTCTGCTTCGCCCAGGTCGACCATGTGGCCGGCGGTGACATCGCCGCCGCGCACCTGCTCGGCCTCGGCCGCGAGCGGCTGGCGTTCGTGACCGGGCTCCCCGAGCCGACCCCGTGCGTCGAACGCCGCAACGGCGCCGCCCGCACGCTGGCCAAGGCCGGCGGTGGCGAGCTGATCACGCTCACCCAGGAGGCGCTCACCCCGACCGAGGGCCAGGCCGCGGTGCAGCGGCTCATGGACCTGCCGGAGATGCCGGACGGCGTTTTCTGCGCCAACGACCTGCTGGCCATCGGCCTGATCAACGAGCTGGTGCGGCTCGGCGTGCGGGTGCCCGACGACGTCGCCGTGATCGGCTACGACGACATCGAGCTGGCCAGCAGCGCCGCCGTTCCGCTGACCACGATCCGCCAGCCCCGCCAGGAGCTGGGGTTCGAGGCGGCCGAGCTGGCACTGGCCGAGGCCGCGGAGGGCGAACGGCACCGGCACCGCCAGGTGGTGCTCACCCCGGACGTGGTCATCCGCGATTCCGCCTGAGCCATTGACACGGCGTACAAGACCGGGATGACCTTGGCTCATGGACGCCCCGGCCATTCTCGGCTTCGATCCGTTCGATCCGGCGTTTCGGACCGACCCGTACGCGCACTACCGCCGGTTCGGGCCCCGGTTGCGGCGGACCGAAGTCGGGTTGTGGGTCACGACGTCGTACGAGATGTGCGCGCGGGTGTTGCGCGATCCCCGTTTCGGGCACCGCCCGGAGGGCGCCGGCGGGTTCTGGAGCGGCCAGAACCGGCGGCGCTCGTTCCTGACGCTCGACCCGCCCGACCACACCCGGCTGCGGCGGCTGGTGAGCAAAGCGTTCACCGCGCGCCTGGTCGAACGGCTGCGGCCGCGCGTCGAGGAGGTCGTGGGCACGTTGCTCGCCGACGTCCGGGGCGAGGTCGACGTGATCTCGGCCCTGGCCTATCCGCTGCCGGTGATCATGATCAGCGAGCTCCTCGGCGTTCCGGCGGGTGACCGGGCACGTTTCAAGACGTGGTCGGACGCGCTCGCCCGCGGTCTCGATCCGGACTTCCTGCTGTCGGAGGACGAGATCGCCCGGCGGGACGAGGCGCGCGCCGAGTTCGTCGCCTACTTCACCGACCTGGCGGAGATGCGCCGGAAGGAACCCCGCGACGACCTGCTCAGCGCGCTCGTCGCGGTGTCCGACGGCGACGGCGGCACCGACGGCGACCGGCTGACGGAGGAGGAGCTGCTGGCCACCTGCGTCCTGCTGCTGGTGGCGGGGCACGAGACCACGGTCAACCTGATCGGGAACGGCGCGCTGGCCCTGCTGCGCCACCCCGGCCAGCTCGCGTGGTTCCGCGAATATCCCGAGCAGGTGCCGGCGGCGGTCGAGGAACTGCTGCGCTACGACCCGCCCGTGCAGCTCACCCTGCGCGCGGCGCTCGAGGACGTCGAGCTGGACGGGGCGAAGCTGGAGCGGGGCGCGCTCGTCCTGCTGCTGACCGGGGCGGCCAACCGCGACCCCGCGGTGTTCGCCGAGCCCGACCGGCTCGACCTGAGCCGGTACGCCGCGGGCCCGGACGAGGCGTCCCGGCATCTGGCGTTCGGCCTGGGCATCCACTTCTGCCTGGGTGCCCCGCTCGCCCGGCTCGAAGGTCAGATCGCCCTCGGCAGGCTCTTCGAACGCGACGTCGAACCGATCGGCGGGGACCTCGGCTACCGCGACAACCTGGTGCTGCGCGGCCTGGACACCCTCCCCGTGCGGGTGTCCTGACCGCCGTTCAGCCTTGGCCGTTCTTCAGTCTTGCCCGCTATTCGGGCTTGACCAGCGGGAACAGGATCGTCTCGCGGATGTTCCTGCCGGTGAAGGCCATGATCATCCGGTCGATGCCGGCGCCCATTCCACCGGTCGGCGGCATCGCGTACTCCAGCGCCCGCAGGAAGTCCTCGTCCAGCTGCATGGCCTCCGGGTCACCGCCGGCCGCCAGCAGCGACTGCTCGGTGAGGCGGCGGCGCTGCTCGATCGGGTCGACCAGCTCGGAGTAGGCGGTGCCCAGCTCGGTGCCGAACCCGATCAGGTCCCACTTCTCGGTGAGCAGCGGCTCCTCGCGGTGCTGGCGGGTCAGCGGCGAGGTCTCGACCGGGTAGTCCATGACGAACGTGGGCTGGACGAGCGTGTGCTCGATCAGCTCCTCGAAGATCTCCTGGACGACCTTGCCCTGGCCCCACTTGGGGTCCCAGTGCACCTCACGGGCGTCGGCGTACTTGCGCACCTGCTCGATCGGCGTGTGCGGGGTGACCTCCTCGCCCAGCGCCTCGGAGACCGAGCCGTAGAGGGTGACGCGCGGCCACTCGGGCAGCCCGAGCTCGATCTCCTGCCCCTCGTGCACGACGACGGTGGTGCCCAGCGCGGCGACGACCGCGTCCTGGTACATGCGCTGCGTCAGGTCGGCCATGTCGTTGTAGTCGAGGTAGGTGCCGTACGCCTCGACCATCGTGAACTCGGGGTTGTGCGTCGAGTCGGCGCCCTCGTTGCGGAAGTTGCGGTTGATCTCGAAGACCTTGTCGATGCCGCCCACGACGAGCCTCTTGAGGTAGAGCTCGATCGCGATGCGCAGGTAGAGCTCCATGTCGTAGGCGTTGATGTGCGTCTTGAACGGACGCGCCGCGGCCCCGCCGTGGATCGGCTGCAACATCGGCGTCTCGACCTCGAGGTAGCCCTCGTGGTGCCAGAAGTCGCGGACGGCCCGCACGGTGGCGCTGCGGATGTGCGCCATCTTGCGCGCCTCGTCGTTGACGATGAGGTCGACGTACCGCTGCCGGACGCGGGCCTCGGGATCGGTCAGCCCGGCGTGCTTCTCGGGCAGCGGCCGCAGGCACTTCGAGGTGATCGCGTAGGAGTCGGCCATGACCGAGAGCTCGCCGCGCCGGGACGTGATGACCTCGCCCTCGACGCCCACGTGGTCGCCGAGGTCGACGTCGCGCTTCCAGGCGTCCAGCGCCTCCTGCCCGACCTTGGCCAGCGACAACATCACCTGGATGTCGCCGCTGCCGTCGCGGATGGTGGCGAAGCAGAGCTTGCCGGTGTTGCGCACCAGCATGACGCGACCGGTGACGCCGACCTTGTCGCCCGTCTCGGTGCCCGGCTCGAGCTCGGGGTATTTCTCCCGGACCTCGGCGATGGTCGCGGTCCGGGGGAAGGTCACCGGGTACGGGTCGATGCCGCTCTCGCGGAGCCGGTCGAGCTTCTCCCGGCGCACGCGCATCTGCTCCGGGAGGTCGTCGTAGGTCTCGTCACTCACGCGCCCCAGGCTATCGAGCCCGATCGATGCCCCGCGAACGACTTCCCGATGATCACTGTGCGCGTGCGCGGCGCGACGGCCGTCCGGGGTGCGCCGGGGCGCGCTCAGGGGGTGTTGCGCTCGTAGATGAGCCGCAGGCCGACCAGGGTGAGCCACGGCTCGAACGCGTCGATGCTGCGCGCCTCGTCGAGGACGAGCGGCGCCAGCCCGCCGGTGGCGATGACGGTGACGCCGCCGGGGTCCTCGGCCAGCTCTTCGGACATGCGCTCGACGATGCCGTCGACCTGGCCGGCGAAGCCGAAGATGATCCCGGACTGGAGGGCCTCGACGGTGTTCTTGGCGATCACGTTCCGGGGGCGCTGGAGCTCGATCTTGTGCAGCTGGGCGCCGCGCACCGACAGCGCGTCGATCGAGATCTCGATGCCCGGGGCGATCGCGCCGCCGACGTACTCGCCCCTGGCCGAGACGGCGTCGAACGTGGTGGCGGTGCCGAAGTCGACCACGATCGCCGGGCCCTTGTGCAGGTGGACGGCGGCCAGGGCGTTGACGATGCGGTCGGCGCCGACCTCCTTGGGGTTGTCCATGCGGACCGGTACGCCGGTCTTGACGCCGGGCTCGACGATCACCGCGGCCACGTCGCCGTAGTAGCGACGGCACATTTCCCGCATTTCATGCAGAACGGATGGCACGGTCGAGCAGAGGGCGATGCCGCTGATGTCGGTCTCGGCCAGCAGCGGGCTCTGCTGGACGAGCCCCTGGAGGACCACCGCGATCTCGTCGGCGGTGCGCCGCGGGTCGGTGTTGATCCGCCAGTGTTCGATGACCTCCTCGCCCTCGAACAGGCCGAGGACGGTATGGGTGTTACCGACGTCGATGGTGAGCAGCATCAGGTCCCCGCTGGTCAGGAGAAGTCAAGGCCGATGTCGAGCACGCGCGCCGAATGCGTCAGCGCTCCTACTGCAAGGTAGTCGACGCCGGTCACGGCCACATCTCGGGCCCTGTCCAAAGCGAGTCCGCCGCTCGCCTCGAGCTCCGCCCGGCCGGCCACCAGCGCCACCGCTTCGCGCGTGTGATCGATGCTCATGTTGTCCAGCAGGATCGAACGCGCGCCGACCGCGAGGGCCTCCTCGACCTGGGCGAGGGTGTCGCACTCGACCTGGATGTGCAGCGCCGGGTAGACCCGGCGGATCGCCTGGTAGGCGGCCGTGACCGAACCCGCCGCGGCCACGTGGTTGTCCTTGATCAGCGCCGAGTCGTGCAGGCCCATCCGGTGGTTGACCCCGCCGCCGCAGCGCACCGCGTACTTCTGCAGGGCCCGCAGGCCGGGCAGGGTCTTGCGGCTGTCGCGCACCCTGGCCTTGGTGCCCTCCAGCGCGTCCACCCAGCGGCTCGTCGCGGTGGCGATCCCCGACAGGTGGGTGAGCAGGTTGAGCGCGGTCCGCTCGGCCCGGAGCACCGCCCGCGTCGGCCCGTTCACGGTGATGAGCACCTGGCCGGGCGTCACCCGGTCCCCGTCGGCGGCCTTCGCCGCGTACGCGACGTCCAGGAGTTCGAAGACGACCTCGGCCACCGGGATCCCGGCGACGACGCCCTCCTCGCGGGCGGTGAAGTCCCCGCTCGCGGTGTCCTCCGGCGGGAAGATCGGCGCACTGGTCACGTCGACCGCGCCGTCCTCGTCCAGTGCGACCTGGACGAGGTTTTCCACAGCCTGTGGATCGAGCCCGGCGACGGCCAGCCGTTCCTGGAGTTCCGGCGTCATGTCATCTCCTCGTAGGTGGTGGCCGGCACGGCGTCGCCGGTCAGGCGGGTGATCAGGTGGCCGCGCCAGGCGGCGTCGTCGCGGTCGGGGAAGTCCTCCCGCCAGTGGCTGCCCCGGGTCTCCTCGCGGCGCCGCGCCGCCGCCACGATCGCCGTGGCCACCGTGTGCAGGTTGGTGGCCTCCCAGGCTTCCACGCGGGGCGCCACGCCCCCGGCACCGCCCCGCCGCGCGGCCAGGGCCGCCAGCTCGCGTTCCGCCGCGGCCAGGCCCTCGGCGTTGCGCAGCACGCCCGTGTACGCGGTCATGATCCGCTGGATCGCCCCCCGCACCGCCGGCTCGAGCAAACCCGCGCCCCCACCGGTGCTCGCCGTCTCGCCGCGGCCGTCTTCGCCGCGGCTCGCGTCCCCGCCCTGGTCGAGGGGCCCGGTGCCGCGGCCCGTGTCGCCGTCCTCAGCGGCCAGGTCACCTGCGATGGCCATGGCGATGCGCGCGGCGAAGACCAGGCCCTCCAGCAGCGAGTTGGAAGCGAGCCGGTTGGCGCCGTGGACGCCCGTGCAGGCGGTCTCCCCGCACGCGTACAGGCCGGGGATCGAGGTGCGGCCGTGCAGGTCGGTCCGGACGCCGCCGCTCGCGTAATGGGCGGCCGGAATCACCGGGATCGGCTCGGTGACGGGGTCGATCCCGTGATGGCGGCAGGCCGCCAGGATCGTCGGGAAGCGGTCCTCCCACATGCGGGCGCCGAAGTGGCGGGCGTCCAGGAACATGTGGGACGTCCCGGTCTCCCGCATCCGGTTCATGATCCCCTTGGCGACGATGTCCCGGGGCGCGAGTTCGGCCAGCTCGTGGCGGCCGACCATGAACCGTTCGCCCTGATGGTCGATCAGGTGGGCGCCCTCGCCGCGCACGGCCTCGGAGATCAGCGGCTGCTGCCCGCGCGCGCCCTCGCCCACCCACAACACCGTCGGGTGGAACTGCACGAACTCCAGGTCGGTGGCGGCCGCCCCCGCCCGCAGCGCGAGCGCGACGCCGTCACCGGTCGAGACGGACGGATTGGTCGTGGCCGAGAAGACCTGCCCGAGCCCGCCGGTGGCCAGGACGACGGCCCTCGCGCGGACGGCCCCGACGCCCTCCGGCTGGCCCTCCCCCATCACGTGGAGCGTGATCCCGGCGGCCCGCCCGCGTCCGTCCTTCAGCAGGTCGAGGACGAGCGCGTGCTCGATCGTCTCGATGTCGGCGTCCTTGAGGGCGGCGCGGAGGGCCCGGCTGATCTCGGCGCCGGTGGCGTCGCCGCCCGCGTGCGCGATGCGCCGCCGGTGGTGGCCGCCCTCGCGGGTGAGCGCCACGTCACCGCCGGCCGTACGGTCGAACTCGGTCCCCAGGCCGATCAGCCACCGCACGGCCTCCGGGCCCTCGGTGACGAGCGTCCGGACGGCCTCCTCGTCGCACAGCCCGACCCCGGCGACCAGGGTGTCGGTGAGATGGTCGTCGGGGGTGTCGTCCGGGGCGAGCGCGGCGGCGATGCCTCCCTGGGCCCATCGGGTGGAACCTTCATCCAGCAGGGCCTTGGTGACGAGCAGGACCTTGCCGTGGGGGCGGCACCTCAGCGCGGTGACGAGTCCGGCGATGCCGGAGCCGACCACGACGACGTCGGCGTCCACGGTCCAGCCCGGTTCGGGGGCGGTGAGCAGTCGAGGGATCATGGGCCCTCCTCCAGGGGTGTGTTCTCGTCATTGTGACACTAACCCTGAACGGACATGACGGGCGGGCCCCCCGAAAACGGAACGACCGCAGGTCCGCCCTGCGGCTGACCTGCGGTCGCGTGAGATGTCGCGCGAGATGCGGGCCCGTCAGTGGACGAGGTCACCGCGCAGCTGGTCGCTGCCCGGCACCGGCTCGCCCGGGTCGGAGCCCAGCGAGATGATCTTGTTGTCCCGGTCGACGTGCACGACGCTCGGCTGGAACGCGCGGGCGTCGGCGTCGCTCATCTGGGCGTAGCTGATGATGATCACGAGGTCGCCCGGCTGGACGAGGCGCGCCGCCGCGCCGTTGATGCCGATCACTCCGGAGCCGCGCTCACCGGCGATCAGGTACGTCTCCAGGCGGGCGCCGTTGTCGATGTCCACGACGTGCACCTGCTCGCCGGGCAGCAGGTCGGCGGCGTCCATGAGGTCCTGGTCGATGGTGAGCGAGCCGACATAGTGCAGGTCGGCCTGGGTCACGGTGGCGCGGTGGATCTTCGACTTGAACATCGTCCGGAACATCAGGACTCCTTCGGGGTGCCGGGCGCCCGGGGGTCGTGGGGTGGGGCCACGGGGGCGAGACTGAGCGGAACGTTGTCGATCAGATGGGTGGTGCCGACCCGGCCCGCCACGGCCAGGACCGCCTCGCCGGAGTATCCGGCCGGGACCTCGGTGAAGGTCGACGCGTCGACCAGGACCAGATAGTCCAGCTCCAGGGGCGGCTCGGCGCGCGCCGCCTTGTCGAGCACGGCCCGGGCCGCGCCGGTCACCGCCGCCGGCCCGCCCTGGACCGCGTCGGCGCCGGCCTGCAGGGCCTGCGACAGGGACAGCGCGGTCTCCCGCTCCGCCTCCGACAGGTAGCGGTTGCGGCTGGACAGCGCCAGCCCGCCGAGCTCCCGCACGGTCGGGCCGCCCACGATCCGTACCGGAACGTCCAGGTCGGCGACCATCCGGCGGATCATGGCCAGCTGCTGGGCGTCCTTCTCGCCGAACACGGCGACGTCCGGACGCACCAACTGGAGCAACTTCATGACGACCGTGAGCATTCCGGCGAAGTGCCCCGGCCGGGTCCGCCCCTCCACCACCCGCCCCATCTCGCCGGGTTCGATGGTGACCTGCGGCGTCGCCGGATACATGACCTCGGCGGTGGGCGCGAAGACGATGTCGACGCCCTCGGCCGCGCAGGCCTCGACGTCGTCGGCGAACGTCCGCGGGTAGCGGTCGAGGTCCTCGCCCGGCCCGAATTGGAGCGGGTTGACGAAGATGCTCACCGCCACCACGTCCGCCAGGCCCCGGGCCTTGCGGATCAGCGAACGGTGGCCCTCGTGCAGGGCCCCCATCGTCGGTACGAGCGCCACGGTCCCCCGCACGCCGGAACGGACCGCGGCCAGCTCCTCGCGGGTCTTGGCGATGACGGGCGTCACCGTCCCCCCTCTCGTTCGCAACGGCCGGTCATGGCGTGCACCGCTCAGTCGGCGAGGACTTCGAGCAGGCGCTCGGCGTCCTCGGGCTTGAGCAGGCCGGCGCTGAGCGCGCGGTCCGCGGTGAGGCGGGCGAGCGCCACGTAGGCGCGCAGGCCCGCCGGCGAGACGCGGGCGATCTCGTCCACGTGGTCGGCCACGGTGGCGGCGTCGCCTCGGGCCACCGGTCCGGTGAGGCCGCCGATGCCGAGCCGCAGCGCGTTGTCGAGCGCGGCGCCGAGCAGCGGCCCGAGCATGCGCCCGGGCTCGGCGACGCCCGCGGTGCGCAGCAGGTCCATCGACTCGACCACCAGCGTGACCAGGTGGTTGGCGCCTCCGGCCAGGGCGGCGTGGTAGAGCGGGCGGTGCTCCTCGGTGATCCAGACGGGTTCGCCGCCCATCTCGAGCACGAGCGCCTCGGCGACCGGCCGCAGGGGGTCGGGGGCGGTCACGCCGAACGAGATGCCGGTCAGCCGGTTGAGGTCGTCGGAACGTCCGGTGAACGTCATCACCGGGTGCAGCGCGAGCGGCAGCGCTCCGGCCCGGGTGAGCGGGTCGAGGACGCCCGTCCCGTAGCGGCCGCCGGTGTGGACGACCAGCTTGCCGCCGACGGGCACGTCGGTGGCGACCAGCCCGGCGGCCAGCTCGGGCAGCGCGTCGTCGGGCACGGTGAGCAGGATCAGGTCGGCGGCGGCCACCACCTCCTGCGGGGTGAGCAAATCGGCGCCGGGCAGCCGTTCCTCGGCCCGCCGGCGGGATTCCGCGGAGACCGCGGTGGCCGCGACCACGCGGTGGCCCGCACGGGCGAGCGCCGCGCCGAGCGCGGTGCCGACGCGTCCCGCGCCGACGACGCCCACCGCCAGGCGGGCCGGGCGGTCCTCGGGCGCCGGCGCGCCGTTTTCGGGCGCGCCGGAGGGGGGCGTGACTCCAGAGTCCATCTCTCGTTCCAGTCCTCGGCAGGTAGGTACCGGACGTGCGCGACCCAGCGTACCCGCGGGCTCAAGGGCGCACATCACCGCGCCCACCATCACGTACGGGTGAGCATCCGACTACTGAACGTCATATCAAACACCTGCGTAGCGGTGATATTTCAGCCGTCACCCAGAGTGAATCCTTGCCGACGATCACCCGGCGGAGGTAACTCTGTGTTGTGACCGCTGTCACACAAGGTGAAGAACGCAAGGTGAAAAGGGCGCTCCGCCCCCGACGAGTTGGAGCACACGTGATCAAGGCAGCCCTCAAGACCGGTGTCGTCACCGCGACCATCGCCGGAGCCACCCTCCTGGCCGCTCCCGCGAACGCGGCGTCCAACGACAACTCCCACAACCACGGTCAGGCCAACGGCAACACCGTCAACGTCACGATCGTCGGCGGCTACGGCGTGACGTGCGGCTCGGTCTCCCTCTCCAGCCAGAGCGCCACCAACTGCAACGGCAACGGTGTCAAGAACGGCGGCAACACCAGCGGCGCGGGCGGCTCCGCGGGCTACGGCAACGGCTGGTAACCCCGCCCGCGACCGATGACCGGCGGTGGAGGGCCGAGCCGGGCCCTCCACCCCGCACGGGGCTCGCACGACGCCTCCGCCCCACCGCGTGCCCCGTACAGGCGGTGGGGTGGAGCCCGTCCGGGCACCCCCCGGGCGGGGGACCTGGCGTCCCGCCGCCCGGGCCGGTCGTGACCGGGTCACCGGGTCAGTCGTGGGCGAGGGACTCGACGATCGAGGCCTTGGCGGCGCGCCGGGCGGGCAGCACGGCGGCGACCATCCCGGCCGCTCCCGCCAGCACCATGAACCCGATGACCTGGAGCCAGGGCAGGGCGAAGATCGAGCTGTCGGCCATGGCCGTGGTGGCCGCCCAGCCGAACGCGACCCCCAGGACGACCCCGGTGAACGCCCCGATGATCGCCATCACCAGCGCCTCCACCGAGAGCATCCGGCGCAGCTGCCGCCTGGTGATGCCGAGGGCGCGCAGCAGCGCCGACTCCCGGGTGCGTTCCACCACCGACAGGGTCAGCGTGTTGGCGATGCCGAACAGCGCGATGACGATGGCCAGGCCGAGCAGCCCGCCGAAGATCATCAGGACCGTGTCGATGGCCTTGCCGTACTGCTCGCGCAGCTCCTCGGCCGAGGTCACCCGCACCGTCGGGTACGGCTGCGCGGCGTTCTCCACGGCCTCCCGCGCGCCCTCGCCCGCGGCGCCCTCCTTGGCGTTCACGAACACCAGCGCGGGCGCCACCGCGCCGAAGCCGCGGGCGAAGTCGTCCTCGGTCATCAGCACCGGCGGGGCCGGGGCGTCGGTGGCGAAGACGCCGCTCACCTTCACCCGCACGACACCGTGCCGCGTCGTGATCGCGAGGGTGTCGCCGACCTTGACGCCGCGTTCCTCCGCCAGGTACTCCCGGACGGCGACGGTCCCCGGCCGCAGGGCCGCCAGCGACCCGCTGCTGAACTCGGGCTCGACGATCGTGCCGAGCGACGTCCGGGTGATGGCGCCGACGGACTCCTTCGTACCCGCGACCGCGGTGTCCTTCTGGCGCAGCTCGGTGACGGCGGCGACCTGGGGCAGCCCGCGCAGGCTCGCGGCGAGCGCCTGCGGGACGGGGTCGCTCTCGCCCTCTCCGCCGAACTGCGTCTGGAGCTGGTAGTCCACCGGGAACTGCTGGTCGAGCTGCGCGTCGGTGGTCGCCTTGCCGCTCGCCGCGATCACCGCGAAGAGGCTCATCAGCCCGACGCCGACCGTCAGGGCGATGGTCGTGGTGGCGGTGCGCCGCGGCGACCTGCGCGCGTTCTCGACCGCCAGCCTGCCGGGCACGCCGCCCAGCCGGGCCGGCACGGCCCCGGCCAGCCCGCCGAGCGGCCGGACGAGCGCGGGCATCAGGGCGATCACCGCGAGGAAGACCAGGCCGCCGGAGATCGCGACGGTGAACATCGCGACCTCGCCCTTGTCCATGCCGAGCGCGCCGTACCCGCCGAGCGCCAGCCCGCCGAGCCCGAAGAGCCCGGCGAACGCCAGCCGGAGCCGGCCGAGCCGGAACCGGCCCCCGCCGGGCTCCAGCTCCGAGCGCAGGGCCGCGACGGGAGCCACCCGCGTGGCCGCCCGCGCGGGCAGCAGCGCCGACAGCACCGTCACGACGACGCCGACGAGCAACCCGATCACGATGGTCCGCGGGGCGAGCGCGACGCCCGCCGTCGAGATCCCGGCGCCCAGCGCGTTGAAGATCGCGAGAGCTCCGCCGCCCAGCCCGAGCCCGGCCACCAGGCCGGTCAGTGAGCCGATCAGCCCGACGACCGCCGACTCGGCCAGCACGCTGCCGAAGATCTGCCGGCGGGTGGCGCCGACGCAGCGCAGCAGCGCCATCTCGCGCAGCCGCTGGGCGATGAGGATCGAGAACGTGTTGTAGATGACCAGCGCGGACACCAGCATCGAGACCAGTCCGAAGATCAGCAGACCGTTGCGGATGATCTTCATGTCGGCGCCGGCGTCCTTGGCCAGGCGTTCCCCGAGCGCGGCGCCGGTCAGGACGTCGTACGAGCCGCCCGCCGTCGTGGCGACCGCGGCCCGGCTCCCGCCCGCGACGTCGATCTCCTCGAACGTGCGCTCGCCCGTCATCCGCATCGTGGTCGCCTGGTCGAACCCGACCGCGCCGCGGAAGGCCGCGTCCTGGTCGATCCCGAAGTCGGCGACGCCGACGAGCGTGAAGCGCCGCGGCTCGCGCTTCCGGTCGAGCACGGTGACCGTGTCGCCGACCTCGAGGTCCTCGCGTTCGGCGGTCTTGGCGTCGACCACCACCTCGCCGGGCCCGGCGGGCGCGCGGCCCTTCTCGAAGTCGTACCGGAGCAGCCGCCCGCCCTGGACGGACAGGCCGACGGTCGGCATGTCGCCGACCACCTTGCCGTCCTTGCCGACGAGCGGCGCGTCGCCGCGCACCGCCCCCTGCGCCTCGGTGACGCCGGGCAGCGCGCGGATCCGGGCCAGCAGCGCCTCGGGCAGGCGATCTCCGGAGTTCTTCTTCGGCAGGACGGCGACGTCGACCTTGTCGGCCGACTTGGCGAACTTCTGGTCGACGCCCTTCTGCATGGTGTCGGTGAGGACGAACGTCCCGGCGATGAAGCCGACGCCCAGGGTGATGGCCAGCCCCGTCAGGAGCAGCCGCAGCTTGTGGGCGCGCAGGCCCGCCAGCGTGGTCGTGAACATGCTGATCAGGCCCCTCAGCGCTCGAGGCTCTTGAGCCGGTCGAGCACGGTGCCGGGCGTCGGCTCGAGGATCTCGCTGACGATGCCCCCGTCGCGCAGGAAGACGACGCGGTCGGCGTACGAGGCGGCGACCGGGTCGTGCGTGACCATGATGATCGTCCGGCCCATCTCGCGCACCGACGACCGCAGGAAGCCCAGCACCTCGGCGCCCGCCCGCGAGTCGAGGTTGCCGGTGGGCTCGTCCGCGAAGATCACTTCAGGCCGTGACACCAGCGCCCGCGCGCACGCGACCCGCTGCTGCTGGCCGCCCGACAGCTCGCTGGGCCGGTGCCCGAGCCGGTCGCGCAGTCCGACGACGTCGATGACCTGGTCGAACCACGCCCGGTCGACCTTGCGTCCGGCCAGTTGCAGGGGCAGCAGGATGTTCTGCTCGGCGGTCAGCGTGGGCAGCAGGTTGAACGCCTGGAAGACGAACCCGATGCGTTCGCGCCGCAGCAGCGTGAGCCGCTTGTCACCGAGCCCGGTGATCTCGGCGTCGCCCAGCACGACCCGGCCGCCGGACACCGTGTCGAGCCCGGCCAGGCAGTGCATGAGCGTCGACTTGCCCGACCCCGACGGGCCCATGATCGCGGTGAACGCGCCCCGGGCGAACTCCACGCTCACCCCGCGCAGGGCGTGCACGGCGGCATCGCCGGACCCGTACACCTTGCTCACCTCGGTTGCCACGACGGCCGGCGTGGCGACGGCGGGCCCGCCCGCGGGCGGGCTGGCGTACGTGCTGGTCACGGCGTCTCCTTAGGGGTCCTGAGAGGGACTCTCGAACGTCGCGATCAACGCTAGGGACCGGCGTCGCCGCCGCCATCGACCATGCGTCCACGGTTGGGGTCAGCACTTCGGCTGCCCTGTCCGCCCCTGTACGACCTGAGTCGTACACATCCGTCGGCCCCGTGACCGACCTCCCCGCCGCACGCCCGCACCCATGCGCAGCGCCTGCGGCCCCACGGCCCGCATCGGACGCGCGAGAGCGCCGGAGGCCCGGGGTCTCCGGGCTTCCGGCGCTCTCGCGATCAGTCCTGACGCGCGGTCACACGTCAGCGGGCCGTTGTCAGCGGTGCCCGCCGACGGACGCGCCGCCCTTGCAGCCGGCGCCGGCGATGCCGAGCACGGCCACGGCGTTGCCGCAGACGTTGATCGGGATGGAGATGGGGGCGACCACCTGGTTGCCGGAGAGCACCCCGCCGGCACCGCTGGTGTGGATGTCGGCCTGGGCGGGCGCGGCGGCCAGAACCGAGCCGGCGACGGCAAAGCTGAGGACGCCGGTGGCGGCGAGCTTCTTGATCACGTGAATCCTCCCGTACGTGAGGGCCGAGGGCCCGTCCTGACTTTCACGTCGACCACCCATGGCGAGGGCGGTTTCACTTAACGTAGTTAGTCAGCTACTCATTGGTAAGGGAAACGTGGATCCAAGCCCGAGGACAAAAAGTCACCTCAGGGTAATCAGTTCGTGACAATCAGTGGTCACTTTGACCGCTCTTGACCATTCCTGACTCATACGCGAACACCACCGCCTGCACGCGGTCGCGCAACCCCAGCTTCATGAGGATCCGGCCCATGTGGGTCTTGACGGTCGCCTCCGACACGTACAGCCGTTCGGCGATCTCGGCGTTGGACATCCCGCGGGCGACCAGGTGCAGCACCTCAGACTCCCGGTCGGTCAGCGACTCCAGCACGCCCGTCGCCTGCCGCGCCTGGTCGGGCAGGTGCAGCGCGAACCGGTCCAGCAGCCGCTTGGTCGTGCTCGGCGCGACGACCGCGTCCCCCGAGTGCACGGCCTTGATGGCCTCGATCAGCTGCGCCGGGCCGGCGTCCTTGAGCAGGAACCCGCCCGCCCCCGCCTTGATCGCCGCGAACGCGTACTCGTCGAGGTCGAACGTGGTCAGGATGATGACCCGGGGCCCCTCCGCGCCGTCCCGCGCCGCGATCCGCCGGGTCGCCTCGATCCCGTCCATCCGGGGCATCCGCACGTCCATCAGGACCACGTCGGTCCGCGTGACGCGCAACAACTCCAGGGCCTGCGCCCCGTCGCCCGCCTCCCCGACGACCTCCACGTCGGGCTGGGCGTCCAGCACCATCTTGAAGCCCGCCCGCACCAGCTCCTGGTCGTCGACCAGCATCACCCGGATCACGTCGTGCCTCCGTCCGTCCCGCGCCTGATCGTCATGTCCGGGCCTCCTCGCGTACGGGGATCCGCGCGGAGACCTGGAATCCGCCGCCGGCACGGGGGCCCGCCTCGACGCCGCCCCCGTAGACGGCGGCGCGCTCGCGCATGCCCGCCAGCCCGTGCCCCCGCCCGTCGTCGGCCGCGGCGGCGCCGCGCCCGTCATCGGTGACGTCGATCTCGATCGCCTGGTCACCGTAGTGCAGCCGGACCGTCGCGGCGGCTTCCGGACCGGCATGCTTGAGGGTATTGGTCAGTCCCTCCTGCACGATCCGGTAGATGGTCAGCTGGAGCCCCGCCGACAACTCCGGCGGCACGCCGACGACCTCGAACTCCAGCGGCAGCCCTGACGAGCGGACCTGGTCCATCAGATCGGCGAGCTCTCCGACGCCCGGCTGCGGCGCGTACGACCCGGCGTCGTCGCCCTCGCGCAGCACGCCCAGCAGCCGCCGCATCTCGGCGAGCGCGTGGCGCCCGGTCGCCGAGATCGTCTCCAGCGCCTCCTTGGCCTTCGCGGTGTCGGTCTCGATGGCGTACGAGGCGCCGTCCGCCTGGACCACGATCACGCTGACGTTGTGCGCCACCACGTCATGCAGCTCGCGGGCGATCCTGGCACGTTCGGCGGCCATCGCCATCTGCACCTCGGTGTCGCGCTCGCGTTCGAGCCGGGCGGCCCGTTCCTCGACCGAACGGGTGTAGGCGCGGCGGGTGCTGATGTAGGTGCCGAGGATCCACACGCTCCACACGACGATCGTGAGCATGACGAAGATCGCCTTCAATTCCCCGGGGTTGACCGCGTAGCGCAGGGCCGCCATCACCGCGCCGAGCTCCCCCACCAGGGCCGCCGCGATCCCCCAGACGCGCGGCTGCCCGGCCGCGAGCGTGTAGACGCCCACGAGGATCGCGCCGTTGGCCGGAATCGGCTCGATCGCGGCCCCCCACTGCGCGAACGACACCAGCGCCACGATCGCGAAGACGGTGCGCGGGTAGGACCGGCGGAACACCAGCGGCAGGCAGAGCGCCAAGGTCAGGAGCAGGTACGGCGGGGGGCCGATGTCGTCGTAGGCGTTCCAGGCCATCGGAACGGACAGGACGATCAGCGGCGCCATGAAGACCGCGTCCACCAGAGGCGTCTTGCGCCGCCACCACTCCCAGAGCGTGCCGAGCATGCGTCCCAGCGTACGTTTGCCGAGTTCAGGTGGATATCAGCCGCAGGTCGGACACTCGTCTACGACTCAGGGCCACCCGCGAAGCGCCGGTCAGGCGGTGGCGGCGCGGTAACGTCGCAGGCGTGGCGGGTTGGGTGACCTGGCGCACCGCGATGGAGCGTGCGCTGTACGGAACGGACGGGTTCTACCGGCGGGAGCGTCCCGCCGCGCACTTCCGTACGTCGGTGCACGCCTCCGCCCGCTTCGCGGCGGCGCTCGGCCGCCTGCTCGCCGAGGTCGACGCCGCCCTCGGCCACCCCCAGCGCCTCGACCTGGTCGACGTGGGCGCCGGCCGCGCCGAGCTGCTGGTCAACATCCTGCGGTCCGCCGAGCCGGAGCTGGCGGAACGGCTGGTCCCCGTCGCGGTGGAGATCGCCCCGCGGCCGGCCGACGTCCCCGGCCGCATCGGCTGGCGGTCCGACCTCCCGCACGGCGTCCGCGGCCTGGTGATCGCGAACGAGTGGCTCGACAACATCGCGCTGGACGTGGTCGAGCTGACCCCGGCCGGGCCCCGGATCATGCTGGTCGACCCGGCGACCGGGGACGAGCGGGCCGGCCCCGAGCCGGACCCCGACGACCTCGACTGGCTGGAGCGCTGGTGGCCGCTGCGCGAGACGGGCGACCGGGCCGAGCTCGGCAGCCCGCGCTGCCGGGCCTGGTCGGCGGTCATCGGGCGGCTGGACCGCGGCCTGGCGGTCGCGATCGACTACTCGCACACCCGCGCCACCCGGCCGGTCTACGGCACGCTGACCGGCTACCGCGACGGCGCGACGGTCCCGGCCGTTCCGGACGGCTCGTGCGACGTGACGGCGCACGTGGCCCTGGACGCCTGCACCGCCGCCGGCGAGCGTGCCGGAGCCTCCGGCACGCTCCTCACCACCCAGCGCGACGCGCTCCGCGCCCTCGGCCTGTCGGGCGCCCGGCCGCCGATCGACCTGGCCCACCGCGACCCGCGCGGCTACCTCCAGGCGTTGTGCTCCGCGGGCGAGGACGCCGAGCTGACCGACCCGGGCGGCCTGGGCGGCTTCGGCTGGCTGGCGCAGACGGTCGGCATCCCGGTGCCCGCCGCCCTCGCCCCCTCGCCCGCACTCAACTGAACGTCCGCCGCCGTCGGTTCGGACCTCGACCTGGAGTCAGACCTCGACCTGGAGGGACGTCAGGCCGCGCAGGACGTAGCCGGGCCTCCACTCGGGCTCGCGGACGAGCTTGAGCTCCGGCGCGAGGCGGAGCATCGCCCCGAACGACTCGTTCAGCTCGATGCGGGCGAGCGGCGCGCCCAGGCAGTAGTGGATGCCGAGGCCGAACGTGATGTGCGGGTTGGGGTCGCGGGCCGCGTCGAACCGGTCCGGGCCGGCGAAGACGGCGGGGTCGCGGTTGGCCGAGGCGAACTGCAGGGCGACCTCGTTGCCGCGCGGGATGTCCACCCCGGCCACCTGGATGTCCTCCAGGACCCAGCGCTCGAACATCGGCGCGGACGTGTCGTACCGCATGAGCTCCTCGACCGCCGTCGGGATCAGCGAGTGGTCGGCGCGCAGCCGGGCCAGCTCGCCGGGGTTGCGGAAGAGCGACCACCAGCCGTTGCCGGTGGTGTTGACGGTCGCCTCGTGTCCCGCGTTCAGCAGCAGGACGCAGGTGCCGATCAGCTCGTCCTCGGTCAGCCGGTCGCCCTCGTCGGCGACCTGGGCGAGCGCGCTGATCAGGTCGTCGCGCGGCTCGGCCCGGCGGGAGCGGGACAGCTCGCGCAGGTAGTCCGAGAACTCGACGGCCGCGCGGACGGCGGTGTGCTGGACGTCCTCGGACGGGTTCAGCTCGTACATCCCGCAGATGTCGGCGGACCACGGCCGGAGCAGGTGCCGGTCGGACTCCGGAACGCCGAGCATCTCGGCGATCACGGTCACCGGCAGCGCCTCGGCGACCTCGGCCAGCAGGTCGCCGCCGCCCTTGGCGACCAGCGCCCCGGCCAGGTCCTCGGCGAGGGCGCGGACCATCGGGCGCAGGCCCTCGACCCGGCGGGCGGTGAACGCCTTGGACACCAGCCGCCGCAGCCGGGTGTGCGTGGGCGGCTCGACGTCCAGCATCCCGGCGCGGACCAGGTTCCAGAACGGCTCGAGGAACGCGGCCTCCGGCTCCTGCCCGAACTCCTCGTGGCTCCCCGCGTGCAGGTACGTCCGCCCGAGACGGCGGTCGCGCAGCAGCGCGCCGACGTCCTCGTAACGCGTGATCACCCACTGGCCGGTCGGCTCGTGGAAGAACACCGGGCTCTCGGCGCGCAGCCGCTCGAACGCCGGGTAGGGGTCCGCCACGAAGGCCGGTGACCAGGGGTCATACGCCACGTTGCTCATGACCCGGACAATACGCCCGGCCGACCGGTGTACGGCTCGGCGGGCCGAGCGGCCGGCTCGGGCGGCGGCTCAGCGGGCCGCCCATCGGCCGGCGCCGCCGTCGGCACGACGGGCCGCCAGCGCGCGGCGGGCCGTGGACTCGACGATGGCGCGGGCCTCGCCGAGCTCGCGGTCGGCGGCGGCGACCGCGACCGGCCCGGGAGGCGCGTCGATGTGGACGGTGGCCAGGCCGAGCATGCGCTGGAAGAGGTTGGCGGTGAGGCGGACGCTCTGCGCCCTGGCGTGCGCGATCACGTCCGTACGGCGGCAGGGCCAGCCGTGACGTGAGACGAACACCACGTCGTCGGTGCCCGCGCCGTCGGCCTTGTCGAGCGACACGCCCTTGGAGGACGACGGCAGCAGCGGCACCGCGTCCACGTTCGTCCCCGGGAAGATCTGGGTGACCAGGTGGACGGCCACCTGCCGCGGGGCGACCGGGAGGAGCACCGACGAGAGCGCCTGGCGTTCGCCCGCGTAGCCCGCCACCGTGACGTCGAGCCGGGCCCACCGGCTCGCGCGCCAGAGCGACGGCTCCACGATCCGGATGGCCTGCACCCGGCCGGGCGGGAGGGTCTGCATCCGGGTCTCCAGGAGCCCGTACCGCAGCCGCACGCCGTCCGGCGACATCGCGACGGTGAAGTTGGCGTACATCACCAGTGGCGCGATCACGGCACGGATCAGGCCGAGCAGCGCCGGGATCGCGACCGCCAGCATGCCCAGCTCGGCGTACGCCAGCAGGAACACCAGCGAGAAGACGAAGAGGATCGTGGTCCCGATGACCGGGAGCTTGAACAGCAGCGAGCCGAGCAGCGTGCCGAAGCCCACCCGCCACAACGGCCGTTCGGGCGCCTCGGGCGTGTGGCTCGGCAGGCCCGCCGCGAGCGCGAGCAACTCGGCGCGTAGCTGCTGCGCCGCGTTCTTGCCCAGGTAGCGCAGGACGATCTCGCTCTTCTCGCCGCCGGCCAGCTCCACCCGCACCTCCGCCAGCGCGAACACCCGCGTCACCAGCGGCCGGACCAGGTCGATCGCCTGGATCCGCGACAGCGGGACCTGGCGCTTGCGCTTGCGCAACATGCCGGTCTCGACCACCAGGTCGTCGCCGGTGATCCAGAAGCGGGTGCCCAGCCAGCCCCACAGGCCCGCGCCGACGGCGATCGCCGCGACGGGCACGGTGACCACCAGGAAGCGTGCGATCACCTCGGGGGTGAGCACCAGCGCCGCGCCGTTCTCGGTCCGGGAGAGCAGGAGCGGGAAGCCCAGCAGCACGAAGTAGATGATCAGGATGATGAACGCGCGCAGCGGGCCGGTGGCCCAGTGGAGGCGGTGCACGCCCTGCGAGAAGCGCACCGGCGGCCTCGGCTGCGGCCCGTACATCCCCGGCGGCATCTGAGGGCCGTAGCCCGGCGGACCCGGATACCGGACGGGATATGGACCCTGCGGAGGGCCGTAGCCCGGCCCTGGAGCCCCTGGAGGCCCGTACGGCGGCCCGGCGGGACCGGGCGGCCCGTACGGCGGCCCCTGGGGCCCCTGAGGGCCTTGGGGGCCTTGGGGGCCGTAGGGGCCCTGAGGGCCGTACGGAGGTTGCGCCCCGTATCCCCCTGGAGGGCCGTAAGGGCCCGGCGGACGGTTCACAGCCCCATGCTCCGTTCTTCGCCCTTCTGGGCGAGACGGTCGCGCAACATCGCCGCCTCGGCTGCCGGCAGTCCCGGGATCACGGCGTCGGTGGCCGCCGCGGCCGTGTGCATGCGCACGGTCGCGATGCCCATCCACTGCTCCAGCAGGCCGGCCGTCACGTCCACGAACTGCATGCGCCCGTACGGCACGACGATCAGCCGCTTGACGAACACCCCGTGCGACAGGATCAGGTCGTCCGCACGTTCGGCGTACCCCCACGAGCGGTACGCGAGCTCGGCCACGATCCACGCCAGCCCGACCGACAGCAGGACGGCGACGCCCCACAGGATCGCGCCCAGCGCGCCGCCGCTGCGGGACACCAGGAAACCCCCGATGAGCCCGGCCGGGACGGCCCACGCCAGCGCCGACAGGCGCCGGTGCCAGGTGAAACGCTTGGAGATGTGGACCCACGACAACCCTCCCCCGGGCGCGAACGCCTGGCCCGCCGGGTACTGCGGAGGTTGCGGGTGAGCGGCTCCGGCCGCCGGTGCGGGGTGCGGCTGCGCCTGCGGCGGCCCGTACGGCGGGTGCGCGCCCTGGCCGCCCGGCCCCGGCGTTTGGGGGGGTTGCTCATCATGGGTCGGATTCATCACCGCCTAGTCAACCCGAAACCGGCTGAATCCCGCGAGCCCTTGGCCATGGCACGATGTCAGGCGTGAACAGCCGGACGGCCGGGAAGGCACGACGATGACCACCGAGCGGATCGTCGGCATCGGTGCGGGGGCCAAGGATCTCGCCACCGAGGACATGACCCTCAACATCGGCCCCCAGCACCCGTCGACGCACGGTGTGCTGCGGTTGCGGCTGACCCTCGACGGCGAGCGCATCTCCTCGGCGGAGCCGATCATCGGCTACATGCACCGCGGCGCCGAGAAGCTCTTCGAGGTGCGCGACTTCCGCCAGATCATCGTGCTCGCCAACCGGCACGACTGGCTGTCGGCGTTCTCCAACGAGCTCGGCGTGGTCCTGGCGGTCGAGCGCATGCTCGGCATGGAGGTGCCCGCCCGCGCGACCTGGACCCGTACTCTCCTGGCCGAGCTCAACCGGGTGCTCAACCACCTGATGTTCCTCGGCTCCTACCCGCTCGAGGTCGGCGCGATCACGCCGATCTTCTACGCGTTCCGGGAGCGCGAGCACCTGCAGCGGGTGATGGAGGAGGTCTCCGGCGGCCGCATGCACTACATGTTCAACCGGGTCGGCGGCCTCAAGGAGGAGCTGCCCGCCGGCTGGGCGCGACGTGCCCGCGAGGCCGTCGCCGACGTGCGCTCCCGGATGCACCAGATCTCCGACCTGATCATGGGGAACGAGATCTTCCGCGCCCGCACCCGCGGTGTGGGCGTCCTCACCCACGACCAGATCCTGCAGTACGGCGTCTCCGGCCCCATCGCCCGCGCGTCCGGCCTCGACTTCGACCTGCGCCGCGACGAGCCCTACCTCGCCTACGACCAGCTCGACGTCCGGGTCGTCACCCGCGCCGAGGGCGACTGCCTGGCCCGCTTCGAATGCCTGCTCGACCAGGTGTACGCCTCGCTCGACCTCGCCGACGCCTGCCTCGACCACCTCGCCGACCTGCCGCCCGGCCCGATCAACCAGCGCCTCCCCAAGGTCCTCAAGGTCCCCGAGGGCCACACCTACGCCTGGACCGAGAATCCCCTCGGCATCAACGGCTACTACCTGGTGTCACGCGGCGAGAAGACCCCGTGGCGCATGAAGTTGCGCTCCGCCTCGTTCAACAACGTCCAGGTCCTGTCCGAACTGCTCCCCGGCAACCTCGTCGCCGACATGATCGCCATCCTCGGCTCCATGTTCTTCGTCGTCGGCGACATCGACAAGTAACGACCCTCAGGAGCGACGAGGCGGGAAACGATCCGGACAGGGAGCGACCGCACGCCGAGCGCGGCACCGGGCCGTCAGGCGCGGGAGGCGCCGGGGTGCTGGTCTTCGGCGTCGGGGTCCTTGGGGACGCGGCAGGCGTACTCGAGGAAGTAGGCGGCGCCGACCAGGACCAGGGCGGCCAGGAACGTGCCGCCGCTGACGAAGAAGTCGTGCCGCGGCGTCGGCTTGTCGAGGGCGTCGATCAGGCTCAGCGTGAACCCGGCGAACACGCCCCCGAGCACGGACGCGGCGAGCGCGGTGGCCTTGGCGAGGGCGGCCATCCGCGCCACGACCAGCGGCTCCACCGGCTTGGTGCCGGGCTTGCGGCGGATCCGGCGGAGGATGTTGACGCCCGTGACCGCCTCGCCGAGCGCCAGCAGGAGCAGCGTCGGCAAGGCGGTCCACGGCAGCGGCGGCAACGAGATGTAGGCCGTCCGCAGCACCGCCCAGGTGATCAACGTGGCGATGGCCACCAGGCCGATGAGGAACGGGACGCGCGTGGGTTTCATGCAGGCGGCTGCAGGGTCAGGTCGTCACGGCGGCGCACGGCCGACGGGCCGCCCTCCGACTGGCGGGACTCGGCCAGGTCGCCGACCCGGCCGTGCCCCGGCAGCAGCACGTCCGGCTCGATGTCGGCCCACGGCACCAGGACGAAGGCCCGCTCGTGCGCCCGCGGGTGCGGCAGGGTGAGCTCCGGGTCGTCCATGGAGACGTTGCCGAACATCACGATGTCGATGTCGAGCGTGCGCGGGCCCCAGCGGACCTCGCGGATGCGCTGCATCGAGTTTTCGATGTTGAGGACACGTTCGAGCAGGTTCTCCGGTGGCAGCCGGGTGTCGGCCACCATCACGATGTTGAGGAAGTCGCCCTGCTCGGGGATGTCGACGCCGGGCGGCGCGTACGGCGCCGTCTCGTAGACCGGGGACAGCGCGACGAACGCCAGTCCCGGGGCGTCGAAGAGGGCGTCGACGGCCTCCTGGATGTTGTCCAGGCGGTCGCCGAGATTGCTGCCAAGGGAGAACACGACACGGTGCTGGACCAGCATGTGGCCACCGGTCGCGGTGCGTTCTGGCGTGTGGATGGGGTCCGACGCGGTCATGGGCGGCTCCTCCTGATCTTCACGGCCACGTCCGTGAAGGGGTGCGGCACGGGGGCGCTCGGCTTGTGGACGGTCACCTCGACGTCCTCCACCGGGGGTTCTTGCAGGCAGACCGTGGCCAGCCTGTCGGCCAGCGTCTCGATGAGGTTGACGGGCTCCCCTTCGACGACGGCGACCAGACGGCCGGCGAGCGATCCGTAGTCGACGGTACGGGAAAGATCGTCACCGGCGGCGGCCGGGCGGGTGTCGAGGCCGAGTGCCACGTCCACCACGAACTCCTGGCCCAGCTCACGTTCGGCAGGCAGGCAGCCGTGCCGTCCCCGGGCCCGGAGGCCGCGCAGTTCGATCCGGTCGAGAGTCATTCTTCCTCTGCGGTGTTCAGGATGGGTGAACCGTGGTGGAGCAGCAGACGCCAGGCCCCGTCGACCCGGACGAAGACATTGGTGGCCACGACCTCGCCACCGGCGAGGAAGCCGGCCTCGGTGTCGTCGTCGGCGGTCAGGATGTTCTCCGAACACGTCACGACGGCCTGGTCTCCGTGGATATCTGCCTCCACGTTGGTCAGCACAAACTGGATATAGCTCGTATTCGCCATGATCAACGCCCAGGACCGCAGAACCTCTTCCCGGCCGCGCAACATCGGCCAGCCGGGGTGCACGCAGGTCACCGAGGGCGCGTACCGGCCCTCCGCCCACAACGCCGCCATCCGATCCAGGTCTCCCGCCTCGAACGCGGCGTAGAACTCTGCGTTGGCCTCCACAAGGGCGGCCGCCAGGTCGGCTGGGCTCACTTCTCGGGGCTCCCGGGGTCGTCGGGGTCGGTCGGCACAGGGGCGGCCGGCACGGGATCGGCTGATGCCGAGCCGCCTCGTACCTTCTCATGCGCCGCGCGCACCGCGGCGGCGACCCGCACGGCGTCGGCGTTCGGGCGTACGCGGTGCACGCGCACGCACCAGGCGCCCGCGGCCGCGACCAGCGAGGTGACCGCCACGGTCGCGTCGTCGCAGTCGATGAACGAGCGGGGGGTGCCGTCGACGGCGGACAGCAGCTTGCCGAGGAAGCGCTTGCGCGAAGCCCCCACCAGGACCGGGTATCCGGTCTCCAGCAGCGCGTCCAGACGCGCGATCAGCTGCCAGTTGTGGCCCGCCTCGGGGCTCTTGGCGAAGCCCAGCCCCGGATCGAGCACGATCATGGACGGGTCGACGCCCGCCGCCAGGATGGCGTCCACACGTCCCAGCAGCTCGTCCCGCACCTCGCGCACGACGTCCTGGTAGACCGCGCGCGTCTGCATGGCGTGGCTGTGCCCGCGCCAGTGCATCACCACGTACGGCACGCCCGTCGCGGCCACCACCGGGGCCATGTCGGGGTCGGCCAGCCCGCCGCTCACGTCGTTGATCAGCCGGGCGCCCGCGGCCACGGCCGCCTCGGCCACCTCGGCCCGCATGGTGTCGACGCTGACCGGAACGCCCTCGGCGCTGAGCGCCTCGATCACGGGCACCACCCGGCGCAGCTCCTCCTCGCGCGACACCCGCTGCGCGCCCGGCCGCGTCGACTCGCCGCCCACGTCGACGATGTCGGCACCCTCCGCCACAAGATCGATCCCGTGCCGGATCGCCTTGTCGGCGTCGAACCAGGAACCGCCGTCGGAGAACGAGTCGGGAGTCACGTTGACCACGCCCATCACGAGGCATCGCCCCGCGCCGGGCAGCCCTGGAACGTCGGCCGTGGTCATGTCGACAAGCCTATGCCTTGATCAGGATGAGCCGGCCCGCAGGCCTGTGCCGATCCTCACGCCCCGAGGATGAGGCCCATCGCTTCGGCGCGCGTCTCGGCGTGCTCCCGGAAGTCGCCGCGGACCGCGGAGGTGACGGTCTTGGCTCCGGGCTTGCGGACGCCGCGCATCGTCATGCAGAGGTGTTCGGCCTCGATGACGACGATCACGCCGCGCGGCTCCAGGATGCGCATGATGGCGTCGGCGACCTGACTGGTCAGGCGTTCCTGCACCTGCGGGCGGCGGGCGTAGACGTCGACCAGGCGGGCCAGCTTGGACAGCCCGGTGATCTGGCCGCTCTTGTTGGGCGTGTAGCCGACGTGCGCCACGCCGTGGAACGGGACCAGATGGTGCTCGCAGACCGAGTAGACCTCGATGTCCTTCACCAGGACCATCTCGTCGTGGTCGGCCTCGAAGACCTTGTTGAGGGCGTCCTCGGGGGTCTGGCGGAGGCCGGCGAACTGCTCGGCGTAGGCGCGGGCGACGCGGGACGGGGTGTCGCGCAGGCCGTCACGGTCGGGGTCCTCGCCGATGGCGTGCAGGATCTCGCGGACGGCCTTCTCGATGCGGGCATGGTCGAACCCTGGGGGCGATTCCTCCCCCAGGGTCTCGTCCTCGTCGTACGGAAGGGACAACGCGGTCAGCTCTCGCCGCCGGTGGCCGGGTCTCCGGCCGGCTCGGCATCGGCCGCGCTCTGCCCGTTGCCCTTGGTGAGGTCGGCGACGTCCTGCGGGCCCATCAGGGCCAGCTCCTTCGGCGACAACACCGGGGGCCGGTCGGACGGAAGGCGCTTGCCGTAACCGGTGTAGGAGTTCTGGTGCGGCCGCTTGGTGATCGGCGCGAAGATCGCCAGAACCTGGTCCTTGGACAGGGTCTCCTTCTCCATCAGGTTGACCACGAGGTCGTCCAGGACGTCCCGGTACTCGACCAGGATCTCCCAGGCGGTGTCGTGGGCGCTCTCGATGTAGCGGCGGACCTCGTCGTCGATCGCGGAGGCGATGTCCTCGGAGTAGTCGCGCTCGTGGCCCATGTCGCGGCCGAGGAAGACCTCACCGGCACCGGTGCCGAACTTGCGGGCGCCGAGGCGCTCGCTCATGCCGTACTCGGTCACCATGTTGCGGGCGATCGAGGTGGCCTTCTCGATGTCGTTGGCCGCGCCCGTGGTGGGCTCGTGGAAGACGAGCTCCTCGGCGGTGCGGCCGCCCAGCAGCATCGCCAGCTGGTCGCTCATCTCCGATCGGGTGGTGAGGAACTTGTCCTCCATCGGCAGGGTCATGGTGTAACCCAGGGCCCGGCCGCGCGGCAGGATCGTCACCTTGTGCACGGGGTCGGAGTTCGGCAGCGCGTGCGCCACCAGTGCGTGACCGCCCTCGTGGTAGGCGATGATCTTCTTTTCCTTCTCCGACATCACACGGGTCTTGCGCTCGGGACCCGCCATCACCCGGTCGATGGACTCCTCGAGGGTCTCCATGTCGATCAGCTTGCGGTCGAAGCGCGCCGTGAGCAGCGCCGCCTCGTTGATCACGTTGGCCAGGTCGGCGCCGGTGAAGCCCGGCGTGCGGCGTGCGATGACGTCGAGGTCGACGTCCGGGGCGAACGGCTTGCCGCGGCCGTGGACGCGGAGGATGCCCTTGCGGCCCTCCAGGTCGGGACGGTCGACGGTGACCTGCCGGTCGAAGCGGCCCGGGCGCAGCAGCGCCGGGTCGAGGATGTCGGGACGGTTGGTCGCGGCGATCAGGATCACGCCGCCCTTGACGTCGAAGCCGTCCATCTCGACCAGCAGCTGGTTGAGGGTCTGCTCGCGCTCGTCGTGACCGCCGCCCAGGCCGGCGCCGCGGTGGCGGCCGACGGCGTCGATCTCGTCGATGAAGATGATGGACGGGGCGTTGGTCTTGGCCTGCTCGAACAGGTCACGGACACGCGAGGCGCCGACACCGACGAACATCTCGACGAAGTCCGAACCGGAGATCGAGTAGAACGGCACCCCCGCCTCGCCGGCGACCGCGCGGGCGAGCAGGGTCTTGCCGGTACCGGGCGGGCCGTACAGCAGCACGCCCTTGGGGATCTTGGCGCCGATGGATTGGAACTTGGCCGGATTCTGGAGGAAGTCCTTGATCTCCTCCAGCTCCTCCAGCGCCTCGTCCGCTCCTGCGACGTCGGCGAACGTCGTCTTGGGCGTGTCCTTGGTGATGAGCTTGGCCTTGGATTTGCCGAAGTTCATCACGCGAGAGCCGCCGCCCTGCATCTGGTTCATGATGAACAGGAAGATCAGCACGATGACCACGATGGGCAGCAGGCTGAACAACAGGCTGAGGAAGAAGCTCTGCTTGGGAACCTCGACGTTGTAACCGCCGGAGAGGCTTCCGTTCTGCGCCTGCTGCTGGAGCAGCCGCTGGAGCTCGATGCCCTGGCCGTCGACCCAGGACGCCTGTTGCTGCTTGCCGTCCTTGAGCGTGACCTCGATCTTCTGGTCCTTGTCGATGATCTTGGCGGATTTCACCTGTCCGCTCTGGATCGCCGAGACCACTTTCGAGGTATCGGTTTTCTCGTAGGAACGGCCGGGGTTGATCCCCCACATGACAAGGGCGATCAAGAGGCCGAACAGCAGGATCCACAGCAGCGGCCCGCGAAAGTAGCGCTTCACGTCCATTTATCCGGTCACCCCTTCCGGGGCCCGTCCCTCCTGACCAACGTCTGTGAACCGGCTCCGTGCACGTCAGGCCCTCTGAACCCGGGCCCAACGCCCGCCGAGGCGGCCTCCATAGCAGTGTCCCCGGCCGAGGCCCGGGATATCGAAGGTACACCGGCAAGCACAGGGGACGCAGCCAGCGCCGATCCCCTGATCCTTTCGGTATACCCTTCGACGCCCCTTGCAACGATCCGCCGGCGCCCCTTGTTCCCGGTCAGGAACCGTCGCCCCCGTACACGTGGGGCGCGAGGGTCCCCACGAAGGGCAGGTTGCGGTATTTCTCGGCGTAGTCCAGGCCATAACCGACCACGAACTCGTTGGGGATGTCGAAGCCGAGGTACTTGCAGCCGATCTCGGTCTTGACCGCTTCCGGCTTGCGCAGCAGCGCGCAGATCTCCAGCGACGCGGGCCGCCGCGACCGCAGGTTGCTGACGAGCCACGACAACGTGAGCCCGGAGTCGATGATGTCCTCGACGATCAGCACGTGGCGGCCGAGAATGTCGGTGTCGAGGTCCTTGAGGATCCGCACGACGCCCGACGACTTGGTGCCCGACCCGTACGACGACACCGCCATCCAGTCCATCGACGCCGGCGAGTGCAGCGCCCGCGCGAGGTCGGCCATGATCATGACCGCGCCCTTGAGGACGCCCACCATCAGCAGGTCCTTGCCCGCGTAGTCGGCGTCGATCTGCGCGGCCAGCTCGCGCACCTTCTCCTGCAACTGGTCTTCGGGAATGAGCACTTTCGCCAGGTCGGCGCCCAGGTCCTTCTCGTCCACAACCCCACCCTCATCGAGACGACACGCTGCCTGACAGCGCGCTCACGGCACGGCCCGGCTCCCCGAGCGCGGACAGCCTCGCAGCACGCTCGTACTGCTACCGGACGCGCCGCGGCGGGGGGCCTGTCCCGAACAGCAGCTTCCCATACCGCCGGAACGCTCGTACGCCCGCCGGGAGGTCGACGTGCTGCTGCCCCCTCCAGGCCGTGACCAGCCGATCCACTGCATCAACGTGAACGGCCGCGAGCGTACCCGGTGGGCTCCCCGCCTCGACCGCCGCCATCCGCAACACCCGGGTCCGCACCGCCCGAGGCAACTCCGCCAACCCCTCCACAGCCAGCCCCACCCCGACAGCCCCATCCACCAGGCCCCCGCCCGCGGCCGCGTCGATCCCTGCGGCCCTTGCCGCTCCCTCGCTCGCGGCGTGGTCCATCGCGCCGTCGGCCGCCGCGCCGCTGTGCGCGACGGCGTCGTGGGGCGGTCGGGCTTTCAACGTTTCGTAGGCGCGGATGGCCAGGGCGTCGAGGGCGTCGGCGTCGTCGCGGAGCATGCGGGCGGTGCGGGCCAGGGCGTCGGCGATGCCGGGGCCGAGGGTCTGCTCCAGGACGGGCAGGGCCTCGTTGCGGACGCGTACGCGGGTGAACGCGGGGTCGTCGTTGTGCGGGTCGTCCCAGGGCTCCAGGCCGAGGGCCGAGCAGGCGCGCCGGGTGGTGGCGCGTTCGAGGTCGAGGAGGGGGCGCAGGTAGTGGGCGCCGCCGGGGCGGGTGAACGCGGGGGGCATGCCGGCCAGCGAACGGGCGCCGGAGCCGCGGGCGAGGCCCAGCAGGACGGTCTCCGCCTGGTCGTCGCGGGTGTGGCCGAGCAGGACGGCGGCGGCGCCGAGGCGTGCGGCGGCCTTGTCGAGGGCGGCGTAGCGGGCCTCGCGCGCCGCGTTCTCCGGGCCGCCCTCGGTGCCGACCGTGACGGCGACCGCCCCGGCGGGGTCGAGGCCGAGGTCCGCCATGGTGCGCACGAGGCGTGAGGCGCGTTCGCCCGAGCGGTCCTGCAGGCCGTGGTCGATCGTCACGCCGCCGGCCGGGCGGCCGGCGCGCGGGGCCTCGAAGGCGAGCGCGGCGGCGAGCGCCAGCGAGTCGGCGCCACCGCTGCAGGCCACCAGGACCAGGGCGCCCGGCGGTGTCTCGCCGAGCGCCTGCCGCACCGCCGCGCGTACCGCCGCGACGGCCGGATCGGGCCCCATCAGCTCGTCCTCTCGTCGACCCGCGGCGACGTCCCGCCGCGGGTCAACGAAACCACGCGCCACCGACAGTGACGCGCACCCGCACCGTCAGGCCTCGTTGGCCTCGGGCGGGGCCACGTCCAGCGCGCGGGGGCCGATGACGCGGTTCATCCAGGCGACCGGCTCCTTGATCTCGTCGTGCGTCGGCAGCGCCTCCGGCGACTCCCAGACCTTGTTGAAGCCGTCCATCCCGACCTCGGCGACGACGCGGCGGACGAAGCGGGAACCCTCGGCGTACTGCTTCATCTTGAGATCGATGCCCAGGAGGCGGCGGATCGTCTTGTCCAGGCGCGAGCCGCCGTCGCGGCGGCCCTGGAAGCGCTGCCGGATGTGCTGCACGGACGGCACGACCTCGGGGCCGACGGCGTCCATCACGTAGTCGCCGTGCCCCTCGACGAGGGTCATGACCGCGGTGAGGCGGTCGAGGATCTCGCGCTGCTCCGGCGACTGGATGGCGTCGATCAGGCTCGACTCGCCGCCGCGCACCGCGTCGGCGACCGCGTCGGCGGCGCTGCGCAGGCGTTCCAGCATCGCGCCCGGATCGAGGTCGGACGCCAGCAGGAACCGCGTCATCTGGTCCTGGACGTACTCGCGCAGCCACGGCACGCCGGTGAACTGGGTGCGGTGCGTCTCCTCGTGGAGGCACACCCACAGCCGGAAGTCGCGCGGGTCGACGCCGAGCTCCTGCTCGACATGGACGATGTTGGGCGCGACCAGCGTGAGCCGCCCGGTCGGCGCGCGGCCCGACGGGTCCGGCGGCAGGAACAGCTCGTACTGCCCGAGAACGCGGCCCGCCATGTACGCGAGGATGGCGCCGACCTGCATGCCGGTCACCCGGGAGCCGACGGCCTGCACGACCGCGCCGCCGGGGCCTCCGCTCAGCAGGCCGCCGCTGCCACGATCCTGCATCTGCTCCATCAGCGGCTCGAGGACCACCCGGAAGCCGTCCACGTTGGCCTTGATCCAGCCGGGCCGGTCGACGATCGTCGCGGGCGCCGGATCCTCCTCGGCCCGGATGCCCGTGAAGTCGCGCACGTGTCCCTGCGCGAGCCTGGACAGGTCGCGCAGCTCGTCGACGACCTGCCGGGCCTCCTCGTGGCTGACCTGCGGACCGGGCCGGACGAGCCGGGTCCCGGTCTGGACGGCCACATTCCAGTCGATCATTGAGGCGCTCATATACCCCACCGTACGTTTCGACACGGCGCCCGGGCGCCCCTGCACCATCGTTCAACGAACAACCGTTTTGGTTATCTCCCGCAGGGGCTTTTCCACACGTGCCGCCCGATCGCGGGAGCGGCCCGGGAAGATCACCGACGCGCGGGGAGGATCAGCAGCCGCAGGCCGCGACCGCCCCGGCGAGCCGGTCGAGCTTGCCCGGATCGACCTGCCCGGTGCCGTCGCCGGCCATGAACGCGAACGCCAGCAGCCGCCCGTCGGCGTCGTAGGCGACCCCGGCGAGGGTGCTGACCCCGGACAGGGTGCCGGTCTTGGCGCGGACCATTCCGGCCCCCGCCCTGCTGCTCGCCCCGGTGTAGCGGGGCGGGCTGAGCGTTCCGGAGAACCCGGCCACCGGCATGCCGGTGATGGCGGCGCGCAGGTCGGGCCGTTGGGGGGACGCCGCCAGCGCGGCGATCCGGGCCAGCGCGAGCGGGGTGATCTGGTTGCGCGGCGAGAGGCCGCTGCCGTCGTTGGTCAGCACGCCGCCCGCGACGCCGAGCCCGGCGAGCACTTCCCGCACGGCCTGGGCGCCGCCCGCGAACGTGGCGGGCCTGCCGCGCTTGATCGCCACCTGGCGCAGGACGGCCTCGGCCACGTCGTTGTCGCTGTGGGTCATGAGGTATTCGACGAGCGCGGCGAGAGTGGGCGACTGCACGGCGCCGAGCCGCCGGGCTCCGGCGGGCGCCGCGGCCTGGCGTCCGGCCTGGGCCTTCACCCCGTACCGGCTCAGCAGGCGGGCGAACGTCGCGGCCGCGGCACGGGGCGGGTCGCCGACGCGCGTCTTCGCCCCCTGCTCGACGCGCCCCTCGTCCACCGTCAGCGCGGAGACCGGGGCGACCTCGCCGTCGGGCAGGTAGTTGGACTTCCATCCGGCCGCCGTACGAGGACCCTGATAGGCGGAGATGTCGAAGTCGACCCGGACACGCCGTACACCGGACGCCTTGAGGGTGTTCGCGGTCTGGCGGGCGAGGTCGGTGAACGAGCCGAACGCCGGATCGCCCTGGCCGCTCCGGGCCCGGCTGCCGGAAGAGGACGTGGCGGGACGGGTCGTCAAGGTAGGATCCCCGCCTCCGACCAGGACGACGCTGCCCGCGGTGCCGCCCTCGACGGCCTGTGTGGTGATCTTGTGCGCCGGGCCCAGCGCGGCCAGCGCGGCGACCGACGTCACCAGCTTGGTGGTCGAGGCGGGGGTGGCGGGACGGTCCGCACGCTGCTGGTACAGCGGTTCGCGGGTGGTCGCGTCGATCACCACCGCGCTGGTCTTCTGGCCGGAGGAGCTGATCAGGGCGTTCAGGCGGGCGCTCAGGACCCCGGCGTTCGGGATGCGGGCGGCGGGATCGGCGCCGGGCACGGTCGCCGCCGCGGCCCGGACGATGTCGCGGTCCGCCACGGCGGGCGGCTGAGGTGAGAGGTTGCGGTCGGGTGTGAGTTTCGCCACTGCCGTTCCGGCCCCGACAGTGAAAACATTAAGGAGGGACAGTGTGATCAAGGCGAGGGCACGCGGGCCTATCACCACGTGACCACCCCTCTCCCACTCAGCACTCACCAATGTGCGACATCCTTATATATGGGGAACACCCACCCTGTGGGGCTCGTCTTCAGCCCGCACAGGCTCCCGAAAGACTAAACACTGCGAACACGCGGGGAGCGGAGGACACCTTGGAATTCGACGTCGTCATCGAGATCCCGAGGGGAAGCCGGAACAAGTACGAGGTGGATCACGAGACCGGCCGCATCCGGCTGGACCGGATGTTGTTCACCTCCACCCAGTATCCGGCCGACTACGGGTTCATCGAGGACACCCTCGGTGAGGACGGCGACCCGCTCGACGCCCTGGTCATCCTGCAGGAGCCGACGTTCCCCGGTTGCCTGATCAAGTGCCGCGCCGTCGGCATGTTCCGGATGACCGACGAGGCCGGCGGTGACGACAAGGTCCTGTGCGTGCCGGCGACCGACCCGCGCAGCGAGCACCTCCGCGACATCCACCACGTCCCGGAGTTCGACCGTCTGGAGATCCAGCACTTCTTCGAGGTCTACAAGGACCTCGAGCCCGGCAAGTCCGTCGAGGGCGCCAACTGGGTCGGCCGCGTCGAGGCGGAGATCGAGATCGAGCGTTCCCACAAGCGCCAGGCCGAGCACGTCGCGCAGCACGGCGGTCACTGACCCCTCCGTGCCGCGCCCGGGCCCGCTGGGCGGTGCGGTCTGCTCCCCGCCGCCGCCCGGGGGCTCGGACACACGAACGAAGACAGCGGAACGCTTCCGTACGGGATCCCGTACGGAAGCGTTCCGCTGTTGTGCGTGAACGCGCGGGCCGGCCTCCGTGCGCGCCCGGGCCGGCCTCTCAGCCCGCGGGGCGCGTGGCCCCGATCAGGCCGTTGCGATAGATCGTCGAGATGCGCACGCGCGCACCGGTGTACGGAGCCTCGACCATGCGCCCCTTGCCGACGTAGATGCCGACGTGATGGATCGTGTCGGGGTCGGAGGTGTCGTTGGCGAAGAACACCAGGTCACCGGCGCGCAGGCTGCCGATCGGTACGTGCGGTCCCGACGTCCACTGCGTACCGGTCCAGTGGTCGAGCCGGACGCCCGCCTTGCTCCACGCGTACAGCGCGAGCCCCGAGCAGTCGAAGCCGTGGATGCCGGACCCGTGGGCGATGCCGTAGCTGGGGCCGCGCGCGGTGCCGCCGCCCCACGAGTAGGGCGTGCCGAGCCACCTGAGCGCGGACCGCACGACCAGCGAACCCCGGGCCGAGCCCCGCGCGAGCGCGGCGGCGCTGCGTCCCGAACCGCCGAACGACTGCCGGGCGCGACGAGCCTCCGCCGCGGCGAGAGCGGCCTCGCGGGCCCGCTGCAACCGGGCCGTCCGTGCCTCGGCCGCGCCGAGACGCAGCTCGAGACGGCGCTTCTCCGCCGCGATCCGTCCGACCGCCGCCTTCTGCCGCGCCACCGCGGCGGCCGCGGCCCTCCTGGCCTGCTCAGCGCGCCGCGTCGCCGCCGACTGCTCGTCCAGCGCGGCCTTGGCCTCCTTGCGGAAGACGTCGGCGACGTTGCGCGTGGCCTCGACCCGCTGGATGACCGCGGTGCGCTTGCGCGCGAGCATCTCCATCATCCCGGCGCGGTCCATGAACCCCTGCGGGCCGCCGCTGCCGGCCACCGCCGCCGACCACGGGTTGGAACCCGTGTCGGCCTGGTAAGCCTCGGCCGCGAACGCGGCGAGCTCCCGCTGCGCGTCGGCGAGCCGCCGGTCGGCCTCGGCGAGCCGCGCCTGCGTCCCGGCGTGTTCCTGCTTGGCCTGCCGCAGCTTCACCAGCTCGCCGTTGTAACGTTCCACGGCCCGCGCCGCGGCGACGCCGAACCGTTCGAGCTCGGCGCCCGCCTGCGCGAGCAGCGCCTTGGTGCGCCCGACCTCGGCGGCCCGGTCGCGCACCTCGCGCCGGCTCTGGCTGACGTCGCCGGCGCTGGGCCCGGGCTCGGCCCGGACGGGCACCGTCGCTCCCGCGACCGTGATCGCGACTCCCGACGAGAGGGCCGTCAGCCGGAGCGCGGCGGACCGCGACCTCCGCCGGCGAAGTCGTGCGGTGTTCGGTGACGGAAACACGGTCCTCCCCTGCCGCGAATCACAAAGAGCAAGTGATCTGTGACCGAGAGTAGTTCACCGGAGCACGATGATGAACTTTCCGCCACAAGAGTCGCAGGGGTTACTACCCTCAGCTACCGGCCCGCACACAAAGTAGCCGTTCGATCCACGGGCGCACCGTCGTGCGCGGCGGCAGCGGAACGCGCGGGTAGCTGAAGATGGGCACGGCCGCACCGTAGGCCGCGTGCAACTCGGCCGCCTTGCACCAGTCGGCGGGCGTACGCGTCGCCGCCCACGCCGCCGCCATCGCGGGCCGGTGCTCGGGCCGCCGTTCCCACAACCGCAACAACGCCACCGTCGCGTGCGCCGCCGAATACCCGTCGTCCGGATAGGCCCCCGCCGCCAGATAAGCGGCGGTCACCTGCCCCCCATGCGGCGTCCCCAAGGCCCATGTCCAGTTGGCCACCACCAGCTCCCGCACCCCCGGCGGCAACCGATCGGCCGCCTCGTACATCCGCTCCCGCCTCCCCCCGGCCAACCGCCGCGTATCCAGCAACCACCCCAGCTCCCCACCACCGCCCGCGTCGATGGCGGTCGCCTCGCCTGCGCCGGGTGGCGTGATGACGTTCACCGGTGTGGTGGCGACGGGTGGCGTGATGGTGCTTGGTCGTGTGGGGGTGGGGTGGGCTAGGTGGATTGGGGAGGGTGGGGCGGGGAGTCGCGATGGGGCGGGTGGGGCTAGGTCGTTCGAGGCCAGCCAGGAGAGGACTGTCAGGCCGCGCGCGGTCTGCAGTCGGCAGAGCTCGGCCACCTCGCGGCGGGTGCGCGCGGCGGGTTCCGTCCAGAGGGGCCACTCGACCAGCTGGATGCGGGCCACCAGCCGGGCGAGTGCGGCCGGGACGGGGCGTGGGCTGACGCGCGAGTCCGAACGGCGGGTGAACGCGGCGCCGTCGGCGGTCATCCGGTGCCCTCGGGTGAGGGGCTCGGACCGGACGACGGCGGGGACTCCGGCGCCGGCGTCGACGGGGGTGCCGAGGACGGCGGCTCGCTGCTGGGCGGAGGCGGGTCGGCGGGTGGCGGCGGGTCCGACCGCGGGGGCGACGACGAGGGCGGGGCGGACGACGAAGGTGGTGCGGACGATCCCGGTGGTGTGGACGATCCCGGTGGTGTGGACGACGAGGGAGGCGGGGTGGTCGGTGCGGACGGGGTGGGGGGTGGGGTCGTGCCGGGGTCCGTGGGGGTGGGAGTCGGCTGCGGGGCGGGGGCGGGGCGCCAGCTGATGTGCACCTGCTGGCCGCCGGGCTCGAACGTGATGCCGCCCTCGCCGCGTCCGCCGGGACGCCGGAAGACGCGGACGCCGAGGGTGACCGACTGGCCGTCGTTCAGATGTCCGGACGAGCCGTTCGGCATGACCGGGCCCCAGGTCTTGGCGCGCCAGGTGACGGGGCCGCCCTCGGCGCGCAGGGTCACCGCGGTGTCGGAGCCGCCCGCGAGGTCGATGTAGAGCGGCGACACCTGGAGCGTGCCGGTGCCTCCGGGCGGACCGGGGTGTCGCCGGTTGGGGTCGGCGGGCGCGCTCTGGTATTCGCGCAACGGCGGGGACGGCAGCGCGGTCGGCGGCGCGGCGGAGTACCGCGCTCCGAGGGGGAAGGTCGCGGAGACGGGCGACCCGGTGAGGCCGCCCACGTCGGGCCGGTCGGACACGATGCCGGGGCCCGAACGGGGCGGCGGCGACGGCGTTCCCGGGCTCGGCGCACGGCCCGCGGCGACCGTTCCGGCGTCCCGGTCGTCGGAACCCATCAGCCAGGTGAACGCGGCCCCGCTCGCACCGAGCAGGAGCAGGACGGCGGCGGTCGCCGCGAGGGCCCGCCCCGCCGTCCGCAGCCGTCCGTCCGGGATGGCGGAGACCGCGATGGCGGCGCCGTCGTCACGGACGCCGCCCGCCGCGGCGGCCTTGCGCGACCCGCCGGAACGGCGTCCTCCCGGCAGCCAGGGCAGCGCGCCGCCGCGGGAGAGGTTCGGCCGCCGCGGCAGGACGGAGCGGCGCGGCTGGGCGGGAAAGCCGCCCGGGGCGAACTCGTTGACCCGCGTCGCGACGAAGAGCCGGTAGCCCACCAGCTCGGGGTCGAGGAAGCAGCTCATCACGCGCGGCCGCAGGGCGTCCGGCGGCTCGGCGAGCGGCAGCAGCCCGTACACCTTGGCGGCCGACACCGTGCGCGGCCGGAACGCGCCGCACAGCGGGCATTCCTCGGCGTGCCGGAGCAGCCGTACGCGCAGGCCGTGCTCCATCTCGCCGCGGCGCTCGCGCAGCAGCAGGCCGCGTTCGGCGCACCCGTAGGGGCCCTGGTGGGCCAGGATCTCAGCGGTCAGCGCCACCTCGAGCTCGGCGTGCGCGCGGTCGAGCGCGCCCTGCGCCTCCTTGACCGGGAGGTCGAACACGACGGCCAGGTCGGGCACCGACAGCTGGTGCCGCACCCGCAGTTCGAGGATCTCCCGGCTGAGCGGCGCCAGCCCCAGCACCGCCTGCCAGGCCATGATCCGCTGGTCGACGTCCTCCTGGTCGTGGCTGGCGACGGGCAGGTCCGGCGGATGGCCCCCGTACGGCATCCGCCGGCCACATTCCAGTCGCGCGATCGCGTAGAGCCACGGCCCGAACCGGTCCGGATCGCGCAGTTTGTCGATGTGCGCCTCGGCCACGATGAACGTGTCGCGCAGCGCGACCTGGGACGCGTCACGACCGCGCAGCTGGAACCAGCAGTACGCGTAGAGCCGGTCGGCGTACGCCTCGTACAGCGCCGCCGGAGCACCCGAGTCCCGCGATCTCAGAGCCTCGACCAGGAGGTGGTCATTCATGCTCCGAAAGTAAAGGTTCTACAGACTCTTTACCGGCAATTTCAAAGGATCGAAGTCCTATGTCCGCAATATTCTCGCGGACCGCCGACGCGCTCACACCATTCCACCCTGACCTGAGGTGATTAATGACATTAGACCGAATTGCTCGACTTGTCGTCGCGAGTCGATCTCATGGCCACACCTGCGATGTCTGCCTTGGCGCGACCGTGAAGCTACACCGTGTGATGTGTCGATAATCGACCCGACGGCGGCGCGCCTACTTTCCGAAAAGGTTCTCCAGCATTGGCGGGAGCACCCGTTCCGCGGCGGCGGCGACCGTGGCCACCTGCGCACTGGTGAACGTCACCGGGCGGGTGGCGATGATGCTCGGCAGTGGACGCGAGGCGACGAAGAGCACCCCGCCGTGCCGCAGCCCGTTCCGCGGCACGCGCGCCCCGTGCACCGCGACCATCGGCGTCACCGGCACCTCGTGGTCGAGCTCGGTCGCGAGCAGCTCCGCGACCGAACCGGCGGCGCGCGCCGCGGCGCCGGCGAGGTCACCGGCGGGCCTGGTGCCCGCCCACAGCCGGCGTCCTTCGGAGCGCAGCCGCAGTCCCCACCGCCAGCGCCGGCTCGCGATCGCGTAGACACCGGTGATGCCGATGACCAGGTGGTCGAGGTTGGTCGCCGGCGCGCCCGGCAGGGCCCGGTCGTGCAGCACGTGGAACGCGGCCGGGTCGAGCTTGGCGAGGCTCCTGCCGGTGCGGCGCTCGGCCATCGCGCCCTGGCGCCAGCTGGTCGCCGGGCTCGGCCGGTTCCACTCGTACAGGGTGAACGCGGCGAACGCGGCCACCGCGACCACCGGCCCGGCCCACCACACGCTGAGGCCGGCCGCACCGACACCGGCGCCGCAGGCCAGGACGCCGCGGAGCACGAGCCGTTCCTGCCTGTGCGCCGCGGCGAGCGCGCGGTAGCGCGACCAGGCGGAGGCTCCGGCGCTGGACGTGCCGAGACCGCTGATCCGCACCGAACGCCCCTTCTCCCTCAGCCTTCCAGGGCTGCCCCAGCCGCAAGCGTGGGCCCCTGACGTCGGGAGTTCAAGGACTTTGACCTTCTTGATGCCGGCGCTCGCCGAAGTCCATGATCATTTAATTGTTGACACTGTCATCATTACAGTGTCACTATCGGAACATGGAGAGCACCTGGACCATCACCGAGCTGGCGGAGCGGGCCGCCGCGGCCCTGGCCGCCGACGGCTCGCCACAGGTCAACGGCCGGGTGCGCGACCTGCCCAACGAACGCCTGATCCGCTGGTACACGACGATCGGCCTGGTCGACCCGCCGCTGGGCCGGCGCGGCCGCACCGCGCTCTACGGCGGCCGCCACCTCCTCCAGCTGGTGGCGATCAAGCGCCGCCAGGCCACCGGCCGCACCATCGCCGAGATCCAGGCCGAGCTCACCGGCGCCACCGACACCACCCTCCGCCAGATAGCCCAGCTGACCACCCCGATCGGGGCCACCCCGCCCCAAGCCGTCAACGACCCGGCGGGCGCGCGCGAAGCCACCGATGACCCGGCTGCGCCGGGCGCCGTGGTGGCGCCGGGTGTGCCCGGTGACGGTCCCGTTCGTGAACGTTTCTGGGCCGCCCGGCCGACGTCACGCCCCCTCGAAGCGGCCCCGCCACCCAGCGCCGACACCGACGCGGGGGCCGAGGTCGACGCGCGGGCCGATGCCCAGACCAACGCCCAGGCCGACGCCCAGGCCGACGCCCAGACCGACGCCCAGACCGAGGCGAGAGCCGATGTCGGCGCCGGCGGTCGTGTGGGCGTGGGCGCCGATGCGTCGGTCGTTCAGGGCGTTCGGCTGGTGCCCGGGCTCACGTTGCTGCTGGACGTCCCGTCGCTCGGCCCGGACGACCTCGCCGCCATTCAGAACGCCGCACGGCCGCTGCTGGACGAGCTCCGGCGCCGCGGCCTCGTATCCGACCCGTCCAGCCTGTCCGCCGAACCCCCCGGGAGGTCCTCGTGACCGTGCACATCACACCACTGCCCGAGCCCACGACGCCGCCCCCGGCGCCCGACGGCGGGCTGGGCGCGCTCTCCACCGGCAAGGGCAACCTGCCGCTCGACCTCGTCGACGTCCACGCCGCCATCACGGGGCTGGCCGCGGGCATCGAGGTCGTGCAGGGTTTCCGCAACCCGTTCGACGTGCCGCTGGAGGCCACCTACATCTTCCCGCTGCCGGACCGAGCGGCGGTGACCGCGATGCGGATGGAGGCGGCCGACCGGGTCATCGAGGGCACGCTCAAGGAGCGGGCCGAGGCACGCCAGGTGTACGACGACGCGATCGCGTCCGGCCGCCGGGCCGCGATCGCCGAGGAGGAACGCCCGGACGTCTTCACCATGCGCGTCGGCAACATCCTGCCCGGCGAGCGCGTGACGATCCGCCTGGCGCTCAACCAGCCGCTGCCGTACGAGGACGGCGCGGCGACCTTCCGGTTCCCGCTGGTGGTGGCGCCGCGCTACGTTCCGGGCGCGCCGCTGGCGGACGTGCCCGCCGGAGACGGCGTCGTGCCCGACACCGACGCGGTGCCGGACGCCTCGCGCATCAGCCCGCCCGTGCTGCTCCCCGGCTTCCCCAACCCGGTGCGGCTGGCGCTCAGCGCGACGATCGACCCGGCCGGGCTGCCGCTCACCGAGATCGGCTCGGCCCTGCACGTCGTCGCCGAGGACGCCGACGCGGACGGCCTGACGACCGTGCGGCTCCAGCCCGGCGAACGTCTCAACAGGGACTTCATCCTGCGCCTGGCGTACGCCTCGCGGGAGGCCGACACGACGTCCCTGACGTTCACCCCGGACGGCCCCTCCACCCTCGAAACCCCGGACGCCGCCGGCACCGACGCGGCGGAAGGCACGTTCACGCTCACCGTCCTGCCGTCGAGCGACGTACGTCCGCCGCGCCCGCGTGACGTCGTGCTGATCCTCGACCGTTCGGGCAGCATGACCGGCTGGAAGATGATCGCGGCCCGGCGGGCGGCGGCCCGGATCGTCGACACCCTCACCTCCGAGGACCGCTTCGCCGTCCTGTCGTTCGACAACTCCATCGAGCGGCCGCGCGGCCTCGGCGGCGGCCTGGCCGAGGCGACCGACCGCAACCGGTTCCGCGCGATCGAGCACCTCGCCGCGATCACCGCCCGCGGCGGCACCGAGATGTCGCGCCCGCTGGACGAGGCGTGCACGCTGCTGGCGGGCTCGTCCCACGACCGTGTCATCGTCCTCATCACGGACGGGCAGATCGGCAACGAGGACCAGATCCTCGCGCGGCTCACGCCGCGCCTGCGCGGGGTGCGGGTGCACACGGTCGGCATCGACCGGGCGGTGAACGCGGGTTTCCTGAGGCGGCTCGCCGCCGGGAGCGGCGGCGACGGCGAGGACGGGAGCGCGGGCCGCTGCGAGCTGGTCGAGTCCGAAGACCGGCTCGACGACGCGATGGAGCACATCCACCACCGCATCGGCTCCCCGCTCGTGACGGGTCTGTCCCTCCACCCCGAGGGCGGCCTGGAGCTGGTGCCCGACACCGTGGCGCCGCGGCGGCTGGGCGCGCTGTTCCCCGGCGTTCCACTGGTGATCTCGGGGCGTTACCGGGGCGCGCCGTCCGGGACGCTGACGGTACGGGCGACGGCGGCCGACGGCCACGCCTGGGAACGCCGTGTCTCCGGCGAGGCGACGGAGGGCTCCGCGGCCACCGCCGCGATCTGGGCCCGCGCGCACCTGCGCGACCTGGAAGACCGGTACGCGGTCGGCGGCGGGACCGAGCTCGAACGCCGCATCGTCGACGCCTCGCTGCGCTTCGGCGTGTTGTGCCGCTTCACCGCGTTCGTGGCCGTGGACAGCCGCGTCGTCGCCGAGAGCGGCGGTTCTCCGCACCAGGTCGTCCAGCCGGTGGAGGCGCCGGAGGGATGGGCGCCGGAGCTCGCCACGGCCCCCGCGCCGCGGATGGCCCCCATGAGCGCGGGCTACGGCCAGTCCATGCCGCAGAGCTTGGCGCCTCCGTCACCGTCCGCGCCCATGCCGGCGGCGGCCCCGGCCCGGGGTAGTGCGCGGCCGCTGTCGGACTCCTACGACGAGATGGACGTTCCGGACTTCCTGCGGCCGGAGTCGCCCGCTCCGAGGCCCGGCTCGGCCCCGGGAGGGAGGCCCGCCCGGGGCCGCAAGTCGGCCCGCCGGCGGGACCAGGACCTGTCCCGTCCCGAGGGCGGCCCGTCGCCCTCGCCGGCCGCTCCGGAGCAGGTGCTCGCGGAGGTCCGACGCGAACTGGCCGACTACCTCGCACGCCCGCAGGAGGCGTCCGTACGCGGGCCCCAGGATCTGCTCCGCCTGCACACCTGGCTGAAGCAGATCGTCGAACGCCTCGAACGGGCGGGCGTCGACACCGGCACCGTCGCCCCGCTCTCCGCGTTCGTGACCGAGCTCGGCGGCAGGAGGTTCGAAGGAGACCTCACCGCCGTCTGGGACGAGGCGATGCGAGTGATCGCCGACTTCGCGGAGCCCGCTCGGCCGTCGGCGTCGCCTCCGCCTCCGCCGCCGGCCAAGCGAGCCTTCTGGAAGCGCGGCAACTGAGCCCGAACGCAGGTGCGCGCGTCCTCCCGGAGCCGGACAGGCCCTGGGAGGACGCGCGCATTCAACCGCATCCCGGTCACGCGCGCCGCACCCCGGGCACGCGCGCCGCGTCCGGTCAGGCGTGTTGGGGCTGGTAGCGGCGGAACAGCGGGATCAGGTTGAGGACCAGGCCGACCAGCGCGACCCCGGAGACGAGGTTGACGCCGGCGTGGAACTGGCCGAAGTCGGCGGTCCCGTCGTGCGCGCCACCCGCGACGAACGCGGTCACCGCGGCCAGCACCAGCGCGGCGCCGACCTGGCCCGAGGTCTGCACCAGGCCGGAGGCCAGGCCCTGCTCGGAGTCGTCGATGCCGTCGGTGGCCTGCGCCATGATCGAGCTGAACCCGAACGCGAAGCCGCCGCCCAGGAACAACATCGTCGGCAGGATCGTGATCGCGTAGTGCGGCGCGTTGCCCGCGGTCGCCAGGAACCACACGTACCCCAGCGTGAGCGAGGTCATCGAGCTCAGGATCAGCCGGGACGTCCCGTACCGGTCGATCAGCCTGCCGACGAACGGCGAGCCGAACGCGACGAGGAGTCCCGCGGGCAGCAGCGCGAGCGCCATCTTCAGCGGCGACCAGCGCAGCACGTCCTGGAGGTAGAGCGTCATCATGAACTGGAAGCTCAGGTACGACCCGAAGAGCGCGACGATGCTCAGGTTGGCCCGCACGATGCTGCCGATCCGCAGGATGCCGAGCCGGATGAGCGGGTGCGCGACCCTGTTCTCGGTGTAGAAGAACGCGGCCAGCAGCGCGGCGGCGAGCACGACCGAACCGAGGGTCACCGGGTCGAGCCAGCCCCGTTCGGGCGCCGACACCACCGTGTAGACGGCCAGGAGCATGCCGCCGGTGAGTGTGACCGCGCCGACCAGGTCGTGGCCGCCCTCCTCGGCGCGCCCGTCCCTGGGGATCAGGAAGTACCCGGCCACCAGCGCCAGCACGGCGAGCGGGACGGGGGTCAGGAAGGTCCACCGCCAGCCGAAGCTGGTCAGCAGCCCACCGAGGATCAGGCCGGACGAGTAGCCGCTGGCGCCGAACACCGAGAACACCGACAGTGCCCGGTTGCGCGCGGGACCCTCGTGGAAGGTCGTGGTCAGGATCGACATGGCGGTGGGCGCGGTGAACGCGGCCGCCAGGCCCTTGACGAAACGGGTGACGATGAGCAGCGTGCCGTCGTCGACCAGGCCGCCCACCAGTGACGCGATCGCGAACACGGCCAGGGCGATCAGGAAGACCCGGCGCCGGCCCAGGAGGTCGGCGGTGCGGCCGCCGAGGAGCAGCAGGCCGCCGTACCCGAGCACGTAGCCGTTCACGATCCACTGCAGGGCGGTGGTCGACATGCCGAGTTCGGTGCCGATGGACGGCAGCGCCACGCCCACCATCGAGACGTCGAGGCCGTCCAGGAACAACACGGCGCAGAGCACCGCCAGGACCCCCCACAGTCGCGGGGTCCAGCGCTGCTCGGCGGAAGCGGTCTCAGGGGCCGTCGTGGAGACGGGAGACGTTTCGGTGATAGTCACGACGGAGGACGGTACATGCACACGCATCAAATGTCCACGCACAAGATTCTGACGCATTTAATGCGCTTGCAACCACCCCGGGGCGCCCACTAGGATGCGGGCCATGGAGTCGGAGACCGAGCTGGTCGGCCGGTGGCGCAGCCTCGCGACCTGCTACAACGAGGTCGCCTGCCACCTCGATCGCGAGCTGCAGGCGCGGCACGGCCTGTCCATGAGCGAGTTCGAGGCGCTGGACCGCCTGGTCGGCCTCCAGTCGGAGAAGTGCCGCATGCAGACGCTGGCCTCCGACATGTACCTGAGCCAGAGCGCCCTCTCCCGCACCGTCGCACGCCTGGAGAAGCAGGGCCTGGTCGAGCGGGCCCTCTGCGAGTTCGACCGCCGCGGCGTCTTCGTCCGGGTGACCGAGCACGGCCGGCGCCTCCACGGCGAGGCGCGTGAGACCCATCTCACGATCCTCGGCGAGCACCTGGCCCCCGCCGCGCCGCCGGCCGTCACCCACGTATAGGCGCGCGCTCCGCCGTCGGCTGTTTAATATACGAGCCGAACGGGCGCAGGAAAATACCCATCGGTATTCGGTATGACCCGTCAAGTCATTGACCTCATCCGGTCCATATCGACCGTTCACGGCGCGGCGCCGACAGGTCCCCCACAAAGCCGGAACAAAATAGGTCATATACCAACAAACGGGTCGCACTGAGATCGTTGGGCCGCCGACCCGCACTCCCGCTACCTCACGGAACGCCTCGGCTGCCGTCATCGCACACTCCCGGAACCCCTCCAGATGACCGCACCGTTCACCACTCTTCACATGCCCTTAAATTGATCTTTCCTGCACGGGCAACAGGACGGAATGCCCGAAGCGGATTGGCTTTGCCGGATAGGGTGAGAAACCGAACCCCCGGCGGCAAGCCGGCGATGCAAGAACCGAAGATCTCCACGGAGTAGTGGGTGTGACCGGTTTGGCGAGGCGACCTGAGAGCGCGGACATTGAGGCCAGCGAGCCGATCTGGGTCCTCGCTCCCTACCCCGTGCTGGCCGCGAACGCGGACGCCGTGATCAGTCAGGTCAACAACGTGGCGCGGGTGCTCCTCGGCACCGCCGCGCCCGGCGTCCCGCTGGCCGACGCCGTCCCCGGCTGGCTCGCCCGTGCGCACCTGCGGCTCATCGACACCGAACGCGCCGTCCCGCTGGCGCCCGTCCGGGGGCCGATCGGCGAGCACACCTACGAGGCGCACCCGACCCGCTGGAACGACCGCGGCGTCCGGCACATCGTCTGGTGGCTCGTCGACGGCACCGACCGGCGGCCGAACGGCACCGACACGCTGCGGCTCGAACGCGAGCGCGCCGCGTTCCTGGCCGAGGCCGCGAGCGACCTGTCATCGCTCAACACCGACCTCTGCCTCCAGGCGACCGTGCGGCTGGCGGCCGAGCACCTCGCCGACCTCGCGCTCGTCGTGACCCGCACGCCCGGCCGCCCGTACACGTCCGTGTCCTGCGGGCCGGACGGGGCCGTCGTCTCCGAGGACCTCGCCATCGACCCCGCCGAGCTGCCCGGGCTGCCGGAGGCCCTCGACGGTTACCCGCCCGTGCCGTCCCGGTGGATCGACCCCGGCTCCCTCCCCGCGCCCCTGCTGCGCGGCAGGATCGGCGAGCCCGGCTCGATCGTGGTGACGACGCTGCCCGGTCCGGGGACGCCGGTCGGCGCGCTGGTGCTGGTCCGGGGGTCCGGTGAGCCCGCCTACACCGACCGGGACGAGGCGTTCGCCCGCCTCTTCGCCGCCCGCGCCGGCACCGCGCTGTCGGCCGCGCGCCTGTACGCCGAGCAGACGTCCATGAGCGAGATCCTTATGGACGAGCTGCTGCCGCCGCACGTCCGCGACCTCGACGGGGTGGAGCTGGCGGCGCGTTACACCCCCTCGGGCGTCGACGGCCGGGTCGGCGGCGACTTCTACGACCTGTATCCCGCCGCCGGCGACGGCACCGAGTCCCTCGTCGTCCTCGGCGACGTCTGCGGCAAGGGCCTGCGGGCCGCCGTCCTCACCGGCAAGATCCGCAACGCCCTCCAGGTCCTGCTGCCCGTGGCCGGCGACCACCACCTGGTGCTCGAACGGCTCAACGCGATGTTGCTGATGCACGGCGACCCCTACAGGTTCGTCACGCTCGTGCTGGCATCGCTCCGGCGCCTCGGCGACCGGGTCTCCATCCGGCTGACCAGCGCGGGGCATCCGCCGCCGGTCATCCTGCGTGCCGACGGAAGGGTCGAGGAGGTCCCCACGGTCGGCACGCTGATCGGGGTCATGGACCAGATCGAGGCCGAGACGGTCTCCATCGAGCTCGGCCCCGAAGAAACCTGCCTGCTGCACACCGACGGCGTCACCGAAGCCAGAGGCGGCCCAACGGGTGACGAGATGTTCGGCGATGTCAGATTCCACCAGGAACTGGCCCGGTGCGGCGGGATGACGCCGGACGCGCTGGTGGAGCGCGTCCAGATGCTGGCGTCCGACTGGGGCGGTGACGGTCACCACGACGACATGGCCGTCATCGCGATCACACCGCGCCGGGGCCGCCGACCCGCTCCAACGGAAGGTTGACCGATGATCCCCCCGGCCGGTCTGGAACAACACGTCGACGACCTCTGGAAGGCCATGGTCGACGGCGACGAGCACGCCGCCACCGACGCCGCGCTGGCCGCGGTCGACGCGGGCTGCGACGTCGAGTCGCTCCTGCTAAACGTGATCGCGCCCCTCCAGGAACGCGTCGGCGTCGAATGGGCCGCCGACCGCATGACCGTCGTCCAGGAGCACATCGCCACCGCGATCTGCGAACGCACGATCGCCGTCCTCGCGCACCGCCCGTCCGCCCGTCCGGGCAACGGCGGCAAGGGCCGGATCATGGTCACGTGCACCGACGGCGAGTGGCACGCGCTGCCCGCACGCCTGCTCGCCACCGTCCTCCGCCTGCGCGGCTGGCAGGTCGACTACCTCGGCGCGCAGATGCCCATCCCGCACCTGATCATGCACCTGCACCGCATCCGGCCCGACGTCGTCGCGCTCTCCAGCAGCATCGCGACCCGGTTGCCCACCGCGCACTCCACCGTCATCGCCTGCCAGTCGATCGGCATCCCCGCCCTGGTCGGCGGGGCCGCCTACGGCAACGACGACCGCTACGCCCGCCTGCTCGGCGCCGACGGCTGGGCGCGCGACGCACGCGGCGTGGCCGACGGGCTCGCGGACGGCCGTCCCGACCCGCCGTCCCACGACCACCAGCCCATCGACGACCTCCCCCACCTGGCCGACCAGGAGTACACGATGGTCAGCCGCTACTCCTCGCAGATCGTCCCCCAGGTGCTGGCCCAGCTGCCCGAGATGCCGGGCCGCCAGCACGACGACACCGTCGAGTGCGTCGCCCACCTGGTCGACTTCCTCGCCACCGGCCTCTACCTGAACGACATCGAGGTCTTCACCCGCTACGTCACCTGGATCACCGAGGTCCTGGGCAGCCGCGGCATCCCGGCCCAGACGCACTGCATCCGCCCCACGCTGGACCTGGTGAGGTCGACCTTCAGCGACTTCCCCCGCACCCAGACCCTGCTGGCCCACGCCTACGCCGTCCTGGCCCCCACCTGACCGGCCGCCCGGCGCGCCCCTCCCCTACCGAGGGAGGGGCGCGCAGGCGGTCGCGACGTGCCTCCGCCCGCCCCTCTCCCACCACGACGCGCAGACCCTGCGCCCCTCCCGGTTGACGATCCCGCCCGCCCAGACCCGCCCGTACGAGCACCCCCGGTTGATCCGGCTGCGCGTCTGGTAGACCTTCCGGCCCTCGCCGTCGTACACCGCCAGGGCCCCCACGTAGTCACAGACCCACCCGGCCTCGTCCCGCACCGCCCAGACCCTCTGAATCCACTCCCCGGCCCTGACGACGCACACCGAGGCCCCGTCCCTCCCCCGGCACTCCTCCCCCGCGGGAGACGCCGGGCCCCCGGGCGGGCTGACGGCCATCGCCACCGCGAGCAGCACCTCGAGCATGTCGAACGCCTCCGATCAGGATCCGGAGCCGCCATCACAACGCCGCCGGTCCCCCTTCCGAAAGCCCGTTCACCGTTCGGAACGGACCCGAACGCCGCGATCGACCTCACGAGAAGGGACAGAGGCCGCTCGAAGGCAGGACGTGACATCAATGTCAGCTACAACGCTGGTACCCGGTGAGGCAGGTCACATGAAGATCGGGGCGCTGTCCCGCGAGACCGGCGCGACCGCCCGCCTCCAGACCTGCGTCCTTGATCACTTGAGGGTCCATCTGGCCGGCCTGGACTCCCGCATCCGGGGGCTGAACGACGCCCGCACCGCCTTGGGCGGCATCCTCGACGCCTCCACCCGGGCCCTGGCCGACAGCTCCGGGTGACCCAGACGAGCAGGATTCGAGAAGTGCCGATGACCAGGTCGCACATACCGTGGGAGTCAACGAGCCGCCGGCCGGGCCATCGTGGCCCATGACCTCAAGGAGTGACCATGAGCAGCACGCCCACCGAGGGGATCAAGACCGTTCTGCATCCCGTGTCCGACGTGGCGAAGGCCAAGCCGGTCTACGCCGCTCTGCTCGGCTTCCAGCCGCAGACCGACGAGCCCTACTACGTCGGCTTCGAGACCGAGGACCATCACATCGGGCTCGTCCCGGGCGGCGCGGACGGCATGACCTCGCCGGTCGCCTACTGGAAGGTCGGCGACATCGAGGCGAAGCTCGCCGAGGTGACCGCCGCGGGCGCCACCGTGAAGACCGCCCCGCGCGAGGTCGGCGGCGGGCGCGTGGTCGCCACGTTCACCGACCCGGACGGCAACGTCCTCGGGCTGCTCGAGGACCGCTGAGCGCGGCGCGCGCGGGCATCGGGGCGGTGCGACGCTCGGGCGTCGCGCCACCCGCCCGCAGGTCGCGCCACCAGACCTGAGACGCCGATCGGGTAGAAAGTGACTCGTTGCCGCGACCAGCGCCGACGTAGGAGAGCCAGGCGTACGGCCCGAAGGTGATCGTTCAGGCCGGGGGACGCCGACGGAGACCGCCGAGGCGGACCCGGGTAACAGATGGAGACGATGAGCATGGCCAAGAAGACGGACGCGCAGCCGCCAGCATGGGGCGTCGCCAGCCGGATCCGCGTCCAGGGCGCGCGCGAGAACAACCTCAAGGACGTCAGCGTCGAGATCCCCAAGCGCCAGCTGACGGTGTTCACCGGCGTCTCCGGCTCGGGCAAGAGCTCCCTGGTGTTCGACACGATCGCCGCGGAGTCCCAGCGGATGATCAACGAGACCTACAGCACGTTCGTGCAGGGTTTCATGCCGACGCTGGCGCGCCCCGAGGTCGACGTCCTCGAGGGGCTGACGACCGCGATCATCGTCGACCAGCAGCGGATGGGCGCCGACTCGCGTTCCACCGTGGGCACCGCGACCGACGCCAACGCGATGTTGCGCATCCTCTTCAGCCGGCTCGGCGACCCGCACATCGGCTCGCCGTCCGCGTACGCCTTCAACGTCCCCTCGGTCAAGGCCAGCGGCGCGATCACGGTCGAGCGCGGCAACAAGAAGGCCGTCAAGGCGACCTTCACCCGTACCGGCGGCATGTGCCCCGACTGCGAGGGCCGGGGCTCGGTCACCGACTTCGACTTCACCGAGCTGTACGACGACTCCAAGTCGCTGAACGAGGGCGCGCTCACCGTGCCCGGCTACAGCATGGACGGCTGGTACGGCCGGATCTTCCGCGGCTGCGGCTTCTTCGACCCGGACAAGCCGATCCGCAAGTTCACCAAGAAGGAACGGCACGACCTGCTCTACAAGGAGCCGACCAAGATCAAGGTCGACGGGATCAACCTGACGTACGAGGGCGTGATCCCCAAGATCCAGAAGTCGATGTTGTCCAAGGACGTCGACTCCCTGCAGCCGCACATCCGCGCGTTCGTCGAGCGGGCGATGACGTTCACCACCTGCCCCCAGTGCGAGGGCACCCGGCTCAGCGCGGAGGCCCGGTCGTCCAAGATCGCCGGGATCAGCATCGCCGACGCCTGCTCGATGCAGATCACCGACCTCGCCAAGTGGGTGGGCGAGCTGGACGAGCCGTCCGTGGCCCCGCTGCTGGGCTCGCTGCGGCACAGCCTCGACTCGTTCGTCGAGATCGGGCTCGGCTACCTCAGCCTCGACCGCCCGGCCGGCACCCTGTCCGGCGGCGAGGCGCAGCGCGTCAAGATGATCCGCCACCTCGGCTCCTCGCTCACCGACGTCACCTACGTCTTCGACGAGCCCACCATCGGCCTGCACCCGCACGACATCCAGCGCATGAACGACCTGCTGCTGCGGCTCCGCGACAAGGGCAACACCGTGCTGGTCGTCGAGCACAAGCCCGAGGCCATCGCGATCGCCGACCACGTCGTCGACCTCGGCCCGCACGCCGGTGTCGAGGGCGGCGAGGTGGTGTTCGAGGGCACCGTCGAGGGGCTGCGGACCAGCGGCACCCTCACCGGAAGGCACCTGGACGACCGCGCCTCCCTCAAGCCGTCCGTACGCGAGCCGTCCGGCCGGCTGGAGGTGCGCGGCGCCGACGCGCACAACCTGCGGAACGTCGACGTCGACATCCCGCTCGGCGTGCTCGTCGTCCTCACCGGGGTCGCCGGCTCGGGCAAGAGCTCGCTGATCGACGGCTCCGTGGCGGGGCGGGACGGCGTGATCTCGGTCGACCAGACCCCGATCCGCGGCTCGCGGCGGAGCAACCCGGCGACCTACACCGGGCTGCTCGAACCGATCCGCAAGGCGTTCGCGAAGGCCAACGGCGTGAAGCCGGCCCTGTTCAGCGCCAACTCCGAGGGCGCCTGCCCCAACTGCAACGGCGCCGGCGTCATCTACACCGACCTGGCCGTGATGGCCGGCGTCAGCACCACCTGCGAGGAGTGCGAGGGCAAGCGGTACCAGCCGGCGGTCCTGGACCACCACCTCGGCGGCCGCGACATCGCCGAGGTGCTCGCCATGCCGGTGAACGAGGCGAAGGAGTTCTTCGCGAACGGCGAGGCGCACATCCCGGCCGCCAGCAAGATCCTCGACCGGCTCGCCGACGTCGGGCTCGGCTACCTCACCATCGGCCAGCCGCTCACCACGCTGTCCGGCGGCGAGCGGCAGCGGCTCAAGCTGGCCACCAACATGGCGGGCAACGGCGGCGTCTACGTCCTCGACGAGCCCACCACCGGCCTCCACCTCGCCGACGTCGAGCAGCTCCTCGGCCTCCTCGACCGGCTCGTCGACGCCGGCAAGTCGGTCATCGTCATCGAGCACCACCAGGCCGTCATGGCCCACGCCGACTGGATCATCGATCTCGGCCCCGGCGCCGGCCACGACGGCGGCCAGATCGTCTTCCAGGGCACGCCCGCCGCCCTGGTCAAGGACCGTTCGACCCTCACCGGCCAGCACCTGGCCGCCTACACCGGCGCCTGACAGCGCCCCGGAGGGCCCTTTCCCGGCTTGACCAGGAAGGGCCCTCGGCCGTCCCCAGCCGTCCCCGGGCCGCCGCCCGGCCCGTCAGCCCGGCGCGGGCTCGCCAGGGTCTTCGAGGTCGCGAGTTCAGCCCGTCCAGCCGGTCGCCACGATCTCCGGCGGGGCGTTGCGTTCGGCCAGGGCCTGCATGCCGTCCAGCGTCGCCGCCGCGTCCTCCGGCGCGGTCACCTCGACCCGCAGGCCCGCGTCCGTTCGGTCGAACGTGAACGCCAGGAACGCGCAGCACCGTTGCTCCGCCGCGAAGACGTCCCGGAGCCGAGCCTCCTTGGCGGCGCCGACGCCGGCGCCGAAAGTCAGCCGCAACCGCAGCGGTTCACGTTCCACCTTGGTCAGGGCCTCGGCGAACAGCGTCTCGAACTCCGTCAGCCGCCCCACCATCTCGTTCGGCGAGAGCGTGCACACGATCGGCACCTCGGACTCGGCCATCTCCCGGCCCCCTCGTCTCGACCTCGGCCGCCCGCCGGCGACCCGATCTCGACGGTAAGCCCGTACCCCCGTACAGACTGCAAGCCCCAATCCCGCCTGGTTCCCTCGCCAGGCGGTCCGCCGTTGCACCCGCGTCAACAAACCTGCGGGTTGCTACACCTAGGCGCTGATGCGCGGGTCCGGGCCCTCGGTGATCCCCCACATCTCCGCGAAGCGGCCGTCGTCGATGCGGAAGATCTCGATCAGCATGGGCTGCGCGTCGCCGTCCGGGCCCGCGATCCCCTCGACGGACGAGCGGACGGCGACCTTGTCGCCGTCGACCAGGATGTCCTGGGCGACGACGCGCACGTCGGGGAAGAGGGCGACGAGCTTGCGCCAGGCGTCCTTGCCCGCCTCGAACCCGGTCGCGCCGAGCGGATGGCTGAAGAAATCGGGCGAGTGCAGGTCCGCCGCCTGGTCGAACCGCCGGGTGTTGAAACACTCCTGCATCCGCTGGACCAGGGCTTTCGCGTCGTCTCGTGCGGTCATCGGCGTGATCTCCTCGCGGTCGGTCGATCGAGGGCATGGCGAGCGACGCCGACCACTAAGCGGTGCGTCGCCCCGTTTACGCGCTTCGAGTATACGGTGCGGCGCCCCGGTTATGCTGGTGCCGATATGACCAGCCCTCCGCCTGACCACGTTCCGGCAGCTCACGGCAGTCACCGGGAGCTGCGAGCCGACGCGCGCCGCAATCGGGAGCGGGTGCTGCGGACCGCGCAGCAGCTGTTCGCGACGGAGGGGCTCGGCGTCCCCCTCGACGAGATCGCCCGACGTGCGGGCGTCGGCCCCGGCACCGTCCACCGGCACTTCCCGACCAAGGAAGCGCTCTACCTCGCCGTCACGATCGACCAGCTGAAGCAGCTCGTGGCGGGAGCGGAGGCGCTCGCCGGGAACGACGATCCCGGCGCCCTGTTCGAGTTGCTGGCCCGGATGATGACCAACGGAGCCGAGAACGCGGCCGTCAAGAGCGCGCTCATGGCCGCCGAGTTCGACCTGCGCACCGCCGCCCCGGACGTCGCCGCGGACCTCACGCGCCATGTCTCGGACCTGCTGGATCGCGCCCACTCGGCCGGTGCCGTACGCCAGGACGTCTCCGTCGACGAGGTGATGGCCCTGGTCGCCGGCGCCTTCGCCGCGATCCGCCACGCCGGCGCGGAGACCAGCCGCGAACGTTCAGCCCACATTGCCCGCCTCATCCTCGACGGCCTACGCCCCCCACCCCAGTAACTTCGGCATCCTCTGGCGCTGGCGGGGTCGTCGTGATCGGTGGGGCGTCAGGCGCGTTCGGTCTGGAGAGGTGCGGTCACGGGGTGGCGGGCGGCTAGGCGGGCGGGGAGCGCGGTGAGTGCCGCCACCACGAGCACTGTCGCCAGGATCAGGGCGAGCAACTGCCAGGGGGACGGGAATGTGGCTCGGTCGCTGTCGCCGCCGGTGATCGCGTTGATGGCGGCGAACAGTGCGAAGCCTCCCGGGAAGATGCCCAGGACGGCTCCGGTGAGGGCGGGGAGGACCTGGGCGGCGGCCAGGGCCGCGGTCACCTCTCGCGGGGTGGCGCCGAGGGCGCGCGCCAGCGCCGACGAACGCCGGTTGTCGAGCACCGTCGCCCAGGTGACGACGAGGGCGTTGACCGCGGCCAACGAGATCAGCGTGACCATCACGACGAGAAGGACGCGCCTCAGGACCTCAGTTTGCGCATCGTCGTATCCGCTCTCGACCGGCCCCGCGGTGAGGAAGGCGTTGAGGATCAGCGCGACGAAGATCCCGCTGATCGTGATCGCGATGCTGACCACGCTCAGCACGACGCGGCGCGGCCGCCGGGCGGCCACCCGCAGGGCCAGGAGCAGCGGGACGGGAAGCCGCGCCGAGAGCGCGATCAGCCAGCCGGTGCGGCGCGGCGGGCGGGCCGAGTCGGCCAGCGCGTCGACGGTGCTGGAACGGGCGGCGCGCATGGCCGGGACGAGGGTCGCGGCCACCGCGACGAGGAGGGCCGCGGCGGTCACCCGGCCGGCCGTGGAGACGGTCACCGACGGCGTGCCCGCGCTGCCGACGAGGCCGGCGCCGGACTCGGTGAGCAACGGAGCGGTCAGTGATCCGACCGCCAGCCCGGCCGCGGCCGCGACGAGGGCCACGAGGACGTACTCCGCGAGCAAAACGGCGGCGACCAGGCCCGGTGTGCCGCCGACCGCCTTGAGGAGCCCGACGCGCCGGGTCTGGTCGGCCATCCGGCCGCCGACCAGTACCGAAAGGCTGGCCACGGCGAGCAGGCCCAGCAGCCAGGCGCCGATCATCAGAAGGATCTGGGTGTCCCTGGCCAGCGCGGTGGCCTCGTCGAGGACGTTCCCCCAGGTCTCCAGGCGGGGCGCGTTCGGGCCCGCCGAGGAGTGGGCCTCGGCGAACGCCGGCGCCTGATCCGGATCGGCCAGCTTCAGGTTCATGACGTACGCGAGGGAGGACGGATCGGCGGCGAGGCTCCGTGCGTCCGCCTGAGTCAGCCAGACCAGCCCGGGATTCCGCAGCAACCCCGGAGGCGGGTCGTCGGGAAGGGGGCCGCTCATGCAGGGGAGGACGCAGGACGCGCCCGGATAGGGCGGCATGGCGGCACTGACCGCGACGCCGACGACCTTGAACGATCGGCCGTTCAGGGTGACGCGGTCACCGGCGCGCACGTCGAGGCTGGCGGCGAAGGCCGCCTCGATCACCACGCCGCCGTCGCTGACCCAACCGCCCTGGAGGAGTTCGGGCCGGTCGACCGGCGCGGGCGCGGCGTCGCGGCCCACGGCCTGCACGTCCGACGTCCGGCCGGAGGCCTGGATTTCGGCGGCGGCGACCGGGTAGGGCCCGCCGTGGCCGGCGACGCCGGGAGCACCGGCCAGCTTCTCGAGGCCCGGGAGCTCGGCGGATCCGCCGACGCTGGCGACCACGTCGGGTCCGCTGGTCGCCGCCCGGGTGCTCTGGTACGGGTCCGCGGCCGCGTCACGCAGGACGAGCCCGAGCGTCAACGTCGTGGTGGCCGCCAGAACGGCCAGCAGCAGGAGCGCCGCCTCGACGGGGCGTTGTCGCAGGTCACGCACGGCGAGGCGGCCCACGAGCAGGATCCGGCCCATCGTCCTCAGTCCTCCAGGCCGACGAAGGCGCCGAGCCGCCCGGTGGTGCCGCCCGACAACCGGGTCTCGTCCACGAACGCGCCGTCGCGCATCGAGATCAGCCGGTCCGCCGTCGCCGCGATCCGCGCGTCGTGGGTGACGATGACCAGCGTCTGCCCGGACTCGTGGAGCCTGTCGAAGAGCTGGAGAACGTCCAGGGTGGCGGCACTGTCCAGGTTTCCGGTCGGTTCGTCGGCGAGAACGACCAGCGGTTCGTTGCTCAGCGCCCGCGCGACCGCGACGCGCTGCCGCTGGCCGCCCGACAGCGCGGCGGGCAGGAACCGCGCCCGTTCGGCGAGCCCGACCTGTTCGAGCAGGTCCGCGGCCCGCCTCCGGGCCGTACGCGGCGAACGTCCGGCCAGCAACGCGGGAAGCTCGACGTTCTCGATGGCGGTGAGCTCGTCCATCAGGTGGAAGGCCTGGAAGACGAAGCCCACATCGGTACGCCGCATACGGGCCAGGGCCCTCTCGCCGAGGTCGTCGATACGGCGGCCGTTCAGCGACACCTCTCCGCCGGAGGGGCGGTCCAGCCCTCCGAGCAGGTGCAGCAGCGTCGACTTGCCGCAGCCGCTCGGTCCCATCACCGCCACCGTCTCTCCCGCGGCGACGTCGAGGTCGACCCCGTCGACGGCGCGCACCAGCCCTTCCCCCTTGCCGTGCTCCCTGCGCAAGCCGCGGGCGCGAAGCACGGGCATGTCGGCGGCGATGTTCACGATCCGCTCCTTCGGTGGGTCCAGCTCTGCTCACACGCCTCGAGCCAGCGCAGGTCCGCCTGAAGCCGGAGCACGATGCCCTCCAGCAACAGCGCCGCGTCCGAATGGCCCGGCTCGGCCATCGCGGCGCGCTGCGCGTCACGCAGACGGCGCAACAACTCGCGGCGCTGCGTGTCGACGATCGTGAGCGGGTCGGCCAGGCCGGCCGCCGCGGCCGCGATCAGCTTGAGGTGGAACTCGGCGAGGTCGGGTTTCGGCCAGCTCACCTCGGCGATCCACTCGGCGACGCGCTGCTGGCCCTCGGGGGTGAGCGCGTACACCTTGCGATCCGAACGATCGGTGCCGTCCGCGGGTCGCTCGACCGCCAGCAGGCCGGCCTTCTCCAGCCGGGTCAGCGTGACGTAGACGTGGCCGGCGTTCATCGCCTCACCGAGAGGGCCGAGCGCATCGCGCAGCCGCGCCCGCAGCTGGTACCCGTGCGAGGGCTCCTTGGCCAGCATCGCCAGCACGACTTCCTGCTGCATGCCCCTCCCCAGCTAACCGTTAGCCGAGTCTAACCGTTATCCCTCACCTGGCACCAGAGTCCCCGCGAGCGGGACGGGGGCAGCGCTCCGTGCTCGCGTTCTATTGCCAGGTCGCGGTTTCGGGGTCGATGTCGTGGGCGCGCGCGCTGGCGTCGATGATCTGACGAAACCAGGTGGCGAGCCCGGGCCGGATCGCGTCGTAATGGGCGGCGAATGCCGGATCGGCTTCGAACCTGCGCCCCAGACAGACCTGCATCTGCCTGGTGAGGGGAAAGTACGAGGCAAAGACCTCGCGATGCCGCTCGACGAGCTGATTCGCCTCCGCGCTACCAGGCGGGACGCCGGCGTCCATCGCATCCCCGAGGGCGCGGTCGAGGCCGGCAACGGCGTCGGCGATGGCCTGCCATTCCTCCGGACCGCGCGAGGCCGAACGTTCGGCGTACTGCCGCCATTGCGCCGTGTCCCCGTAGCGCTGACGGGCCTGGGCGGGCCAGTCCGGGTTCCACTGGGCACCGAAGATCGCGGCCTGCTGCTCGACGGTCAGCAGCAGGCCGCGCTCGTGGGCGTCGATCATCCGATCCAGTCCGGCGCCGAGCTGCTGGAGGCGGTCGATCCGTTCAGCGACCTGGGTGCGCTGCGCGCGCAATGCGCCGAGCACGTCCGCGGTCGAGTCGTCCAGGATGGCCTGAATCCTGTCCAGACCGAGACCGATCTCGCGATAGACGACGATGCGGTGCAGGCGTTCCAGATCGCCGGCGGTGTAGAGCCGGTATCCGGCGTCCGTGCGCAGCGACGGCCGCGCCAGACCGATCCCATCCCAGTGATGCAGCGCGCGGACCGTCACGCCCAGGCGCGTCGAGACCTGACCGACGGTCAGGCCATTGGCATCAGGCATGCTCCTCATTGTCGCCGCGACCGGCGCCCGGTGGGGTGATCCCGATGGCCGCAAGGTTCCGGGCCTCCTGACTGGCCGGATCAAAGGGCTTGGCCGCAGTGACAACGATCCGTGCGTTCTCGGGAGTGATCACCGACACATCGCGGGTGTTCCAGGGAGTGTCCTGTGGGCCGTCGACCGAGTTCGGGGACAGCGCGCGACAAGCCTCGGCAACGGAATCGACCTGGTTGAGCACGCACGCGAAACTGAAGCTGATCGCCGGCGCCTGCTCCGGAACGCTCTCCGCCGAGACGAGGAGTACGTCCTGGAACGCCCACCGCCGGAGATGCACAAGCCTGCCGGGGATACCGAACAGCTCGAAGAACCCGAGCCCACGAACCCAGAAGTCCACCGACGCCGCCAGATCGTCCGTCGGGATCGTCACGAACGCGGGCATCCCATAGATGCCACGGAACAGCTCCGGCGGAACCGCATCCGGACCGGGATCGGGCACGGGACTCATCTCGAACGCGTCGTAGTAGTCGCTCATGCACCCACCCTCCAGCCTCACCCAACGTGAGGGTCAACCCGGGCACCGAGTACCGACGCGTCGCTCTGGCGGCGGGATTGCAGCAGCCTGGGAATCACGCGGCGTCTCCGACCGTGGAGCCGGTTCCCGCCCGGACACGTAGCGGTAGTGGTCGTTGATCTGTTCCGGCTCGCCACCAACTCCGCGTGACCAGGAGGGGCGAGGGCCGATCGAGTGGGCGAACTTCGCCAATTGCGCGGAGTCGATACCTTCGGCGTCTTTGGCTTCGACCTGTGCGAGCAACTCAGCGTCTTCCGTCACCGGGAAGTGCTCAATGCCGTCGTAGATCACGCCAACGCCTCTCCAGCGTCGCTGCGTCCTTAGCCTGGGCCCTGTAGTCAGGCAGTCATGCGAGAGGCCCCTTCCGAGTGATCAGAAGGGGCCGCTGAGGTGGAGCCGCCTATCGGAATCGAACCGATGACCTATTCATTACGAGTGAATCGCTCTGCCGACTGAGCTAAGGCGGCGGGTCGTGCGGGCAGCAGTCTACCGGGTCTTGGGCGGTGCGCGCGCATCAGCGGCAGAGGGTGCCGTCCTTCGGGGGCTTGGCGGAGACGAGGTAGTCGTCGGTGGCCCGGATGATGCAGGGGTTGCCCTGGAGGTAGGCGGTGTGGCCGTCGCCGTCCAGGGAGAGGAGGACGCCCGAGTCGAGCTGGGACGCGAGGGACTGGGCCCACTTGTAGGGGGTGGCGGGGTCGCGCAGGGTGCCGATGACCAGGATGGGGGCCGAGCCCTTGGCGGTGACGGGCTTGGGCTCTTCCTTGGTCTTGGCGGGCCAGTAGACGCAGGGCAGGCCGCCCCAGACGACGAACGAGCCGAATTGGGGGGAGGCCTTGGCGGCCTCGTCGACGGACTTCTTGTAGGTGGTGACGTCCGGCGGGTTGGGCTTGTCGACGCAGTTGACGGCCATGTTGGCGTCGGTCTGGTTGCTGTAGGTGCCGTTCTGGTCGCGTTCGACCAGCTGGTCGGCCAGGAGCAGGAGGGACGTGCCGTCGCCGCGCTGGATGGCCTGGGTGAGGGCCTGGCGGAGGGTGGGCCAGAGCTCCTTGAGGTAGAGGGCCAGGGCGATGCCCATGGTCACCAGGGTCTCGGTGACGGGGCGGGCGTCGCGGCTGTTGGTCAGGGGCTTCTGGTCGGCCTGCTTCTGGAGGGCGGCGACCTTTTCGATGGCGGCCTTGGTGTCGGTGCCGAGCGGGCAGTCGGGGCGCTGGACGCAGTCTCCGACGAACGCGCGGAAGGCCGTTTCGAAGCCCTTGGACTGTTCGACGAGGGTCTGGGTCGCCGATTCCTTGGGGTCGACCGCGCCGTCCAGGGCGAGGGCCCGGACGTTCTGGGGGAACTGCTCGGCGTAGAAGGCGCCGAGGTACGTGCCGTAGGAGGCGCCGTAGTAGGTCATCTTCTTGTCGCCTACGGCGGCCCGGAGCACGTCCATGTCGCGGGCGGCGTTGACGGTGCCCACATAGGGGAGGTGTTCGGCCGCCTTGGCCTTGCAGTTGTCGGCGAACGCCCGGCTCTCGGTGGAGAGCCTGTCGAGCTCGGCCTGGTCGTCGGGCGAGGTGTCGGTGGCGAAGAAGCGGTCGAGCTCGGGCCCGGTCATGCAGCGGACCGGGGCGCTCTTGCCCACGCCGCGGGGGTCGAAGCCGACGATGTCGAAACGTTTGCGCAGGTCGGCACCGAAGATGCGGCCCGTTGAACGGACGAACTCGACGCCCGAGCCGCCGGGGCCGCCCGGGTTGGTGAACAGCGAGCCGATGCGGCTCGACTGGTCCTCGGCGGGCAGGCGGATCAGGGAGAGGCTGAGCTTCTGGCCGCCGGGCTTGGCGTAGTCGAGCGGCACCGAGGCGGTCGTGCACTGGAAGCCGCCGCCGCAGTCCGTCCAGTCGAGCTTCTGGCCGTAGAAGGCGTCGAGGCCGGCCGGCGCGCTCGCCTGGGGTGACGTGGAGGTGGGCTGCCCCGGGTCGTCGCCGTTGCATCCGGTCGCCAACGCGAGCGTCAGCATGACGGCCGCGCTCGTGAACCTCGTCGCCCGCACGTGGGCCCCCGTCTCGTCGTCGCTGCTCGTACGCCCGTGCCTACGCTACGGGGTTCGGGTCGCTACAGCCACGGCTCCGGTCAGCCGTACTGCCGTTCGATGCCGTCCAGCAGCCAGGTCAGCCCCTGCGCGAAGTGCTGCCCGCCCATGATGCCGCGCTTGAAGACGTCCTCCAGATGCGGGAATTCGCCGGACGCGAGCAGGTCGCGGAAAGAGGGTACGCGCGGATCGTCCGCGGCGACACCGCGTTCGAGGCCGGGATGGCTCCTCGCTCCACTGGGCGTCGGCGCCGCCGTCATGATGCCGATCTCCGGCAAGCTGGCCGACCGCCACGGCGCCCGCCTGCTGAGCCCGTTCGGCCTGCTCCTCATGATGTCGGGCACCGTCCTCCTGACCATGGTCGAGCCCGGCACCGCGCGTCTCGCGCTCATGGGCGCCGTCCTCCTGATCGGCCTCGGCCACGGCATCCTGGCCCCGTCCCTCATGGGCACCTCCTACCAGGGCCTCGACCGCGCCGCCATCCCCACCGCGACCACGGGCTCCAACATCCTCATCCGCGTCGGCGGCTCGTTCGGCGTCGCCGCGATCGCGGTCATCCTCCAGACGGCCATCCGCGACCACGTCCCCGGCGCCACCGGCAACCTCAAGGAAGCCACCGCCAGCACCGACACCCACCTGCTGGCCGGCGCCTTCACCGACACCCTCTGGTGGGCGGCCGCCAGAGCCGCCCTGGCCTTCGTCCCCCTCCTCTTTCTCCCCCGCCGCCGTCCCCGTACGGCCTCCGCCGACCAGCCCGCCTCACGAGACACCACCCCCGACACCGCCTCCACCCACTGATGCCGCCCTCAATCTCACCGCCCCGGTAGGCCTATCTGTTCGGCGATGGAGTTGAGGGCTGTGCACGAGCTCGCTGTTCAGAGGAGGTCGTTGAAGCCGTACTCCAGTTCGTCGTCCTCGTCGTCCAACTCGACCCCGGTCCCCTCGGGCAGCAGCGGCGCGGTCAACTCCGGCAACTGGAGTCCTTTCCAGTCAACGGTGACCTTGTACTCGCCGTCCCTCAGCAATGTCTCGTCGAGGAGCACCCACATCCGCTCGTCCAGATCCTCGGGCTCCTCGGCCTCAAGGTCCTCGGTAACCCATTCCAAGGGGCCGCCCGCCAGGGGTGTACCACCGAGGATGCGGCGATCCGCGTCCCAGCGGATCTCGGACAGGCCGGGGATCTCCAGCCTGAGGAACCGGTAGAGGTCCCGCTCGACCGAGAGCACGCCTTGCTGATACGTGCGGATGTCCAACGTCGCCGACGAGTTGAGGTTCCACCCGGTCCGCAGGACGTCGTCAACGGCTTCTTCGATCTCCGGAAGCTTGCTGGCCACCGTCAGACCGCCCCATCCGCCACCACCCTGAAAGAACGAGTCCTCGAACACGTAGAAGCTGTACATCGTTCTGCCTCACTGAGCGTCGCCCGAAAACGATCACCCTAGGACGGCATCGAAGCCACAGCTCCCGAACCACTCAAACCGTCATGGCGACGCGGGGACCGGACGCGTCGTTACCTGCGCTCCGCTAGTTGGGCCGCTCACACGTACCTGAGCCAGGAGCTTGGGCGAACGCTTTGGGTGGGTGGCTGGAGGTGCGGGTGGGTGAGGGATTGGGGACCGGTCGGGGGCCGGACGCACCCGCTCTTGGCGTCTGGAACCCGACCGGCTTGGCGTGGGCCCGGCCGGGATCGGGGGCCTCACCCGGGATCGGGCCACGCCTCAGGAGCGGTGCTGCGGTCTCAGCACAGCCCCTGGTCTTGGAGAACCACCGGGTTGGAGTGGGGAGCAGCCCGCGGGCCGCGCCGCACGTGCGGAACGTCGAGCGTTCGGGTGGTTCTGGGTTTCTAGCGGGTCAGTTTGAGGAGGAACTCGACCTGGCCGTTGTCCTCGGTCTGGATCGGGCCGACGCTCGGGTTGGCGATGCCGTAGTCGGCGAACTTCACGGGGATCGTCCCGCTCACCTCGACCGTGTCGGCGCCGGTACGGGACGCGGTGACGTCGAACGTGACGGCCTTCTCGGCGTTCTTGAGCTTCAGCGTTCCGGTGGCCTTCGCGGTGACTTTGGCGCCGGCCGCGGGGACGGAGCCGAGGTCGATCGGCTCGGTCAGGGTGAACGTGGCGTTCGGGTAGGTCGAGACCTCCATGATCCGGCCCTGGAACTGCTGGTCGCGCCGGTCCTCGTCGCTCTTGACCGTGCCGAGGTCCACCGTGAACGAGCCCTTGTCCACCTTGGTCCCGCTCAGGGTGAGGTCGCCGGTGACGTCGCTCGTGCGGCCCACGGCCTCGACCTTCTGGCCGAAGAGCACCTCCTTGACGCGGTATCCGGCCTGCGAGCCGGTCCCGACCTTCCACGTGCCGTCGACCGCGGTCGCCTGTCCGGTGCCCTGGGTGGCGCCCGAACTGACCGAGAGCCGCTCGGGCGCGTCCTCGTGGATGTAGTTGATATAGACGAAGGGACCGCCGACCACGAGGACCAACGCCACGATGGTCCCGATCAGCGTCCAACGTTTCCAATGCCGCCTCATGGAGTCCATGGATACGTGCCGACCAGGCAACTCCGCATAAAGCGTTCATGAGAATCGGCTGAGAGGTCAGCCGCCGTCGGTCCCGGAACGTTTGCCGGGCCCGGGGCCGCCGTTCTGGCCGGGTCCGCCATTTTGGCCGGGGCCGCCATTGCCTCGCTGGGGCGCCAGGGACGCGCACGCCTGCATAGCCTTCTGCTGATCCGCCGACATGGAGGGCCGGTTGGTCGGCCTGCCGGAGGGCTTCCCGCTCGGCGGGGTCCCGGTCGGGCGGCCGGTCGGACGGTCGGAGGGATTGCCGCTGGGGCGGTCGCCCGGGCCGCGGTTCGGCATCGTGACGCCCTGCTTCTCCAGGCAGGCACGGAACGCGGACATCTGGTCGTTCCCGTTCGAAGGCTGTGCGGACGCCGACGCGTTCCCACCGGCGTCGTCGCCGCCGCACGCCGCGGCGCCGAGCAGCAGGCCTCCGAGCACGGCCGCGCCACCGGCGAGCCTCATCCTCTGCGCTGTGAACATCACGTTCTCTCCTCTTCATGGGCCCAGGGCCCTCGTTGATCAGTCATGACGCGTCCTCAACAGTTCGAAGGACGCGCGCCCCGCCCAGCGCCAGGCCGGGCCGGTTCGCGGCGTGGCCGGTGGGCTTGAACGGGTGCGCGCCGAGCCGTGGCCGTACGAGTGGGCCGCCGCCTTGCGTTGGTCGGAGCGACGCCGGGCGAGGGGGGCGGGGGTCAGGGACGGCGGGTCTGGGTGGAGCCGCCCTGGTTGATCGTGGTGGCGGTGACCGAGCCGTCCTGGCCGGTGGCGCCCCGGACGGTGATCGCGGCGCCGGACTTCAGGTCCTTGAGGGCTCCCGCCTTCGTGACCTGGACCTCCGTCGAGCCGCTGGTCTTGACCGTGACGGTCTTGCCGTCGGCCGTACGGAGGTAGACGGTGTCGCCGCTGACCTTGACGACGGTGCCGGTCGTCATCTGCCCGCCGAAGCCGTTCCCGCGCGTTCCGCCGTTGCCGGGCATGTTCTGGCCACCGTTGCCGGGCACGTTCTGGCCGCCGCCGAAGGCGTTCCCCGGGGGACCGCCGCCGTAGGGGCGGTTGCCTCCGGCGGCGCCCGGATAGGCGCCGGCGCGCGGGATGGCGGAGTCGTCGTTGGACCAGGCCTTCTCGGCCTGGACGCCACCGAGGAAGCCGGCCACCAGGAGGACGCCGGCCGCCAGGTACGCGGTGGCGCCGGGGAGGGCCCGCGGGCGCGGCGCGGCGGCCAGTTCGGCCTCCAGGTCGCCCTTGAACGGGGAGTTCGCCAGCAGGTCGGGCTCGTCGGGCTTCATGGGTCTCCTCGGATCACTCATGGCGGAGTGCCTCGATCGGGCGCAGTTTGGCCGCGCGGCCGGCCGGCATGCTGCCGAAGAACAGGCCGATGGCGACCGACACCCCCAGCGCGAGCAGGATCGACGACGGCACGATGACGGGCTTCACGCCGACGATCGTGAAGCGGCTGCCGATCACTCCGGCGACGACGCCGAGCACGCCGCCGAGGAGGCTGAGGACGGTGGCCTCGGCGATGAACTGGCCGAGGATCGCGCCGCGCGGCGCGCCGATCGCCTTGCGGATGCCGATCTCTCTGGTGCGTTCGGTGACGGTGACCAGCATGATGTTGGTGATCCCGATGCCGCCGACCAGCAGGCTGATGGCGGCGACGGCGCCGAGCAGGACGGTGAACGTCCTGTTCGACTCGGTGACGGCCGACTGGATGCTGGCCTGGTTGGTCACCTGGAAGTCGGGCGTGCTCGTGATGTCGTGGCGCTGGTTGAGGATGTCGGTGACCTCGGCCTGCGCGGCGTCGACGACGTCCGAGTCGCGCGCCTCCACGACGATCTGGTCGAGCCCGCCGTAGCCGGTGAGGGTCTCGCGGACGGCGGCGATCGGGGCGATGACGACGCTGTCGGCGTCCGTGAACGCGAACGACGACGAGCCGCTCTCCTTGAGGACGCCGACCACCGTGAAGCGGATGCCGGACACGGTGAGCCGCTGCCCGACGGCGTTCGAACGCCCGAAGAGCTCCTCGGCGACGCTGCTGCCGATCACGGCGACCTTGCCGTCGTCGGCGCTGAACACGGCGCCCTGCTGGACGACCTTGTTCGCGGCCGGGAAGTACGACGGGGTCGTGCCGACGAACTGGTCGATGGTCGCGCTGGTGCCCTCGTACGTCGCGGTCACCTGCGAGGAGTTGACGACGGGGGACGCGCTCTTGACGGACGGCGCGTTCACCTCGTCGACGAGCGCGGCGGCGTCCGCCATGGTCAGGTCGCGTGCCTGGGTCCGCGGGCCACTGCTCTGGCCGGTGCTCATGCCGGGCGGTCCGCCGCGGAAGCCGCCGCCTCCCACGCCGCCTCCCCCGCCGCCCCCGCCGCCGCCGGTGGTCGACTTGGTGATGGTGATCGAGTTGGCGCCGAGCCGCTGGATGCTCTTCTTGATCGCCTCGGACGAGCCGTTGCCGACCGCGACCAGCAGGATCACCGCGCCGACGCCGATCAGGATGCCGAGCGTCGTCAGGGCGCTGCGCATCTTGTTGGCGCCGAGGCCGCGCAGGGCGAACCGCAGTACTTCGAACGGGCTCACCGTGCTCCCTCGCTGACCCAGGCCAGGCGCGGCGGCGGCGCGGCGACGTCGGCGGAGCGCACGTCCTCGACGACGCGGCCGTCGACCAGCCTCATCACCCGCTTGGCGTGCGCGGCCACCTCGTTCTCGTGCGTGATCACGACGATGGTGCGGCCGGACATGCTGAGCCGGTCGAAGATCGCCAGCATCTCCGCGGTGGACGTGCTGTCGAGGGCGCCCGTGGGCTCGTCGGCGAGCAGCAACGTCGGGGCGGTGACGAGGGCGCGGGCGACGGCGACGCGCTGCTGCTGGCCGCCGGAGAGCTCGTTCGGCTCGTGCCCGACCCGCGCCTCGAGGCCGACCTCGGCCAGGGCGGCGAGCGCCCGGCGGCGGCGTTCGTCGCGCTTCACGCCGCCGTAGGCGAGCGGCAGCTCGACGTTGGCCTGCGCGGTCATCCGCGGGATCAGGTTGAACGACTGGAAGATGAAGCCGAGCTTGCGGTTGCGCAGGATCGACAACCGCCGCTCGTCCAGCCCGCCGACGTCCAGGCCGTCGAGGAGGTACCGGCCGGCGCTGGGGACGTCCAGGCAGCCGATGATGTTCATCAGCGTCGACTTGCCGGAGCCGGACGCACCCATGATCGCGACGTAGTCGCCGCGTTCGACGGTGAGCGAGACGCCGCGCAGCGCGTGCACGGCGGTGTCGCCCTCGCCGTAGACCTTGGTCACTCCTTGGAGATCCAGAACGGGCGGCTTCCCGTCCCGGACCGAGGCCAAGGCCGGAGCCGGAGCCGGAGCCGAAGCCGGAGCGGGAGGGGTTCCGCGGGGTACCGCGGGCAGGTCGTGTCGGGTCATCGCCGCACCGTCGCCGCGCGGAGCCGGCGGCGGGGCGGGACGGCCCGGCGGGAGGTCGTGCGGGCTCATCGGCGGCCACCGCCGCCGCCCGGCATCCCGCCGCCACCGCCCGGTCCGCCGCCTCCGCCGCCCACGCCCGGGAAGCGGTTGCCGGTGTTGCCGGTCGTGGTCGTGGCGGTGGAGGTGACGACGATCTGGTCGCCCTCCTTCAGGCCCGACTTGATCTCGGTGCCCTGGTCGCCCTTGATCCCGATGGTGACCGTCCTGGTCACGTGGGCGCCGTTCTCGACGGCCGTGACGGTGCTCTGGCCGCCCGCCGTCCGCACCGCGGCGGTCGGCACGTACAGGACGTCCTCGGCGCTGCCGGTGGTGATCTCGACGGTGGCGGTCTGGCCGATCCGGACGCCGGACGGCACGTCGGTGAGGGCGATCGTCACCGGGTAGCTCACCACGTTGTCCGAGGTGGTGGGCGAGATCGCGATCTGCTTGATCTCGCCGGTGGCGGTGGTGCCGCTCAGCGCGTCGAACGTGATCGTGGCTTCCTGGCCGACCTTGAGCTTGGTGGTGTCGGCCTCGGTGAAGTCGCCCTCGATCTCCAGCGACCTGGTGTTGACGAGCTCGATGAAGCCGGACGACGTCGTCGTGGTGGAGCCGCTGCCGGAGGACGGCGTGGACGACGATCCGCCGCCCGACGAGGACGAGCCGTTGGAGGAGGACGATCCCCCGCTCGACGAGGACGAGGACGAGGAGCCGCTCGAGGAGTCCCCGACGTTGCCGTTCACCTGCGTGACCGTTCCGGCGAACGGCGCCTTGATGACGGTGCCGGAGTAGGTCTGCTGCGCCGACCGGTAGGAGTTCTTGGCCTGCACGTAGCTGGAGTACACCTGCGCGTACGACGCGGACGACGACGAGGTGGCGTCGAGCTTCTCGGCCGCCGCGTCCAGGCTGAGCTGGGCCGCCTTGAGGCTGTCCAGCGACGCGGTCTGGTCGAGCCGGGCCAGGGTCTCGCCCTTGGAGACCTTCTCCCCGACCTTCACCGCGATCCCGCTGACGGTGCCGGAGGCGCCGAAGCTGAGCGACCTCGTCTGCGAGCTGGCGACGGCGCCCGAGGCCGAGACCGTCGATTCGACCGTTCCGCGCGTCACCCGGGAGACCCGTTGTTGTCCCTGCTGCGCGGCGGCCCCGTCATCGGCCAGCGATAGATAAGCGGCGCCGACGCCACCGGCCAGCAGCACGCCGAGGGCGCCGTTGACCAGCAGGGTTCTGCGCTTGAACGGCGATTTCATGCCCGAAGATTCGTGGCTCCGTCTGGGCGAATCGTGATCCGAATCTGAGATTTCGATGAGATCCGGTCCGGCGGGGCCGAAATAGCGTGAGAGGGGGCGCTGTTGCCCGGTTATGGGCTCACAGAAGACTCGCGTGCGGATCGAGCGCAGCGGCAAGCGCGTTCGTGCCTACCTCGGGGGCCGGGTGGTGGTCGACACCGTCCGGCCTTCACTCGTCTGGGAGGTTCCCTACTACCCCGCCTACTACGTGCCACTGGCCGACGTGCGGGCGGACCTGGTGGAGGTCGGGCCTGGTGAACGTTCACCGAGCCGCGGCGAGTCCACCACCTACACGATCAAGGTGGACGGGCACGAGGCGGCGGGAGCGGCGACCCGCTACCCGGACTCTCCGGTGGAGGAGCTCCGCGACCTGGTACGGATCACGTGGGACACGATGGACGCCTGGTTCGAGGAGGACGAGGAGGTCTTCATCCACCCGCGGTCCCCGTACGCGCGGATCGACATCCTGCCGAGCTCGCGGCACGTCCGGGTCGAGGTGGACGGGGTGACGGTGGCGGAGTCGGGCAACGCGCGGCTGCTGTTCGAGACCGGGCTGCCGACGCGCTACTACCTGCCGAAGACCGATGTGCGCATGGACCTGCTGGAGCCGACCGAGACCTCGACCGGCTGCCCCTACAAGGGCTTCGCCGAGTACTGGGCGATCCGGGCCGGGGGCGGCCTGCACAAGGACCTCGCCTGGTCCTACCCGACGCCGCTGCCCGAGAGCGAGCGCGTGGCCGGGCTGGTCTGCTTCTACAACGAGAAGCTGGACATCTTCGTGGACGGCGTCCTCCAGGAACGCCCGAAGACACCTTTCTCCTGATGGGCAAGGCACGGCGCATCGACCACTGGAAGAACCCGGACGCGCCCAAGCCGACCACCCGCAGGCCGTCGGCGAGCGTGCTCGTCCGGGACATGACGGGCCGTGTCCTCCTGCTGCGCCGCCCCGACAACGGCCTGTGGACCATCCCGACCGGCGGCCTGAAGAAGGGCGAGACGGCCACCGAGTGCGGCGTGCGGGAGTGCCACGAGGAGACCGGCGTCGAGATCGAGATCACGGGCCTCGTCGGCGTCTTCACCACCCCCGACCACGTGATCGAGTACGTGCGGAAGGGGAAGACCGAGGTGCGGCAGCCGGTGAACATCTGCCTGCACGCCCGGCCGGTCGGAGGCGAGCCCACCACGACCGACGAGGCCTCGGAGGTGCGCTGGGTGACCCCCGCCGACCTCGACTCCTACGACATCCACCCGGCGCTGCGCCGCCGCATCGACCACGGGCTCAGCCTGGGCAGACCCCACGTGGACTGAGAGCCCCCGGGCGCCCTTCTTCCGACTCCTCACCGAGGTCACAAGTCGGGGGAACGTTTTGTCAACGAGCTTTACACCAACTGATGTCTCGTCTTGAGATGGTGTGATGCCGGTCCCTTTTGTCCGGGAGGGCTTGCCCTGAGCTTACGGCTACGTAACCGTAGGTTACTCAAACGTAGGTTCGTGCCGTTCGGGGGAGGCCCTTTGACCACGACCCCGCTCCACCGCCGCTTGGGAGACGCCGCCCGCTGGCTCACCACACCGTTGCTGCCCGAGGACTACCTCGCCCTGGTCAACCCGCTCTGGTCGACCGCGGAACTGCGCGGCCGGATCGAGACGGTCAGGCACGAGGCCCCCGGCGCCGCGACCGTGGTGATCCGCCCGGGGCGCGACTGGCCGGGCCACCGGCCGGGCCAGTGGCTGAAGATCGGGATCGACATCGACGGGGTCCGCCACTGGCGTACGTTCTCGCTGTCGTCGCCGCCCCGCGCGGACGGCCTCATCACGATCACGGTCAAGGCGACGTCCGACGGCCTGGTCTCCCGCCACCTCGTGCACCGGGCCCGGCCCCGCACCATCGTCCGGCTGTCCCCGCCGGAAGGTGACTTCGTCCTTCCCGATCCGCTGCCCGGCCGGCTGCTCTTCGTCACCGCGGGCAGCGGCATCACCCCGGTCATGGCCATCCTGCGCGGCCTCGCCGCCCGGAGGAGCACGCCGGACATCGACGTGAAGCCGGACGTGGTGCTGATCCACTCGGCCCGGACGCCGGACGAGGTCATCTTCGGCGCGGAGCTCCGGAGCCTGGCCGGGCGGCTGCCCTGGCTGCGGCTGTACGAGCGGCACACCGCGGCCGACGGGCGTTTCAAGCCCGCCGAGCTGCCCGACGTGTGCGCCGACTGGGACGAACGCGAGACCTGGGCGTGCGGGCCCGGCGACCTGCTGGACGACCTCACCGCGCACTGGGAGTCGGCCGACGCCGCCCATCGGCTCCGCCTGGAACGATTCCGTCCCGTGCTCGCGGTCACCGACGGCGAGGGCGGCCGGGTCAGCTTCACCAAGAGCGGTGTCGAGGTCGACGCCGGCGGGGCGACACCGCTGCTGGAGGCCGGGGAGGGCGCGGGCGCGCTGCTGCCCAGCGGGTGCCGCATGGGCATCTGTTACAGCTGCGTCGGCCGGTTGTGCTCCGGCAAGGTCCGCGACCTGCGCACCGGCGAGGTGCACGGCGAGGAGGGCCACATGATCCAGACGTGCGTCTCGGCGGCGGCCGGACCTGTGGAAATCGAGCTCTGAAGGAGGCGATCATGACCATCACCACGTTGAACGGGCAGCGCCCCACCATCGCGAGCACGGCGCATCTGACGCCCTCGGACTACGAGGCCATCGCGGAGGAGCTGGACGCCCTCCGCGAGGAGATCAGCGCCGAACTGGGCGACCGCGACTCCGCGTACATCCACCGCGTCATCCGGGTCCAGCGCGGCCTGGAGATCGCCGGCCGCGCGATGTTGTTCGCCTCGTCGCTGCCGCCCGCGTGGATCGCCGGGACCGCGACCCTCTCGGTCGCCAAGATCCTGGAGAACATGGAGATCGGGCACAACGTCATGCACGGCCAGTGGGACTGGATGCGCGATCCCAAGATCCACTCGACCACGTGGGAGTGGGACAACGTCTCCCCCGCCGAGCAGTGGAAGCACTCCCACAACTTCATCCACCACACGTTCACGAACGTGCTCGGCAAGGACAACGACGTCGGCTACGGCATCCTGCGCGTCACGCCCGAGCAGGACTGGCACCCGGTCAACATCCCGCAGCCGATCTACTGCGCGCTGCTGGCGATGTTCTTCGAGTACGGGGTGGCGCTGCACGACCTGGACTTCGACAAGATCCGGGAGGGCACGAACGACCCGGAGGAGACGCAGCGGAAACTGCGCGCCATCGGACGCAAGATCCGGCGCCAGTGGGCCAAGGACTACGTGGCCTTCCCGCTGCTGACCGGCCCGCAGTTCCTGTCCACGCTGGCCGCCAACTTCACCGCCAACATCGTGCGCAACGTGTGGGCGCACTCGATCATCTTCTGCGGGCACTTCCCCGGTGAGGTGGAGGTGTTCGAGGAGGAGATCCTGGAGGGCGAGACCAGGGGCGAGTGGTACGTCCGCCAGCTGCTGGGGTCGGCCAACATCTCCGGCGGGAGGTTCTTCCACCTCATGACCGGCAACCTCAGTCACCAGATCGAGCACCACCTCTTCCCCGACCTGCCGAGCAACCGGTACGCCGAGATCGCGCCGCGTGTCCGGGCCCTGTGCGACAAGTTCGACCTGCCGTACCACACCGGGCCGCTGCGCAAGCAGATCGGCAGCACCTGGGGCAAGATCGTGCGCTACGCGTTCCCCGGCGGCGACCGGACCCCGACACCTCGGCCGGACGACCTGTAGGGAGGGCCGGGCCTGGCGGAGTGGAGAGGCGGGTCCCAGGGGCAGATTGCCATTCCTTGGACGGGAAGTACACAGGGGCGTCTGTTAATGACATCCTTCGACGAAACAACGCACCCCGCCCGGCCCCCGGAGTAACTGCGTGCCCAGCCCTTCCCCCGTCCCGCCTCCCCACCCTGATGACGCACGATCCTGGCCCGAGTTCACCGCGCGGCTCCGCGAGCTGCACGCATGGTGCGGCTCTCCGAAATACCGGGCCCTCTGCAGCCGCACCACCGGGCTGTCGCCGGCGGCGGTGTCCACGCTCATCGGCAAGAACCCCCTCTCCCAGCCACCCGAAACGGCCGCCCAGCGGTTCGTGCTCGCCTGCCTCACCTACCGCGATCTCCCGGCCGCCTCGGACGGGCGGACGCCCCCGTTCGACGCCCACGCCGAACTGGCCCGCTGGAAGGACCGCTGGCGAAGCCTGTCCAGCGCGGCCGTTCCCGAGGACAGGCCGGTCAGGATCCCCGAGCAGCAGGTCCACCTGTCCGGCGTTCCGGAGAACGATCGGACCACGAGAGCCGAACGCGCCGCGGACCCGCCGTCCGCCTCGGCCCCGGCCCCCGCTCCGGGACTTTTACCGGCTCGCGCGGAGGGTCACGAGGCCACGTTCAGAACGGAACGCTCCAGCCGTCGCAGCCGCCTCCCGGTCGCGATCGTCTCCGCGACCGCGACGGCGGCGGTGTTCCTGCTCGCCGGGTTCCTCACCGAGGAGACGCCCGACCCCGACAAGGAGTGCCTCTACGTCCGGGGCACGATCCCGGACGCCCGGCTCGACCTTCGCTGGAGCGGCTTCTACCAGTGCCCGGACAAGGTCGGCGCGGCCGTCTACGCGACCGACGCCCCGGACCACGTCATCGGGTACGTGGACACCGACCCGGGCCGTCTCATGTGCTGGACGCGCGGGAGGAAGCACAGCGGCAGCGACATCTGGTACTACACGCGGGCGGACCGGTCGGTGGCGCGGCCCGAGCTCAGGGGGTGGGGCTTCATCCATGCCGACGACGTCCAGACCGACGAGCATCCGGCCACCCACGTCACCCGTGAATGCGCTTTCTTGTAGCCCGTCCCACCTCGTCAGAACACGTTCAGAACGGCTCTGAACCACATTCGGCCAACAGAAGTGAACGATCAGGCCCGGTGCCGCCTCTAACTCACAGCGGACGCCCACCAGCCGGGTCCAGACGGGGAACCCGGCCCGCCGCCTCGTTGGTCAGGTGGCACGAGCGGGCCCGCACGGGGAGAGGTGACGGAACGGGTGGAGTTTCGAATCTTGGGACCGCTGCAGGCGTGCGCCGCGGAGCGGCCGATTCGGATCGGGGGGCTCAGGCAACAGGTCGTCCTGGCGACGCTGCTTCTGGCGTCCGGCCGGGTGGTCCCCACGGACCGCCTCATCGAGGCGGTGTGGGAGGACGACCCGCCCGCCTCCGCGCGCACGCAGGTCGCCATCGCGATCGCGGCGCTGCGGCGCGCGTTCGAGAAGTCGGGACGGGACGGGCTCATCGAGACGGTGACGCCCGGGTACCGGCTGCCGGACGAGCGGGTCTGGACCGACGCGTGGACGGCGGAGGACCGGGTGGCCGAGGCGCGTGCCGCCGCGGCGGCCGGACGGCCCGACGAGGCGGTGCTCTACTACCGCGGGGCCCTCGCGTTGTGGCAGGGCCCGGTGCTCACCGGTCTCGACCGCTCGACCGTCGTGAACGCGGCGCGCTCCTGGGAGGAGCTGCGGCTGACCGTGCACGAGGAGGCCGCCGAGATCGACCTCGCGCGCGGCCGGCACCTGAATCTGGTGGCGACGCTGATGCCACTGGTCGGCGAGCAGCCCTACCGGGAGCGGCTGCGCGCCCTGCTGATGCTGGCCCTCGTTCGGAGTGGACGCCGGACCGAGGCGCTGTCCGTCTACCGGGACGGCAGGCGGATCCTCGCCGGCGAGCTCGGCCTCGAACCGGGACGCGGCCTGCGCGATCTGCACGAGGCGATCCTCCGTGACGACGCGTCCCTGTACCCGCCCGCGGTCCCCGCCTGGACGTCCACCACCGTGGCGGGCCCCCTCACCCCGTTCGTCCCCGCCCCACGCAGGCCCCCGGCTCCGGCTCCCGCCGCCTCTTCGCCCCAGCACACGGCCCTGGCGGACGTGCCGCGGCGTCCGAGCCACACGTCGCGCCGTTCTCCGGTGCGCAGCACTCGGGTGGCTCGCGGGCCCGCACGGGCCGCACGCCGTTCCTGGTCCTGAACGGGAGCGCGCTGGTCGCTCATCACGAGGTCCCGGAGGACATCCGAAGGCGAGAGAGCGCGCCGCCCACAGACCGTGGGCGGCGCGCTCTCTCGCGCCGGATCGCGCACGCGGCGGTGACGGGAGCGGGTGCGGGCCGCGTGCGCGATCAGCTCATGAGCAGTACGCGATGCTCTTGCCCTTGTTGTCCTTGGGCCGCCCCGAACCCTTGCCCAGGCGCGACGCCGGAACCCAGCCGGAGATGTCGCCGGAGTCGAGGTCGGTGTAGAGCCAGTACTTGCTCTTGGCCACCGAACGGCCCAGCGCGGTGCAGAAGACGTAGCTGCTGCCCTTGTTCAGGGTGCCGGCCTTCGCCGTGCTGGACGGCCCCCGGTAGGCGTTGCCCTTCGACTTCATCGTGACGTAGACCTTCTTGGGAGCGCACTTGTTCGCGCTCTTGACGTTGTTCCACTCCTTGTTCGAGCCGGTGTACTTCTTGCCGTCGAAGGACGCGGCGACCCGCTCGGCACCCGAGTAGCCCCAGGTGACGCTGCCGTTGTTGTTCTTGTCGTAGCCCTGCTCGTAGTGCAGGTGCGGGTGCTTGTTCGCGGTCGGGCCGGTCTTGCCGACGGCGCCGATCTTGGTACCCCGGTAGATCACGGTGCCCTTGCTGACCGACCGGTACTTCATGTGCAGGTAGGTCGTGTAGTGGCGGCCGGAGTGACGGATCTGGACGACGTTGCCGGCGTTGTTGTGCCAGAACGACGCCACCACGGTGCCGGCCGCCGGAGCCAGCAGCGCGGCGCCCTCGGTGCCGTGCTGGGTCGGCTCCTTGACCATGTCGAGCGCGGGCGAGTGCGCCCAGGAGTTCAGCTGCCACTTCTGCCCGCACGCGAACGGAAGCTGGTACGTCGGCGCCGCCTGCACCTCGACGTCGGCGTTGGTGTTGGCCGAGGGGGCCGCTTTGGACTCGGGTGAGTCCGGGAGGGCCGCGATCAGGCCGCCGCCGAGGGCGGCCGTCGCGACACCGGCGATGACAAGCCGGTTCAGGGGGATGCGCATGGGTCTCGTCTTTCGTCGGGGTTCGGTAAGGAATGCCGTGATCGCTGACGCGGCAGGGCCGCTCGCCCGCGTGGCCGCTGTCCCGATCGGTCTCCGGCCACTACTTCGACGTGGTCGTTCTGTCTCCGAGGGAATCTCCGCCCGTCCGGCGGTGATCACCGTAGGGACGGGCGTTATGGATCTCTTTACGATCCGATAAGCACTCGATAAGCACCCGGCCTGACCGGCCGTGACGGCCCCTCGACGACGTCACCGACGGCCCCCCGGCGGTGACGGCATGGGCCGGTGTGAACCAGAGTGGCGGGCGTTTCGTCAGATAGACCCGGAAACCCAGCCCAGGTTCCATTGGAGCGTCACGTGTCCACCCCAGCCCCACCAACACCGCCGCCTGACCCCGAAGGCGTCACGTCGTGGTCCGAGTTCACCGCTCGCCTGCGCGAACTGTACGAGTGGTGCGACTCACCGAAGTACCGTGCTCTCTCGGGCCGCGTCACCGGCCTCTCCCCCGCCGCCATCTCCAATCTCATCGGCCGGAACCCTCTGGTCAGGCCACCGGAGTCGGCATCGCTGCGCTTCATCGAGGCCTGTCTCAGGTTCCGCGGCCACCCCGAGGCCGAGGCCGAGCTCGCCCGCTGGAAGGCGCGTTGGGACGGCCTCGCCGAACACCAGGGAACGGCCGCCCAGTCCCCGGCGGACTCCCTCGCGGCGCCGCGGGCGGCCGCCCCGCCGCCCGCTCCGGGCCTGGACGGTGATCAGGGCCACGGTTCCGATCAGCCGCCCGCGCCGGTGCTCACATCCGGCCGGATCGACGCAGGACGACGTCGCGCGTCGGTTCCGCCGGCGGCGCTCGCGGGCGTCGCGGCGCTCGTGGCTCTGGCGACCGCCGCCGTCGTCCTCGTGTTCACCGGCGACGACGCGCCCGAACCGCCCGCCACCGGCGGAACGACGGAGAGCGGCGCGCGGCCGGTGAGCAACGCCGCGGCCGGCGAGATCTGCCAGCCCCTGGACAACGACATCCACACGGATCCGCGGCACCGGCGGCTCTGGAAACAGGTCTTCCGGTGCGCGAACCTGCCCGACTCCCCCCTCTTCGAGGAGCCGCGCTCCACCAGCACCCAGGTCGGGCACATGGAGTCCATCCGCAGCTGGTTCGTCTGCTGGATCCGCGGCGAGCGGCACTCCGGCGGGAACGACATCTGGTACTACAGCCAGGGCGACGAGGTCTCGGCGAAGCCCGAGCACGAGGGCTGGGGATTCATGCCGGCCTCCCGCCTGCTCTCCACCCGGCACCCCAATCCCGGCGTGCTGCGCCAGTGCCCCTTCAAGTGAACCGTCACCACCTGCGTGAACGCCGTTCTGAACGGCGCTGAACCGGGCCGGTCATCGATCTCCGGACGGGCCCGGACCGATCATGTTTGGCTACTCGCGTCCTGCCGGGGGCAGCGACTCCGAGGCCGTTCAGGGACGTAGGGCCGAGTACGGAAGGGAAAGCCGATCCGGTGGACATTCACATATTGGGCCCGATGCAGGCCGCCGAGGGGGACCGGCGGATCGAGCTCCCGGGGGTGCGTGCGCGGCTCGTCCTGGCGATGCTCCTCCTCGAACCCGGACGCGTGGTCGCGACCGAGCGCCTCGTCGAGGCGATCTGGGAGGCCGAGCCGCCGCCGTCGATGCGCACGCAGATCGCCATCGCGGTCTCCGGGCTGCGGCGCACGTTCCGCGAGGCCGGTCTCGACGACGTGATCGAGACCGTGAGCCCCGGCTACCGCCTCCGCGCCGGCGCCGTCCGTACCGACGCGAGCGTCGCCGAAGAGCGGGTGGCGGCGGCCCGTGACGCCGCGACCGCCGGCCGGACCGGCGAGGCCGTCCGGCTCTACCACGCCGCGCTGGCGCTGTGGCGCGGCCCGGTCCTCGCCGGGCTGGACAGCGCGCCGCTGGCCACGGGGGCCCTGCGCTGGGAGGAACTTCGCCTGACCGGCACCGAGGAGCTGGCCGAGCTGGAACTCGTGCGGGGCCACCACCACGAGCTGACCGGGGACCTGATGGCCCTGGTCGCCGAGAACCCGTTCCGCGAGCGGCTGCGCGCCCAGCTCATGACCGCGCTGGCCCGCTCCGGACGGCAGGCCGAGTCGCTGGCCGTCTATCAGGAGGGCCGCCGCATCCTCAGCGACGACCTGGGCCTGGAGCCCGGTCGTGTGCTGCGCGACCTGCACGAGGCGATTCTGGCGGACGCGCCCTCCGTCCAGCAGCGGCTCACCTCGCCGTGGGAGACCATGCCGCCGGCCGACCGGCCCACGGCACCGAGTTTCCGGCTGGGGGCCTGCCGCCAGCGCCCTCGCCATGGCCGGCGCCGGACGGGCGGCCTCCGCCGTGCCGCCACCCTGCACGGCCCCCGCTGATCTCTCCCCGCGGTCCGCGCGTACGGCCGGAGGAACCGGACCGCGTCGCGGCGGGCCCTCGATCGGTCATCGCCCCGCCGGAGGGTCTTCACCAGGCTCGGACGCGCCTTCCCCCGCCTCCCGCCGGGCCTCCGAGGAGTCGGTGCCGGTGGCGGTGGTGTCGCCGCCCGCGTTGTAGTGGGCGTCGTGCTGCTTGCGCGGCGAGCAGACCGACGCCGACGGGCACGAACAGCGGCCGCCGCTGCTCAGGCGCACCGTGACCTGGTCGGACGGGACGTTGCGGCCGACCACCTGGCCGGGCCCTTCGGGCGTCTCCACCCGTTCGCCGAGCGCGGGCATACGTTCGTGCGCCTGCACGTAGAGCGGGTGCTCGTACTTGAGGCAGCACATCAGCCGCCCGCAGGCGCCCGCGATGCGCAGCGGATTGACCGGCAGGTCCTGCTCCTTGGCCATCCGCACCGAGACCGGCTCGAAGTCCTTGAGGAACGTGGCGCAGCACAGGTCGCGGCCGCACGGGCCGATGCCGCCCTGCAACCGGGCCTCGTCGCGCGGGCCGACCTGCCTCAGCTCCACCCGGGCCTTGACGTTGCGCGCCAGGTCGCGGACCAGGGCCCGGAAGTCCACCCGGTGCGGGGCGGAGAAGTAGACCTTGAAGACGTTGTCGGCGTCGAGGTAGTCGACTCCGATGACCTTCATCGGCAGCTCGTGCTTGCGGATGAGGCGCTTGGCGATGCCGCGCCCCTCGGCGCGGCGGCGGCGGTTGGTCTCGTCGCGGGCCAGGTGCTCGTCGCCGGCGAGGCCCTCGCACAACGGCAGGCCACCGATGTCGTCGCTCACCCACTGCGGCGCCCAGACGCACTCGGCCACCTCGGGGCCGGAGTCGGTCGGGACCAGCACCCTGTCACCGACCTTCGGGGAGTGCGCGCCAGGGTCCAGGTAGTAGAGGCGACCGTATCGGGTGAAGCTGACGGCCATCACCATGCCCACGGTTTGTCTCCGTTCGCCCGGATTCGTGCCACAACCCTACGTCGTACCCGCCGGAAGGGAGACGGGCGTCACCAGGCGGCGTCGTCGAGATCCTGCCCCGGTACGGCGGGCCCGCCCTTGACGTACAGGCGGCCGTCGCTCCCCGTGAACAGAAGGTGCCCGCCCGTGGCGTCCACGTCGAGCCGCGCACGGATCGTTCCGGCGGCGCCCCCGCCCCCCCCGGTGCCCGGGCCGTCGCCGGTGCCGCCGCCCTGGGCGGTGCCCGCGCCTTCGCCGCCGCCCGCGACGGGCTGCGACCACAACACCTCGGCGGGCTGCCCCGTCCGTACGGAGAACGTGTGCAGCGCCACCTTGGAGCCGGCGATCACGCCCGCGACGACGTTCTGGCCGTCGCGGCTGAGCACCGCCGTCTCGCTGCCCTCGGGAAGCTTGAGCACCGCCTTGCTCACCACGAGGTCGCCGCCACGGCCCGTGGTGTCGAGCGTGCGCACCTGGTGCCGGATCTCGGTCAGCCTGCCGTTGACCGAGCGCACCGGGTTCCAGACGAACGAGAGCGTGTCGCCCGCCCAGGACAGGCTGCTCAGCCGGGCCGGCGTCCTCGTCGTCCAGGTCGTGCGGGCACCGTCGGCGACGGAGATCACGTCCAGCCGGCTCCGGGTCCCGCGGTACGTCACGTACGCGATCCTGTTGCCGTCCGGCGTCACGGCCAGGTCGGACCAGGCGGTCGACTCCCCGGCCAGATCGGTGCCCGGGATCGCGGCCAGGGACGTGGGACGGCCCTTCTCGTCGAGGACGAGCCGCTGGAAGACGACCTTCCCGCCGGCCTTGGCGGCCACGACGTACCCGCCGTCGGCGCCCGTCGCGACGCGCTGGAACCGCCGGCCCTGCGGGGCGGCGACCGGAACGCCCACGTCCTTGCCGGTACGGGCGTCGCGGACGACCAGGGCGGTGCCGGCCCGGCGGACGCCGACGACGTACCGTGGACCGCTCTTGCCCGGCTTGGGCGCGGATGTGGTCGCCGACTTCGACGCCGCCTTCTTGGGTTGGGAGTCCCCGCGGGCGTTCACGAAGTCGAGGCCGCCGCCCACGACGGCGGCGATGCCCACCGCCGCGGCCACCGGTACCGCGGCACGCCAGGCGCCGCTCAGCCGTCCCGGCCCGCCCGGCTCCGTCCGCCCGGCCTCACGCTCGTCGCTCATGGGGTTGGGTCGCACCGCCCTCTCGCGTCTCGCCCCGAAATTCCGCTCGACAGTTCTATCTCATCCATCTCATGACAAACAGTCATTCCTGGCTGTTCACGCCCAGGTCAACCCGCGAGTGCCAGCGCGGCCTCCGCCGCGTCGACCGCGGATCCGCGGTACGAACCGCCGAACAGGGCGACATGGACGAGCAGCGGGTGCAGCTGATGCAGGGGCACCCGTTCGCGCCATCCCGCGGGCAGGGGGGCGACCTCATCGTAGGCGGCCAGGACGCGTGAGATGTGCGGAGCCCCGAAGAGGGCCAGCATGGCGAGGTCGGTCTCGCGGTGGCCGCCGTGCGCGGCCGGGTCGATGAGCAGGCCACGGCCGCCCGACCACAGAAGGTTGCCCGACCACAGGTCGCCGTGGATGCGGCTGGGCGGCTCCGGCGGCCCCGCCAGGGCGTCGATCTCCTCGATCACCCGCTCGAACAGGCGGACGTCGGACGTGCTCAGATGGCGGGCGCCGCTGCGCAGGAACGGTTCGAGGCGCCGCTCCGCGTACCAGCGCGGCCACGCGACTCCCCCGTCCGCGTCGGTGAGCGTGTTGTCCAGCGGCAGCTCGGCGATGTAGCCGGGCCAGGGCGCCCCGTACTCCGCCGGGCGGGAGGACGAGTGGAGCCCGGCGAGCTCGCGTCCGAACCGTTCCGCCGCCTCGGCCGAAGGCGACTCGGCGGGCAGCCAGGGCAGGACCAGGTGGTGATCGTCGGCCGCCAGGACCTCGGCCACCGGCGTCCCGGGGCCGGCCGCCGCCAGCCAGCGCAGCCCGGCCGCCTCCGCCGCGAACACCCCGGCCTGGTCGTCGGCCGCCTTGACGAAGACCTCGCGGCCGTCGGCCAGCCGTACCCGATGCAGCGTCCAGGCATGGCTGGAGCCGCGGTCGGTGACCCGCTCGGCCGGTACGCCGAGCAGGTCACCGATGCGTTCCCGGTCCAGCACCACCGCTCAGCGTTCCTTGAGCGCGGCCCGGACCTCGTCGAGGAGCCCCGGGACCGCCGCCTCGACCAGGTCGCGAACGTGCTCGAAGTCACTCCGGCCGCCGTAGTAGGGGTCCGGCACGTCCAGGTCGTCGCCCGCGGCCGGGTCGAACTCGCGGAGCAGCCTGATCTTGTCGCGGGCCGCCGCGTCCGGGGCCATCGCGCGCAGGTCCCGCAGGTGCCCGTCGTCCAGCGCGATGATCAGGTCGTAGGTGTCGAACCAGGACGCTTCGAACCGCCGCGCCGCGTGCGCCGACCGGTAGCCCGCCCGCCGCAGGGCCTGCACGGTCCGGTGGTCGGCGTCGTCGCCCACGTGCCAGCCGCCGGTGCCCGAGCTGTCGACCTCGACGTCCAGGCCCTCGTCCGCCACGTGGTGGCGGAAGATCGACTCGGCCATCGGCGAGCGGCAGATGTTGCCCGTGCAGACGAACGTGACGCGATACGGCATACCCCCATCCTGCCCGACGCCGGCGGGGCCGCCCACGGAGGCTCAGGAGCCGACGGCGACGGCGGTGTCGACGCCGGGAAGCCCGGTCGCCCAGTCGAGGATCATCTGCGCCTCGCCGGGGGACGCGATCCCGACGAGGAACGCGTCGGGAATGTCACCCGGATTGGCGTTCGCCGCGAAGCCCAGCCTGTCGTCGAAACGTTCCCTGAACCGCTCGTACGCCTGCTGCCTGCTCTCGTACTCGACGTTGACCACGCCGGGCAGTTCGCCCAGGCCGGCACGCAGGCTCTCCTTCTGCGCCGGAGTCGCGTCGCGGCCCAGGCACGAGGGCCTGGCCGACGTCTTGACGCACAGGAAGACGGCGACCTGACCACCCCGTCCCGCCGTGGAGGAGCCGACGGCAGGGCCGTGGCGGACGTCAGGCTCACCACCACCCGAGTTCTGGATCAGGGCCGTTCCCCCTGCCGCGACCACGACGGAGGCCGCCGCTGCGGCGATCACGAACATCGGCCTGCCGGCGAACGGCCGGCGGCCTCGGAGGCTCCTGCGGCCTCGGGAGCCGGCGAGATCGAGCGGGGGGACGTCGTGCGGCCCGAAGGTCTCGCCGACGGCCCGCATCGCCTCGGTGAGGCGCTCCTCGGTGGTGGTGTTCATGACCGCGCCTCCAGGATCCGGCCGAGCGCGGCGAGCGCCCGGGACGTCGTCGACTTGACCGTGCCTCGGCTCACGCCCATGGCCTCGGCGATCTCCGCCTCGCCGAGCTCCGCGAAGTAGCGCAGCACCAGCGCCTCGCGCTGGCGCACCGGCAGCCGGTGCAGGGCCGCCATGACCTCGCCGCGCTCCTCGCCCACCAGGGCCTGCGCCTCGGCGGACCAGACCGGCGGTACGTGCACCGCGCGGAGCGGGCGGTGGCGGCGGCGCAGCGCCGTCCGGCACCCGTTGAGGACCGACGACCGCACGTACGTGAGCGCCTTGGTCCGGTCCTCGACGTTCGCCCATCGCCGGTAGAGGCCGAGGAACGCCTCCTGCACCACGTCCTCGGCCGTCGCCCGGTCGCCGACCATCATCAGCGCGAGCCGCGTCAGGCCCAGGGCGTGGCCGCGGTAGAGGTCGGTGACCGCGGCGGTCGCCTCGTCCTCGCGTGTTCGTCCGCTCGCGGGTTCGCTCAGCACCGCTTCAGCTCTCATGCCCCAGAGACGCCAGGAGGCCCCCGAGGTTGCCTCGCCCTCGGGGAAATCACCCCGGGCGGCCGACGTCGGCTCGATGTAACGGAACGTGGCCCCCGGCCGAAGCCGGGGGCCACGCTCAGGACGCGGTGATCAGCGCTGGGGTCAGCGCTTGACGGCGTTGAACGCGTCGATGATGCCGCTGCCGTAGAACCCGTTGTACTTCTTCGAGCCCTCACAGGCGTGCGTGGCGACGACCTTCTGGAACGAGCCGTCGGCCTGCTTCACGTACCGCGTGTAGGTGTACGAGCCGCCCGCCGGGCAGGGCGTCTCGGCCGCGGTGCCGGTCAGGACCGAGCGGACGATCGCCGGGGACAACGTCAGACCGCCGTTGCCCCTGTCGCGCTTGCCGTACCGGCTGACGATCAGGGCCGCGACACCGGCCGCGTGCGGCGAGGCCATCGAGGTGCCCTGGATCGACTGGTAGTACGCGCACGTGCCGCCCTTGCAGCTGCGCACGACGCGCGGGGTGTTGGGCGTGCCGTCCGCGTTCAGCTCGCCCCGCTCGCGGGCGATCGACTCGGGGTAGGCGGCCCAGATGCCGGCCTTGTCGTCGAGCTTCTGGTCGGCGGTGTCGTACTTGTCGCCGCCGGGCGCGGCGACCGCGATGTAGCCCTTGCCGAAGCTGGAGTAGTAGGCCTTGCGCTTGCTGACGCCGGTCGAGGACACCGGGATGACGTGGTCGCCCTCACCGGGCAGCGAGAGGCAGCTCGGCGGGATCTGGCGCTCGTACGGGGCCTCGCCCGGCTCCGAGGCGAAGTCGGGGCTGGTGGCGTCGGTGTTGGTCTTGGTGTAGTCGATCGCCTCGTTGCCCGCCGCCGCGACCAGCGTGACGCCGTGCTCGTACGCGAAGTTGAGCGCCCGGTTGGTCGCCTCGATGACGGTGCGCTGCTCGGCCTGGTCGGCCGGCGAGTCGGCGGGGTTGTTGCCGCAGTTGAACAGCCACGGGTCGATGTAGTAGCTCATGTTGACCACGTCGATGCCGTTCTTGCCCGCGTAGGTCAGCGCGTCGACCGACGGCTGCAGGAAGAAGTAGCCCGAGTCCTGGCCGGCGCGCAGGTTGACCAGCGAGACGTTCGGCGCCACGCCCGCCATGCCGAGCCCATTGCGGGGCGAGGCGATGGTCGAGGCGACGTGCGTGCCGTGCTCGTTCTCGTCCACGTCCGCCGGGTCGTTGCAGGACTTGTCCGGCTCGGCCTCGCACGGCCCGTCGATCTCGTCGCCGTTGGCGTCGACCGGGACGTCGGTGGTGAAGTTGCGGCTCAGCGCCCGGTTGAAGTTGGGCTTGATGTCGGGGTGGGAGCCGTCCACGCCGGTGTCGATGACGCCGACGGTCACCCGCCGGTCGCCGGGCTCGACCTTGTAGGAGCCCTTGGCGGTGGCGTTGATCTGCTTCATGTCCCACTGCAGGGAGGCGAGGGGCTCCTCGCCCTTGCCGTGCGACTTCGCCGCGGTGGCCCCGGCTGTCTGGCCGCGGCCCTCCTTCTCCACGGCGAACTGCTTGGTGACCTTGCCGGTCTTGGGAGCACGGCCGATCACGCGGTTGCCCGCCGCGCCGTCCAGGGCTCCCTGGCTCCTGGCGCGCGCGGCGAAGTCGGTGGTGGCCGATCGAACGGTGGCGACGCCGACGTCGGCGTTCTCACGGACGATCGTGCCGCCGGCCGCCTTGACGGCGGCGCGTGCCTTGTCGAGGGAGACGCCCTCCTTGTAGAGGACCACGTACTCCGATGCCTGGCCCGAACTGGTCGGGCCGGCCGAGGCGGGGACCGCGAACGCCGTCGTCGCGGTGACGACGGCGCAGGCCGCGGTGATCAAGGTACGCCGCAACGTACAACCTCCTGGAAGAGATGCGATAAGCCCGAAATGGGGGGCTGAACCAGGCGACGCTACGACCCTTGCTGTCGAGACTCGTGAACGAATGTGTAACGAAAAGGGGCTAGTTGTGTGAAAGTGGCCGACGGTGCCGGCACGGAAACAGCCTGTCAGGATGATCGTCGGCCGTCACGGAGGCTGGACCGCGCGGATCCCCACCGGCCCGGATCGGGCCGGGGTGGGGCCCGAGGGTCAGGTGCGGAGGGCCAGGGTCAGATGCGGAGAGCCGGGGTCAGATGCGGAGAGCCTGGGTCAGATGCGGAGAGCCAGGGTCAGGGCTTCGACGGCCAGGAGCGGGTTGACGTTGGCCTCGAGGCGTTCGCGGCACTCCATGATCGCGTCCAGTCTCCGCAGGGTGGCCTCGGGCGGGCCGGACTCGGCGGCCGTCCGCAGCTCGGCCGACAGGTCGGAGTTGACCAGGTCGGAGCCGGCGCCGAGCTGGAGCGTCAGGACGTCGCGATAGTAGGACGCCAGGTCGAGCAGGGCCAGGTCGAGGGCGTCGCGCTTGACCCGGGTCGCACGCGACTTCTGCCGGTCTTCCAGATCCTTGAGCGCGCCGGCGGTGCCGCGCGGCATGCGGCCCTTGGCGCTCTCGCCGAGGGCCTGGCGCAGGGCGGTCGTCTCCGACTCGTTGAGCTCCTCGGCGGTGACCTTGGCCTCGGCCTCGGCCGCCTTGACGAGGGCCTCGGCGGCGATCACGGCGGGGCCGACCGAGGTCAGCCGCCGGGGCACGGCCAGCACGTCGTTGCGCCGCTTGCGGGCGTCGGGGTCGGTGGCGAGGCGGCGCGCGCGGCCGATGTGGCCCTGCGCGGCGCGCGCGGCGAGCTCCGCCAGCTGCGCGTCGATGCCGTCGCGCTGCACCAGGACGTCGGCGACCGCCCGCACCGGCGGCGTGCGCAGCGTGACCAGGCGGCAGCGGGACCGGATGGTCATGAGCATGTCCTCCGGAGAGGGCGTGCACATCAGCCAGACGGTGCGCGGCGGCGGCTCCTCGATCGCCTTGAGGAGGGCGTTGGCGGCGGCCTCGGTGGCGCGGTCGGCGCCCTCGAAGAGCACGATCTGCCAGCGCCCGCCGGACGGTGAGGACGAGGCGCGCAGGACGAGCTCGCGGGTCTCCTTGACCCCGTAGGACAGGCCGGACGGGCGGATGACCTCCACGTCGGCGTGGGTGCCCTGGAGCACCTGGTGGCAGGAGGCGCAGTGACCGCAGCCGCGCGGGGTCTCGGTGCACTGGAGGGCCGCGGCGAAGGCGCGGGCGGCGGTGGAACGGCCGGAGCCGGGCGGGCCGGTGAAGAGCCAGGCGTGCGCCATCTTGCCGCTCGTCGAGCCGCCTGCCGAGCCGCCGCCCGCCGGACCGGCTCCGCCGCCGGGCGTGGACGCGTCGACGGCGGAACGCAGCTGCTCGACGACCGGATGCTGGCCGACGAGGTCATCCCACACGCTCATGCCGTCAAGGCTATTGCCTTCAGGCGTCGGTGATGGCCGGGAAGGTGCTCGTGATGTCCTCGGTACCGGCCGGGATCGGGTCGGGCAGGATCGCCCGGATGCGGTCCTGGATCTGGCGGCTGATCTCGGCCTGGGAACGGGAGGCGTCGATCACCAGGTAACGGTCGGGGCTGGAGTCCGCGAGCATCCGGAAGCCGCGCAGGACCCGCTCGTGGAACGCCTGCGGCTCGGACTCCATGCGGTCGGCCGGCGTGGTGATGCGGTCGAGCCCGTCCTTGGGAGGCAGCTCCAGCAGGACGGTCAGGTCGGGCACCAGGCCCGCGGTCGCCCACGCGTTGAGCCGGGCGATGTCGCCCACCGGCTGCCGGCGGCCGAAGCCCTGGTAGGCCAGGGACGAGTCGACGTAACGGTCGCTGACGACGATGGCGCCGCGTTCCATGGCGGGCTGGATCACGTTCGCGACGTGGTCGGCGCGGTCCGCCGCGTACAGCAACGTCTCGGCGCGGTCGGACAGGCCGGTCGTCTCCTTGTCGAGGAGCAGCGCGCGCAGCCGCATGCCCGTCTTGGTGGCGCCGGGCTCGCGCGTGGCGACGACGTCGAAGCCGTGGTCGCGCAGCCAGATCGCGGCGAGCCGCGCCTGGGTGGTCTTGCCTGCGCCCTCGCCGCCCTCGAACACGATGAAGACGCCGCGGTCGCGGATGACCTGCGTGGCGACGGTAGGCGCCTCGGCCACCGGCAGGCTGTAGACCTCCCCGCGCACCGACGCGGTGAGGTCGGGCAGCAGCGGGATGCCGCGCCGGTCGTCCAGCCTGCGGTAGGCGACCAGGCCGGAGAGCAGGCCGGCGACGGCGATGATGAGCAGCGCGGCGCTCGCGCCGGTGAGGTCGTAGACACCCCCGCCGGGGAACGACAGGCGGTGGTCGCCGAGTACGCCCGCCAGCGGCGGCACCACGATCACGGCGACCAGCGCGGCCAGGAGCGCCACCGAGCTCAGGTAGCCGAACGCGCGCTCGCGCCGGCGTTCGGCGCCGGCCAGGGTCGTCCCGGCCCCGTAGGCGACACCGGCGGCGACGCCCATGAAGCCCGCTGTGAAGACGACCACGACGAGGTTCTGGACGAGGGCGACGACCAGGAGGTCGAGCGCGGCCGCCAGGACGGCCAGGCCGAGCAGCCTGCGGCGGCTGAACGGGCCGAGCATGCGCGGGCCGAGGAAGATGCCGAACGCGAGCCCGAGGGAGAGCGTGGTGGCGAGCGCGCCGTATCCGGCGTCGCCGCCGCCGAGCGTCCCCGCGTACACCTTGGCGATGGAGATGACCGCTCCGCAGGCGAGGGCCACGCCGACGACGCCGAGCGCGAGCCCGCGCAGCGGCGCGGGGCCGCCCTGCGGTGCCCTGCCGTCGCCTTGCTGCGCCCCGTTGCCGCTCTGCTGCGCCCCGCCGCCGTCGCCCCGCCGCCTCCGGCCCTGGCCTTGGCCCGCGTCGTCGCGGGCGGGCCGCAGCCCCTGGAACGCCAGCCGCAGCGGCGACGGCACCGGGACCGCTCCCCCGGCGGGCAGGCCCGACATCGCGGACACCGCCGCGGCCGAGGCGAGGAACACCACGGCCGTCACGTACAGCGGAAGGTCGGCGCGGTCGGCCGCCCCCCACGAACCGCCCGCGATCAGCGCCAGCACGGAGAAGATCGCTGCGGCCACCGGAGCCGAGCCGTAGGCGGCGAAACGCCCCGCCCGGCGCGCGTCGTCCTGCCGCGCCTCGGGCACCAGCCCGGGACCCGAGGCGCCCACCACCGGGATCCACAACAACGTGACGCAGGCCACCAGGAACGCGGCGGCCACCGTCCACGCCACCGAGTCGATCAGCGGCACCGAGACCAGCAGCGCGAAGCGCACGATGTCGGCGACGATCAGCAATATGCGGCGGTCGATCCGGGCGGCGAGCGCGCCGGCGAGCGGCGCGAAGAGCACCGCCGGCACCAGCATCGCCACCAGCACGGCGCCGATGATCTGCGCCTGGACCTGGAAGTCCTCGTCGCGGGTGAGGGCGCCGGCCATCGCGGTGAGCGACAGCACGCTCAGCCAGTGGCCGAGCCCGGCCAGCGAGATCGCGATCCACAACCTCCGGAACGGCTTGATCGAGAGGAGGCCTTGCGAGCTGGCCACTGGCGGCTGGACGGCGCCCGTTCTGGTCATGTCGGTCAGGGTATCGGCGCGGATGTCCTTAGGAGTGAGACTTTGCGACCTGAGGACCTCTACTTCAACGCGTCGTCATCCCGTCACCGAAATGTCAGGATCACGACCCGGTGAGAGTCAGGGACCCTGGTCACGGCCACCGGCCGTGACCAGGGTCGTCACGACTTCGTGGGCGCCTTGCGCCGCGGCGCCGCCTTCTTCTTGGGACCGCCGCCCGCGGCCACCTTCTCACGCCGTTCGGCGAGCAGTTCGGCGGCGCGCTGGATGGTGATGGACTCCACCTCGTCGCCCTTGCGCAGGCTGGCGTTGGTCTCGCCGTCGGTGACGTACGGGCCGAACCGGCCCTCCTTGACCACCACCGGCTTCTCGCTCGCCGGGTCGTTGCCGAGCTCGCGCAGCGGCGCCGCCGCCGCGGCCCGCCCGCGGCCCCGCTGCTTGGGCTGGGCGAACAGCTCCTTGGCCTTGTCGAGGTCGACGGTGAAGAGCTCCTCCTCCGACCCGAGCGACCGGCTGTCGGTGCCCCTCTTGATGTACGGGCCGAACCGGCCGTTCTGCGCGGTCACCGGCTCGCCGTCGATCTCGCCGAGCGTGCGCGGCAGGCTCAGCAGCTTCAGCGCGTCCTCGAGCGTGATCGTGTCGAGCGACATCGACTTGAAGAGCGAACCCGTGCGCGGCTTGACCGCGTCGGCCTTCTTGGTGCGCCCACGCTTTTGGGGAGCAGGTTTCGAGCCGTCGGCGGGCGGGGTCGACGAAGTCGGCGTAGCCGACTCGGGCTCGGGCAGGACCTCGGTCACGTACGGGCCGAAGCGGCCCGACTTGGCGATGATCGCGTGCCCGGTGGCCGGGTCGGTGCCCAGCTCCCGGTCGCCGCTCGGCTGCGCGAACAGCTCCTCGGCCTTCTCGGCGGTGAGCTCGTCCGGCGCGAGGTCCTCGGGGATGTTGACCCGCTCGCCGTCGCGGTCGAGGTACGGACCGTACCGGCCGACGCGGATCACGATGTCCGTCCCCCGGATCGCGAACGAGCTGATCTCCTTGGCGTCGATGTCGCCGATGTCGCCGGTGAGGTCCTTGAGACCCTCCTCGCCGTTGTCGCCGAAGTAGAAGCGCGTCAGCCAGCGCACCCGCTCGGCCTCGCCGCGGGCGATCTCGTCGAGACCGTCCTCCATGTGCGCGGTGAAGTCGTAGTCGACCAGGTTGCCGAAGTGCTGCTCCAGCAGGTTGACCACGGCGAACGCCAGGAACGACGGGACGAGCGCGGTGCCCTTCTTGAAGACGTAGCCGCGGTCGAGGATGGTGCCGATGATCGAGGCGTACGTGGACGGCCGCCCGATCTCGCGCTCTTCGAGCTCCTTGACCAGGCTCGCCTCGGTGTAGCGGGCGGGCGGGCGGGTCGAGTGGCCCTCGGCCGCCATGGCCAGCGCGGTGAGCGGGTCGTGCTCCTGGAGGTTGGGCAGGCGCCGTTCCTGGTCGTCGCGGTCGGTGGCCGGGTCGTCCGCGCTCTCCACGTACGCCTTGAGGAACCCGTAGAACGTGATCGTCTTGCCGGTCGCGCCGAACTCGGCGACCTCGTTCCGCGTGGAGGTGCCCGTCACCCGGATCGACACCGACTGGCCCGCCGCGTCCTTCATCTGGGACGCGATCGTGCGCTTCCAGATCAGCTCGTACAGGCGGAACTGGTCGCCGGACAGGCCGGTCTCGCCGGGCGTGCGGAAGCTGTCGCCGGCCGGGCGGATCGCCTCGTGCGCCTCCTGCGCGTTCTTGACCTTGCTGGCGTAGACGCGCGGCTTGTCCGGCACGTACTCGGCGCCGAACAGCGACGCCGCCTGGCGCCGGGCGGCCGTGATCGCCGTCTCGGAGAGCGTGATCGAGTCGGTACGCATGTAGGTGATGAAGCCGTTCTCGTACAGCTTCTGCGCGACCGACATCGTGTACTTGGCGGAGTAGCCCAGCTTGCGGCTGGCCTCCTGCTGCAACGTCGTGGTGCGGAACGGCGGGTACGGCTTGCGGGTGTACGGCTTGCGCTCGACCGACTTGACCTCGTACGGGCGGTCGGTCAGGCGGTCGGCGAGACCGCGCGCCGCCTCCTCGTCCAGGTGCAGCGCGTCCCGGGTCTTGAGGGTGCCGTCGGACGCGAAGTCGCGGCCCTGCGCGACCCGCTTGCCGTCGACCGAGACCAGCCCCGCCTTGAAGGCCTTGGGCTCCTCGGCCTTGCCGGTGTCGAACTCGGCCTGGATGTCCCAGTAGTGCGCCGGGACGAACGCGATGCGCTCGCGCTCGCGCTCCACGACCAGCCGGGTCGCCACGGACTGGACGCGGCCCGCCGAGAGCTTCGGCATGACCTTCTTCCAGAGCACCGGGCTGACCTCGTAGCCGTAGAGGCGGTCGAGGATCCGGCGCGTCTCCTGGGCGTCGACGAGGCGCAGGTTGAGCTCGCGCGGGTTGGCCGCCGCGGCCCGGATCGCGTCGCGGGTGATCTCGTTGAAGACCATCCGGTGCACCGGGACCTTGGGCTTGAGCACCTCCTGGAGGTGCCAGGCGATCGCCTCGCCCTCCCGGTCCTCGTCCGTCGCGAGGAGGAGCTCGTCGGCCTCGGCCAGCGCCTTCTTGAGCTTCTGTACCTGCTGCTTCTTGTCGGCGTTGACGACGTAGAGCGGCTCGAACTCGTGGTCGACGTCGACGCCGAGCTTGGCCCACGCTTCGCCCTTGTACTTGGCCGGCACCTCCGAGGCGCTCCCGGGAAGATCCCGGATATGGCCGATACTGGACTCCACTATGTAGCCGCCACCCAGGTATCCGGCGATCGTCTTCGCCTTCGCAGGCGACTCGACGATCACCAGGCGGGTACCCCCGCCCGCATCCTGGCCACCACGTTTCGCAGTGCCGTTCTTGGCTGGCACAGTCGCTCCAACCTCACTGTCTGGTCTCTTGCACGGGCTTTCTACAACACTCGAAGACGACGCGTTCATGCCCGTGAGTTCCCGCCGCCGCAAACCTCCGACAGGATGACACGTCCCTGACGGGCTTGCGGACCAAGGCCACCACCGGAGCGTTCCCCGGCGTACACCGAGGCGTCATAATGGACCGCAATGGTGGAGTACACCTACCTCGTCCTGCGGCTGCCTCGCGGTACCACCAGGGATACCGCCCGGCAGGTGCTTACCGAGCACGCCGAACACGGCGGCTGGGAGCTCCACAGACTGCGCCTCTACCCAGACGGTAGCCGCCGAATCCAACTCAGGCGCAAGATCATCCGTCAGGTACGGACATTCTGACCGCTCTCGTCCGGAGAGTAGCACTATGTACGACCGCTATGACGTGCGGTAATCATTATGCCCGACCCCGGACAGGGCTTTGCCCGCCCCAGACCGCGCTTCCAGGACGGGCAAAGCGTTCGTGTCACCTCACCTGGAAGGTGCCAGGCGGTCCGAAAGACCGCGGCAGCACCAACGTGGGCAAAGCGTTCTTGTCACTCCACCTGCACGATGACTGGCGGTCGAAGACCATCGCAGCACCGACGCGGGCAGAGCGTTCTTGCAACTCCACCTGGAGGGTGAAGCGGCTTCTTGACCTTTCTTTCGCGTCAGGCCCGGGGCTGCTCAGGGATGCCTCAGGCCTGACGCGGGGTGATCAGCGGCGGCCGATCCGGACGCGCCGGGTCAGGGCCAGGGCGCCGGACACGGCGGTCAGCATGGCCACGGTGGCCAGCACCCAGATCGACGAGCCGGCCTCGCCGACCATCGGGTCGGTGGCCGACATCGGCTTGATCGCGCCGAGCGTCTCGGTGACGCCGCCGACCTCGGGGGCCTTCACGCCGCCGGTGACGGGCAGCTTGGGCAGCGCGGGCAGCTGCGGCAGCCCGGTGGTGGGCAGTTCGGCCGCCGGGACCGGCGTGGCGGTACGGGCGTGCGCCGGGGTGGCGGGCGTCGCCGGCAGCTGCACGGGCAGCTGCGGGGCACCCGCGAGGAGCGCCGCCGGGTCGACCGGCAGGCCGGTCTCGGGCAGCGCGGCGTTCGGCGACAGCGGCAGCGCGCCGGCGAGCTGGCCGACGACCGGCAGGTCCGTGCCGGTGGTCCGCGAGGACGCGGACGGGACGGCCGGGGCCTTCAGCTGGAGCTGCTTGGTGGCCTGCTCGGCCGCGACGGGCAGGCCCGGCACGGTGACGGGCAGGCTGTCCGCCGGGGTCGTACGGCCGGTCGGCAGCTGCTGCTGCGTGGGCACCTGGACGGGCGTCTTCGGCAGCGCCGGGGCCTGGGCGGGCAGCTGCGGCAGGGCCGGCAGCGCCGAGGTCAGCCCCAGCGGCAGGGCCTGGGAGCCCGCGGGCAGCGACGGCAGCCCGCCGAGGAACTCACCGGCCGCCGGGCCGGGGAGGCGCTTGCCGCTCGTACGGCTGTAGGAGTGGTAGCCGCCCCAGCTGGGGCCGTCGTCGCACTGCGGCTGCGCGTGCCCGGCGACCGCGACGGCGTTGCCGCACACGTCCACCGGCGCCTTCACCGGCGCGTTGACCTGGTTGCCCGAACCCACCCCGGACTCCCCGGAGGTGGTGGCGCCCGAGCCGTTCGAACCCTTGACGACCGCGGAGCCGTTGCACCCGGCGGCGGCGTCGCCCAGGACGGCGACTGCGTTGCCGCACACGTTCACCGGGATGTTGACGGGCGCGTTGACCTGGTTGCCGCCGAGCACGCTGTTCTTGCCCGAGGTGGTCTGGTCGCCGCCCGAGCTGCTGCGCACGTGGGCGCCACCGTCGCAGGCCGCGCCCGCCACGCCGAGCACGGCCACGGCGTTGCCGCAGGCGCTGACCGGGATGCTCACGGGAGCGTTGACCTGGTTGCCGCCGAGCACGCTGTTCTGGCCGCTGGTGGTCTGGCCGCCGGAGCCGTGCCCGCCGTTGCGGACCGAGGCGCCGCCGTCGCAGTCGGCCGCCGCGTTGCCGACGGCGTTGCCGCAGACGTCGATGGGAGCCGAGATCGGGGCGTTGGCCTGGTTGCCGCCGAGCACGCTGTTCTGGCCCGAGGTGTGCTGCCCGGCGCCGGTGTGGCCGCCGTTCTTGACCTTCGCGCCGCCCTCGCAGCCGGCGACGGCCTCGCCGAAGATCGCCGCGGCGTTGCCGCAGACGTTGATCGGCGCGGAGATCGGGGCGTTCACCTGGTTGCCGGCGACCACGCCGTTGGCACCGGTGGTCTGCTGGCCGCCGGAGCCGCCGTTCTCGACCTTCGCGCCGCCCTCGCAGCCGGCCTCGGACGAGCCGAACACCGCGACCGCGTTGCCGCACGCGTTGACCGGCGCGGAGATCGGGGCGTTGACCTGGTTGCCCGAGGCGACGCCGTTCTGGCCGGACGTCTTCTGGCCGGTGGAGCCGCCGTTCTTGACGGTCGCGCCGCCCTTGCATCCGGCGTCCGCGGTGCCGAAGATGGCGATCGCGTTGCCGCACGCGTTGATCGGGGCGGAGATGGGGGCGTTGACCTGGTTGCCGGAGCCGACCCCGTTCTTGCCGGAGGTCTGCTGGCCCGAGCCGCCGCTGCCGTTGACGACCGACGCGCCGCCCTGGGAGGCGGCCGAGGAGGCGCCGGCGACGGCGGCGGAGTTGCCGCTCGCGTCGATCGGCGCCGAGATCGGCAGGTTGATCTGATTGCCGCCCAGAACGCCGGACTCACCGCTGGTGGTGTCGGCGAACGCACCGCTGGGGAAGGCGGTGCCCGCGCCGAGCGCGACGAAGCTCGCAGTGAGCAGTGCTGCACGAGCAGTGCCCTTGGCCCACGTTCGCATGATGCTCCATTTCGGGGGAGTAATGGTGAATTGGACTTGATGGACAGGTGAGATCGAATGCGTGATCGCGAGTTGCGAGCGCCGTGACGTGCGGCCACTCGGTGGCGTCCGCTACGTACGTACGACCGCTGTTCTGTTTGGGGGCGGACCGCCGGTCAGTGGGGTCGTGGGCGCGCTTCGCGCCGCACCGGACGCCATCGGCGCTCGTGCGTTCCGCGTTCTCGCGTGATCTCGGGGGACGACGCACCGCCAGGGGGCGGCGCGTCCCGGTCTCATCGGCCCGAACCGCACGGACCGGGAGCCGGAGACTGTGGAGTGCTAGTCAGGTGAGAAGGTCGGCTCGTCCGCGGCCGTGCGGACGAGCGGCGGGACCGCGCCGGAGCCGGGCATGAGCACCGGCCGGGGCCGGGCCGCGGTCCAGGACCAGCGGCCGAGGTGGCCGCCGAGCCCGCCGAGCAGGGCCGCACCGCCGGCCGGGACGACCGTCCCGGCCTGGGCGGGGGCGTGAAGAGGGGCGAGCGGAGCCGGCGCGGGGGCCGGCTGCGGGGCGGCGACCATGGGGGCGGCGGCCGTGCCGGCCGCGGCCTTGGGCGTGCCCGATGCGGCGGCGCGGGTGTGCTCGCCGCGCGAGACCTTCGCCGCCTCGGAGGCGACGGGTCGCTTAGACATCACGGCCCGACCGTCGCCGCCGGTCGCCGGACGCGGCGCCGTCAGCTCGCCGGTCACGTCGCGCACGGGCTCCGGCAGGGTCAGCCCCGGCCGGGCCGTGCGCAGGTCGGGCAGAACGGCCTTGGCCTTGTCGCGCAAGCCCTGGGCGGCGTCCCGGAAACCCGTCCGGGGCGCCGGGGCCGGTGCCTGCGCGACGTCCTTCACCACGGGCAGCTGCGCCACGATGCCGGACGCGTCCGGGATCGGGCCCTCGTCCGCGTGGGCCTGCGCCGCTCCACCGAGGAGCCAGCCGGCGATCACGATGCCCGCGAGCACCAGGAGCCGGTGCAGGAGGCGGCTACAGGCGACGCGGCGCAGCCGGACGGAGACCGTCCGCATCAGCGCCGCGTCGTGAGCCACAGGTTCTCCTCGGAAGTCGCCGGGAGCGAGTCGATCCGCTCCCTACGGATGGTGACCGTAGCACCACGGATCGCATGCGCGGCGGCAATTCCGGGAACCTTTTCTCAACCTCCGGTCATGAACGATCAAGGAATTGGTCGAGAACCCGCACGCCGAAGTGCAATCCGTCGACCGGGACCCGCTCGTCGATGCCGTGGAACATTCCCGAAAAGTCCAATTCGGGCGGCAACTTGAGCGGCGCGAAGCCATAGCAGCGCATCCCCAGGTGCGCGAAAGCCTTCGCGTCCGTCCCGCCGCTCAGGCAGTAGGGAACGGGCAGCGCGCCCGGGTCTTCCGAGGTCAGAGCCGCTTCCATCGCCGCGACGAGCGCGCCCTCATAGTCGGTCTCGACCGCCCAGTCATAATGGACGAATTCCCGCTTTACGTCCGGACCGAGCAGTTCGTCCACCGTCTCGAAGAACTCCTCCTCGTGACCCGGAAGGAATCGCCCGTCCACCTGTGCGGTCGCCCGTTGCGGGATGACATTCGCCTTATATCCGGCATCAAGCCGGCTCGGATTCAGCGTGTTCCTGAGCGTCGCGCCGATCATCCGCGCCAGCGGCCCGATCTCCTCCAGCGCCCGCTCCGGCCGTTCGGGATCGAACTCCACCCCGTACGCCAGGCAGGCCCGCTCCAGGAACGCCCGCACCGTCTTGGTCAGCCGGACGGGGAACTCGTGCTGCCCCAGCCTGGCCACCGCCGCCGCCAGCGCCGTCACCGCGTTGTCCGGATGCACCATCGACCCGTGCCCGGCCGTCCCCTCCGCCGTGAGCTGCATCCACGCGATGCCCTTCTCGGCGGTCTCGATGAGGTACATGCGCTTGTCGCCCGGCACCGTCAGCGAGAAGCCCCCCACCTCTCCCACGGCCTCCGTGCAGCCCTCGAACAACCCGGGGTGCTCCTTCACCAGCCACTGCGCGCCCCACTTGCCCCCGGCCTCCTCATCCGCCAGGAAGGCCAGCACCACGTCACGCGGAGGCTTGCGCCCCTCCCGCAGCCGCTGCCGCACCACCGCCAGGATCATCGCGTCCATGTCCTTCATGTCCACGGCCCCGCGACCCCAGACGCACCCGTCGGCGATCTCCCCGCCGAACGGGTCCCGCGTCCAGTCCTCCCTGCGCGCCGGCACCACGTCCAGATGCCCGTGCAGCAACAAGGCGTCCCGGCTCGGATCCTCCCCCTCGATCCGCGCCACCAGGCTGGCCCGCCCCGGATGCGACTCGAAGATCTGCGACTCGAGCCCCACCTCCTCGAGCCGCGCCTTCACATACTCCGCGGCCTCCCGCTCCCCCGGCCCCGAATGGTCTCCTGGGTTGCTCGTATCGATCCGGATCAGCTCCTGGCAGAGCTGGACGACCTCGTCCTCAGCGGTGGGAACCTCAGCCAAAGTGATCACCTTCTCGTCCCGACTCCTACCCGCCCCATGGTGCCCCTCGATCGACTTCGCCGCGAGTCGGGACCTTTGGTATGGTGAAGCCCGCCGCAGCAGCCCTGCGGCATGCACACCTGTCCGGGTGGCGGAATAGGCAGACGCGCTAGCTTGAGGTGCTAGTGCCCTTTACGGGGCATGGGGGTTCAAGTCCCCCCTCGGACACCATCGCAACGAAGACGCCGGGTCGTTGACCTGGCGTTTCTTCGTTTCCAGGTCTCGGCGCCGGCACTAACCCGTCACCGGGCGGGCGAGGTCGGTGTGGGCGGCTTGGACTGCGGCTTCGACGGTGGGATGAGGGCGTTCGGTGTCCTGGCCAGAGGCTTGGCCGCTGTCCTGGCGCAGGACGTCGCGAACCTGGCCGACGTTGTGGGCCAGGTAGAGGCGGACGTCACGGCGGGCCAGGTCGCGGCGCAGGTCGGCGAGCATCTCGGCGGCGGTCACGTCGACGAACGGGACCGTTTCGGCGTCCAGGACGATGGCCCTGACGCCGTCGCGGGCGGCGAAGTCGCGGAGCGCCTGGCGGACATGGTCGGCGTTGGCGAAGAACAGTCCGCTCTCGACGCGGACGACGGTGACGGCGGGGTCGGTCCGAGCGTTCGGGCGGCGTCTGGTGTCGACCCAGTCGCCCGAGGGGAGCCGCCCGAGAACGGCGATGTGCGGACGGGAGGCCCGGTAGAGCAGCAGCAGGAGCGAGACGGTGATGCCGATGAACAGCCCCGGCAGCGTGTCGAAGATGAGGACGCCCGCCAGGGCGGCGAGAGCGGCCAGGAAGTCGGCGCGGGCGGCCGGGCCGTAGATCTGGCCGAGGCGGCGCGTCCACATGCGATACAGGCGGGCCAGTGCGGGGATGTCGACCAGTTCGATCACGGCGGCGATCACCACGGCGCCGAGCGTGGCCTCCGGCAGCTTCTCGAACAGGCCGGTGAGAAGGAGCAGGGTGACGACGGTCAGGAGCGCGGCCGACAGGCCCGAGATCTGGGAACGGGCTCCGGCGCCGCCGTTCACCGCGGTCTTGGACAGGCTGCCGTTCACCACCATCCCCGAGGCCAGCCCCGAGCCCAGGTTGGCCGCTCCGAGGCCGACCAGCTCGCGGTTGGCGTCGATGTCGTAGCCCGCCTTGGTGGCGTAGGTCTTGGCGGCTCCCAGCCCTTCGGCGAAGCCGACCAGGGCGACGCCCACGGCTCCGCCGGCGAGCGACAGGTAGTCCTTCGCGGGAACGTCCGGCAGGCCGAACGGCGGCAGCCCGCTGGTGATGTGCCCCACCACGGCGACGCCCTTGCGTTCCAGGTCGAGGGCGACGACGGCGAGCACGCCGAGCGCCACGACGATCAGCGACGCGGGCAGCAGCGGCACGAAGCGTTTCAGGGCGAGCACGACCGCGAGGGAGAGAAGCCCGATCGCCGCCGCCCGCCAGTTGATGTGATCGAGCTGGGTGACGAAGTCCCAGATCTTCTCGAAGAAGTTCCCGTCGCCCTTGGGGACGCCGACGAGTTTGGGGAGCTGACCGGCGATGATCGTGAGGGCCAGCCCGATGATGAAGCCCTTGAGGACGGGTTCGGAGATGAACCCGGCCAGGAATCCGAGACGGGCCAGCCCGGCGATGATCGCGATGACGCCGGTGACCACCGCCAGGGCGGTGGTCATGGCCGCGAAGTTCGTGCCCTTGGCCGCCATCCCGCCCACGACCGCCGCCGACAGCGCCGCCGTGGCCGACATGGGTCCCACGACCAGGTGCCGGGAACTGCCGAACGCGGCGTACAGCAGCAGCGCCACCGGCGCGGCGTACAGGCCCACCACCGGATCCACTCCGGCGATCGAGGCATAGGCCAGCGACTCGGGCACGAGCACCGCCCACACGGTGAAGCCGGCGATCACGTCGCCGCGCGCCCATGCGGGCCGGTACCCCCGCAGGGACGGGAACAAAGCGATCACCGGTCTCCCCCGCGAAGCCGTCCCCCACGGACGTCGGCTACCTCCGCCATGCCCGCGGTCAGGGGGTGACGATGTCGAACTCGCGGTCGCCCTCGTCCAGGAGGCCGAGCAGTGTCGCCATCACCTTCTGGTCACCGGACGCCTGGACGCCCTCCATGCCGCCGCCGGCCGTCATGGCCAGGAGTTGCGGCTTGGTGAGGGTCAGGGTGAGGTCGGCGGGTGTGCCCGGCTCGGCGTGCGTCTGGATGAGGACGCCGTTGGACAGGCTGAGGCGGACCGCCTTCTTGAGGTCGGTGAAGTTCCAGTCGATGGCGAGCTCGGTGTCCCAGGCCCTGGGGCCGTTCACCCGGATCGCCATGGAGTCGAAGATCTGCTCGACCGTCAGCGCCATCGCCATGTCCGGGTTGAGGGTGTCGAGCGCGGTGTTCGCCTTGTCGCCGCGCAGTTCGGCGGCACCCTGGAGGTAGAAGTTGCGCCAGGGGCCGTTCTCGGCGCCATGCCCGAGCCGGTCGTACACCTTGGCCAGCAGTTCGCGGGCGGTGGTGTTGGACGGGTCGGCGAAAACCAGGTAGTTCAGGACCTGCGCCGCCCAGCGCAGGTCGCCCGCGTCGAACGACGCCCGTGCCTTGCCGAGGGCTTCGTCGGCGCCGCCCATGAACTCGACGTGCTTCTTGGCCGACTCCACGGGCGGCAGTTCCCACAGGTGGGCGGGATTGCCGTCGAACCAGCCCATGTAGTGCTGGTAGATGGCCTTGACGTTGTGGGAGACCGAGCCGTAGTAGCCGTGGGTGTGCCAGGCCCGCTGCAGGGCGGGCGGCAGCTCGATCATCTCGGCGATCTCGATGCCGGTGTAGCCCTGGTTGAGCAGCCGGAGCGTCTGGTCGTGCAGGTAGGCGTACAGGTCGCGCTGCTGGGTGAGGAACGTCGTGAGGTGCTCGTTCCCCCAGGTAGGCCAGTGGTGCGAGGCGAACAGCACGTCGGAGTCGCGGGCGAACATCTCCATCGCCTCGGTCAGGTACCGCGCCCAGGTGTGCGGGTTGCGGACCACCGCGCCGCGCAGGGTCAGCAGGTTGTGCAGGTTGTGGGTGGCGTTCTCGGCCATGCACAACGTGCGCTTGTCGGGGAAGTGGAAGTTCATCTCCGACGGGGCCTCGGTGCCGGGCGTGAGCTGGAAGACGATCCGTACGCCGTCCACCACCTCCTCCTGGCCGGTCTCGGTGATGTCCAGAGTCGGCGGGATCAGGGAGATCGTGCCCGTCGAGGTGGTCAGGCCGAGACCTGCGCTGAGCTGGCCCTCCGGCCCCTTCGGCACCTCCGCGCCGTACATGTAGACGGCGCGGCGGGTCATGGCGGTCCCGGCGTAGACGTTCTCGCTGACCGCGTGTTCCAGGAAGCCCGCCGGAGCGATGATCGGGACGTCCGCGCCCTCGGGCAGGACACCGCGCACTCCACCGAAGTGATCGCCGTGCGAGTGGGTGTAGATGACGGCGGTGACGGGACGGTCGCCGCGGTGCTCGCGGTACAGCGCGAGGGCGGCCGCCGCGCACTCGGTCGAGATCAGCGGGTCGATCACGATGACGCCGCTGTCACCCTCGATGAACGAGATGTTGGACAGGTCGAAGCCCCGCACCTGGTAGATGCCGTCGGTGACCTGGAACAGGCCGTGCCGGGCGTTCAGCTGCGACTGCCGCCACAGGCTCGGATTCGCGCTGTCGGGACACTCGCCCTGCAGGAAGTCGTAGTCGTCGATGTTCCAGACCGTCCTGCCGTCCGCCGCCTTGATGACCCCCGGCGAGATGGTCGCGACGAACCCCTTGTCGGCGTTCTCGTAATCAATGCGGTCCGAGAAAGACGGCATGACTTCCACAGCATGCTCCTCAATGGCGAAGCCCACGGGACAGGAATCAGGCGGCCGGTCGACCAACGGACATGGACGGAGGCACAGGTCGGCGACACACTGCCGATGGCCGCTGTACCGCCGCTATACCCAGCCCGTACGCCCTTGCAGCAGCTCCTTCCCAGACTTGGGCGATCGCCCACGAGACGTTTACATCCGAACGCGGCTCCGCCGCCTCGGCCTGCGCGCCTGAGCGCTGCCGCACGGGGATACGTCGGTGGCTGCCGCAACCGGGCGCTACGCGGCAGGCGGGAACGGCAGCACGTCCCCCCGCGGGACCGGCGCGAGCCCATCGTCCCGCCCGAACACCGCCTGGCCTGAAGCCGAGGCAATCGGTCTCGGAGATGGGGCTTGCGCGGATTCCCCGTTTCCCCGATCCGTACGGTCGCCTTGACTGAGGCGGAGCAGCCTACTGCTGGGGAGGCTGTGTCCATAGTTCCGGGGCCGCTCTCGACTCTCGATCGCAGGGCGGCCCCGGACGCCATGACGGACGGCATCGGGCACCTGGGTGGATGGGGCACGGGGCCCGCCAGAGCCATGCGGGGGTCGGGTCGATGTTCGTGGCGTCCCAGCGTCTGCTGCCGGACCATCGCGCCCGCTCAAACGAGGCGCTGGTGCGCGTAGCACCAGCGCCAGCGCGGTCCGGGTGCGACCGGGGCGGCGAGCGGGTGGCCGGTCTCCTCGTAGTGGGTCTTGGCGTGCTGGTTGGGCGAGCCGTCGGAGCAGGCCACCCAGCCGCAGGTCAAGCAGGTCAGCAGGGTCGCCCGGCGGTCGTCACCGGCCTGACAGCCCCGGCAGCAGGCCGACTGAAGAGTGACCGGTACGAGACCGTCCAGATGCTCACAGGGCGGAGCCCATCCGCGCGCGCTGGTGGCGCCCGCGTCCAGCGCCTGGTTCTGCCGGGAGATCATGACGAACCCTCCACCCTGGTCGAAACGCTGAGCGCGGCCCAGCTGATCACCTTCAGTCAAGTCCAGCGCCGCTTCGCCGGAAACAGGCGACCTGAGCCGAGCTCATCAGCTGAGCCGATCATCAACTGACCCGGCATGCCGATCCGGGAGAGCCATCGTGATCGGCGGCGGACGCCTGCTGGTGATCGGCCATGGCGATGGGGCTTTCTCATGTCGCCGGTTTCCCCGCGGCCTGCCGGTGGGCTTGGCTGGAGACAGACGTGCTGGGACGAAACCAGATCCACGTACACGGGGGCAGGACGATGGCCCAGGCGGCTGAGAGCGGGCCGGTGGTCCGTGAGCCATGGGAGGACAGTGCATTGACCGGCATCGCGTCCCGGACGGGGAAGCACGGCGCTGAGAAACCGGGAGCCACTCAGAGGCGGGGCGACGCTGACAGATCGTCTGGTGGCGGCCGAGGGAGCGACTATGCGGTGTTGTCACGCACGGTCAAGCGCGCCGGGTTCCTGGATCGGCGTCCCGGCTACTACTCGCTCAAAATCGGGGTGAACCTGCTTCTGCTGGCCGCCGGATGGGCCGCGTTCGCACTGATCGGGCGATCGTGGTGGCAGCTGCTGGTCGCGGTGTTCCTCGCGGGAACGTTCACGCAGACCGCGTTCCTGGGCCATGACGCCGGACATCAGCAGATCTCCAGATCCAGGCGAGCCAATATCCTGCTGGGCCGCTTGCACGGCAACCTGCTGGTGGGACTCGGGCACGGCTGGTGGGTCCCCAAGCACAACCGGCACCACGCCCACCCCAACCAGGTCGACCGCGACCCCGACATCGCCGATGGCGCGCTCGCCTTCACGCCCGCCCAGGTCGGCGCCCGCCGCGGTTTCGGTGCCTGGGCGGCCCGCCACCAGGCCTGGCTCTTCTTCCCGATGTTGCTGCTGGAAGCCTTCAACCTTCACCTGGCCAGCGTGCGATCGCTCTTCGACCGGACCTCCGGCACACCCGCGACCAGGGCGATGGAGGCCGGCCTGCTGGCCGCTCATCTCGCCGGCTACACAGCCGCCCTGCTGTGGGTGCTGTCGCCCGCTCAGGCGGTGTGTTTCGTCGTCGTCCATCAAGGACTGTTCGGGCTGTACATGGGGTGTTCGTTCGCTCCCAACCACAAGGGAATGCCGATCTTCACCAGGGAACACGAGATCGACTACCTGCGACGCCAGGTGCTGACCGCCCGCAACATCCGCGGGGGACGCCTCACCACGTTCGTCTTCGGCGGGCTCAACTACCAGATCGAACACCACCTGTTCCCGTCCATGCCGCGCCCCAATCTGCGCCATGCCCAGGAACTCGTACGCGCCCACTGTTCCCTGCACGGCATCGCCTACTGCGAGACCGGCCTCCTCAACTCCTACGCCCAGGTGCTCAGGCACCTCCAGCGCGTCGGCGGGCCGTTGCGCCCCGAGCTGGAGTACTGACCGCCGCTCGTGTTCTTCGCACGGAGGACGGCCGCCGCGACCTTGGACGCCGGTCTCAGCCGAGCAGGGCCAGGAGAGCGATGGACGACCATGCGCCGGCGAGCGCGGTGCCGAACACCAGGATCAGGAGTCCTCCACCCGACCCCTCTCCCGCCCGCCGGTATCGAAGATGCTCACGGGTCGTCTCGGCGTTCCACCAGGGTTCCCTCGTCGATGGCGGCTGCGGTGTCATCTGCGCCCTGTCCGGCGTCCGCGGCGCGGTCAGACCCGCCGCTGGTGGGAGTAGCACCATCTCCACCGTGATCCCGGCTCCATGCCGCCGACGAGCGGGTGGTCGGTCTCGGCGTAGTGCGCCTTGGCGTGCTGGTTGGGTGAATCATCGGAACAGGCCACCCAGCCGCAGGTCAGGCAGAGCCGGAGAGCCTTCCAGTCATGCGCCTGGGCCAGGCATTCCCAGCAGCCCTCTGATCGCGGTTCGACAGGACTGAGCCCGTCCAGATGTTCGCAGCGCGGCGCCGACCCGTTCGCGCTCATCGCGAAAGGCGTCAGCGCCAGGTCGCCGCCGGGTGTGCTCGGGTCGGTGATCATGGCAAGCCCTCTACCGGGGTGGAAACACCGAAACCCCAGGGCGGGGACGGTGTGGCCGATCACGTTCAGTCAAGCCCAGAGCCGCCGCGGCGGAAACGGGCAACCTGTGCAGGGCCCATCACCCCAGCCGATCAACCGACCGCCTCCCTGTGCGCCTCGGCGGCGGCCGACCACGCGATCCTGCGAGGACACGGGCTTTACGGGGCGGACTCGAACACTCCAAACTGGACATGAGCTCCGACGAACCGGCGCCCTGGAGGAGCCGGACGGCCCTTCAGCCGCCGCGAACTCAGCGGAGCCGTTCCCATCGGGAGGACGCGGAGCCGGACACGACCGGGATCCCTGGAGGCGGAGTCATCGGCAGGAGGCGGCGGGCATGGAGCTGCGGCAGCTTCGCTACTTCGCGACCCTGGCGGAGGAACTGCACTTCGGCCGGGCGGCGGCCCGCGAGCACATCGTCCAGTCCGCGCTGAGCCAGCAGGTGCAGCGGCTCGAACGCGAGCTGGGCGTCCGGCTGCTGGAACGCAGCACCCATCACGTCGCGCTGACCGCCGCCGGCGCGTTGTTCCTGGTCGAAGCACGCCAGATCCTGGCGCACGTGGACCGCGCCGCCACCATCGCCCGCCGGGCGGTCGGCGCGTCCGCGGCGTTGCGGGTCGGGATCATCGACGCCAGCTACGACTCGATGCCCCAGATCCTTCACGAGGTCCAGGCCCGCTACCCCGCCCTGGTCATCCATCAGGTCGAGGTGGGCGTGCCCGAGCAGTACCAGCAGCTGGTCGACGGCCGCCTCGACGTGGGCATCGGCCGGGCCGCGCTCGCCCCGCCCGACGTCGCCTCGTTCCTGTTCCGCCGCGACCCCCTCGGGGTCCTGATCCCCCACGGCCATCGGTTCGCCGATCTGGACGCCATCCCCGTGGCCACCCTGGCCCAGGAGCCGCTGCTGCTCGCCGAAGAGGCCCAGGCGCCGGAGTTCAACCAGTTCACCATCGAAATGTGCCGGACAGCCGGTTTCACACCCGCGGTGTACGAGGGAACCGTGGAGAGCATTCGCGCCGCCGCCGACCTCGTCGCCCAGGGCCGCTGCCTCTACTGCGTGCCGTCCTCCTGCATCGCGGCCCTCCCCGGCACCATCTGGCGACCGCTCACCGAACCCACGTCCTACTACCCGTGGTCGGTCCTGTGGCGCGAGACCGACGACTCCGACCACGTCGCCGCCATCGTCGGGTGCGCCCGCGCGATGTCCCAAAGGCTCGGCTGGCTCGCCGTCACCGGCCAGCCCGCGGGCTAGCGGCCCGGCCGGATCTCGGCGCAGGTGGTGCCTATGAGGAAGACGCCGTTGGGTGCCGTCACTAGGCGGTGGTGTCCGCTGGCCGGCGGCAGGACGAGGTGATGGCGTCCTGCACGGTGGGGTGGACGGTCAGGAGCCGGTCGAGTCGGGTGACGCGCAACATCCTGGCGACCTGCGGTCCGGGGGCCGCCAGGCTCACCATGACGTTCGCTCCGGCGGCGCTGCGCTGCGTACCGACAAGGACGGCCAGGCCGGTCGTGTCGCACGACCGGACCTCGCTCAGGTCCAGTATCAGCAGCCGGGCGCTGTGGGTGAGAGCGCCGCGCAGAAGCTCGCGCAGGGCCGGAGCGGCGGCCAGGTCGAGATCGCCGTACAGGGCGACGATGGTACGGCCGGGACGCCGCGGGGCGGGCATGCTCACTTCGGGAGGGGCCTGCGGGCCCGAGGTCACGGTGGGCTCTGTGGTCACGGTCAAGGTGGCGGTCATGGTGATCTCCGATCGGTGGAAGGACTACGTCGCCCCGGCAGGGCTTCGCGGGCCGGTCAGATGGGCGCCAATGGTCGCCGCAGTTGCCCGCCTTCGGATTCCCAGGCGCTTTCGGGGGCGCTCTGAGGTGCCGCCTTCGTGGTGACCGGGCGTTCCGGACCGGTCGTTGTGGTTCCTGGACCGGACGTTGTGGGGAGCGCTGCCAGGAGTTCGACCGTGCGGAGGTGGTTGGTGGGGTGGACGGCCAGTTCCAGCGCGGCGCGGGCCGCCGCGTCCGCCGTCGTGGCCGGGACGATGAACAGGTCGACGCGCCGCCCGTCGGCGTAGATCGCTGTGAGCAGTCCGGCGGGCAGGCTGTCGAACCAGCTCAGCCGTACCACCCGAGTGTCGTCCGGGCCGTCCACGCGCAGCCGGCGCGGCCGGCTGTCCCAGTCGGCCACCCGCAACATGACGTGGGTGATCGGCCGGCGATCATCGGCCGGACCGCGGGCCTGCAGGGCCAAGATCAGTCCGGGCAGTTCGGCGACAGGGTCGGCCGTGCGGGGCCACCAGCCCCCGTCCAGCGGCGTCGGAGGCGCGCCGCCGGCATGCGGTCGCAGGTGGAGACGGGGTGCCGAAGGCGGCGAGAGGCTGATCGTCGTACGTCGTTCGGTGGTGGTCCGCATGGGGCGCTGCCCCTTTCCCCCGGGCCGCCTCAGGGCAACTCGGGGAGGTTTGTGACCGGGGGTGCAGATCTACCGGGTCAGCGAGGTCCCCGCAGAGCGGGGAAGGGCTGAGTGGCCGTGTGAGCCAGGCGGTTCCGGTCACCAGTACCGTGGCCAGTGCGATCACGACGGGCCACGCCTGGCCGGTCCGGGACGTCGATGGGTGTGGGCGTAGCCCGGATCCGCCAGGTCGGCGAGCGCGACCAAAGGTCGGCATGCACATCCCCCAGTCGGGGTGAGCCGGTGTGGCGGGTCAGCCTCAGGGTGGGGATGTCGTCTTTGCCGGATGCCCTTATTCTATCATCAAATCTTTCGTTTTTTCGGAATTTCGTAAGTAATCTTCGATGGCCGCTTTTCGATTTCGCCCTCCGCCAGGAGGTCCGCTGCGCGACGAGCTCGACGGTCGCCGGGGCGCCTTATTGGCTGGGCGGGGCGGAGGAAGTCGAGAAATGGCGGTGCATATCGGTGATGGTCAGCAGGCGATGTATAGGGGTGGAAATGTCCGCCAGGAGCAGCGGCAGACGATGGTGCCCCGCCAGGTTCTTGATCGTCACCAACACGCCCAGGCCGCGGGCGTCGATGAACGAGACGTTCCCGCCATCGATGACCAGCCGATCGATCGCCGCCCCCTCACCGCGCTGGCCGTTGCCCCGGACGCCGTTGGGCAGTTGGGTGAACACGGTTTCCAGGTAGGCCAGCAGTTGCGGTGCGGTGGCCAGGTCGAGGGCGCCTGCCACGACGATCGTGAGGGTGCCGCCGGCACGGTGCGTCGACAGGCGCAGTGCGTCGTCCATGAGTCAGGTCCCCGAGCGCTGGTGATCGGATGGGACACCGACGGGTGCCAGGCATTCCCGGCCCCTGCACGCGGGGGACAAGCACACCGATCCGCCGAAGGTCTCCGACGTGGCGCGGGGTCTGGACGACACGGTAGAGGGCTTGGTGAAGCGTTCAGCGAATACCGACAGGTATTCACTTTCCGCCACCGATTCCGTACACAACGCAATCTATAACAGAAAGAGCTTGATCCACCGGGGAACATGTCATTGGGGCCCCACAGCATCAGGCGAGACCGCCGCCCACCGTCACCCGCCCTCCCGGCCGGGTTCGCGTTTCCGGCCGACGACCAACACCCTGCCCCCACGGCACGCAGTACTGCACGATACGGGGAACCGGATCTGGATGAGTCTCACGCCAGGAGCAGGCATGCCGTCCACCTGTGAACGGCTCCGCCCACCATGTGGAACCCAACCGGCTTGTCATGCAGGTTCGGGACTGGTGGCGTGGGCAGGCGGTGCTTTCCGGTCACCGGCACACCGTCCCCGACAGATCTGCCCGACCAGGCCGCTGGACGGGCAGGCCGGCGAGTCCAGATGGCGACGACCGGAGCGACCGCCTCTCGGCCCGCGCACGCCTGCTCCACCGCGTCGGGCCCGGCACGAGCCCGCCCGCTCTCTCCCCCGGCGCCATCGATTCCCGCCCGATCCGAGCGGCCGCTGGCGCAGTGCGGACGTGTGACTCAGAGGCCGTGTCACGTGGGCGAGTTCATCCACGGCCGGTGATGTCCAGCCCTGCTTTGCCGGACCAGCAGGGGCGCCGTCCGGCGTGGCGTCAGCGTCCCGCAACGACCTTGATCGCGGGGGCGCCATGCGCATGGAACCAGGACGCCAAGGCGGCCCCTTCGAGGAGATCGGTTTCATCGTCGCCGATATCCACCGGGCCGACAACGAAACCCCCTGCTTCGTCGAACGCACAATTGGCGATGCTCGCCCCGGTCATTATCGTCGCCGCGGCTTCTTGATGGCCGAAATGGCAAAAGCGAAGCGAAGCATTCCGGAGATCGGCGCCGTCGAGTCGGGTTTGAAAGAACGATGTCGAGTTGACGATCGCGTCGCGCAGGTCCACGGAGCGCAGATCGGCATCGCTGAAGTCCACCGAAAAGAGAGTCGCGCCGGTGAACGTTGCGTGTTGCGCATCGCATTCAACCAGTTCGGCTTTGGTCAGATCGGCGGAGGTGAGGTCGGACCTGCGCAGGATGGCACCACCGAGGTTCGCCCGGCCCAGGGATGCACCGACCAGCCGGACGTCGGACAGGTCAGCGTTGAACAGGAACGCTTCGTCGAGCATCAGGTGGCTGAGATCCGCTCCACGAAAATCCATCATCTCGCCGGAGAGCACTTTCGCGACCTCGCCGACGGAGGCGTTCAGGTCCTCGAGATAGTCGGCCAGTTCCGCCGCGGCCTCGGAATCATTCGGCCAAGCGCGTACGTCTTCGCGGGAAATGCCGTGTCCGCTCATGGGTAGAAGAGTACCTTGCCTGACCACTCCGGATGGCTTGCCACCAGGCTCCGCACGTCCGCAAGGGCAGCCGATGACAGATCTTTAGTGTCGATGATCACGTTCTGGCCCTCTGCCAGTTCTTTGATTATCTGATTCTCGAACCTGGCCCGATCATATCGACCCTTCAGACCCTCCGGCATCGGCTCGCCCGCCTTCTTGCCACTGGGGAAAAGGTCCTTGGGCGCCTTGACGTCCCAGTGCTGTCCGTTCCTGTCGACGAACTCGCCCATGTCCTTCTGGAACGCCGGGTCGGAATTGTCGAGTTCCGCTCGTTTGAGCGGGCCGTCCAGGGTCCCTCTCCGCTCGAGTTCGAGGCCGACCTCCGCCTCGCGCCTGGCCGCAGGTTTGATCGGCCGACCTTGATGCGCAGGATCTTCGGCGAGCTCACGCAGGCGCTTCTCGTACTCGGGAGTGCCGGCCTTCGGAGTGCTGGATTTCCCGGGACTCTGGTCGCCGCCGTTCTTCGGCCCAGGGACGTTCGGGCCAGGTGCATCCACTCCCCGCTCGACCTGCCCCGGCGCGGTGGGCCCGTTCCCGTCGATCTGCTCACCGAGCGGGTCGGTTCGGCCCGCCTGGCCTGCGGCGTCGTCAAGGGCACGGACAGAAGGGGCGGTGACGGCAGTCGGGGCCTTGGGCGTGGTCTTACCGAGGGCGGCGGCGAGGCGGCTGCCGACACCGCTGCTCGAGCCGGTGCCCATCGTGACGGCGCCGACGATGAGGGAGGGGACCATGGTTCCGTAGGCGCGGAGCGGGTCCTTCTTCCACAGGTCCCAGTTGACCATCGCCTTGCCGAACTCGACCGGGTGCTGCACTCCCTGGGCAAGGCCCTTGGCCTGGCCGACCGGACCCCGCCGCACCCAGCCGTCCCAGTCCTGGACCATATAGACAGGCGCGCTCACCGGGTTGCCGGCCAGCGTGTACAGCCCGAGATCCTTGCTGCCGCTCCACACCCCCGCCAGGTACCGGTGGGTGTAGTCGTGCCACGTCTTCTTCAGCGCGGCCCTCAGCACGTTCCGGTCCTGTCCGGGCTCGCCGACCAGACCCCGGACCACACCCATGGCCGACTGCACCGCGGCCTGCACCGCCGCCTGCTGATCGGCCTTGAGCAGCTCATCACGCCGCCGCTGCACGTCCCGCCGCCGGCCTGCCACCCAGCCCCCGGCGCGCCGGACATCATGGCCCGGGCCGGTGTTCAGTCCCAGGCCGCCCAAGATCCGCGTCAATGCGCCCCCGGCGGCTTCCCACTCCCGCCCCGCGCGCCCCAGTTCCCCACCGAGCCGGTGCAGCCCGTCCGGCGAGCCACTGCGCACGTCCGCGGACGCACGGCGGCCACCACGCGGCGGTCCCGGAATGTACGGCTCGCCGATACGGGGCGGTCCGTTATCGGCCTGCGCGGCGAGCCGTTCCACCGCGTCGAACGCTTCGTAGAACCTTGTCCGGACCTCGCGATGCCGCTGCGCCAGGTCATCCAGGAGCCGGTCGCCGGCCGGGCCGACCAGCGCCCCCTCCAGCAGTAGCCCGAACGGCTGCCGCAACGCGTTCCCATGCTGCTCGGCCAGCCGTTTGACCTGCGGCAGGCGTTCTGCCGCCTGCTCAGCCCGCCCCACCAGCCACCATCCGGTCAGCAGCAGGAGCGAGAAAGGTGTTCACCGCGCTCCGCCTTCACCATGGGAACGAACGTGATCGAACCCGGGGGTGAGGCCGGGGGGAGCCGAAGCCGTGGGGGGCTGAGGCTTGGGACGGGTGTGACATCAGCGCACAGGCTACGCCCCCATATCCACCCTAACCAGACCCGTTCGACCATTCAGACAGCGTTGTCAAGCCAGGAGGCTCTCTCGCTTCGTTTGGTCACGCGGGGGTCAGGGGTCAGGTGGTGGGTTGGGTTGGGGCTTTGGCCAGGGCGTAGCGGTGGTCGTTGCGGAAGCGGTAGATGCCGTTTTCGTCGCGGCAGGGGGCGATGGCGGTCAGGACTTCTTGTTTGATTTCGGCGGGGTCGCCGTGGCGTAGGGCGGGGACGGCGGGGCCGGTGCTCGCCAGGGCTCGCCAGGCGGTGTCGGGGTCGGGCCACTCGATGGTGGAGACGCATCGGCCCTGTTCCAGGACTTCGAAGCCGGCGTTGACGAGCATCTCTTCGGCGACGTCGGGGGAGGCTATGTCGTTGAGGCGTTTCATCGACGTGTAGTGGTCGGTGGGGGCGTGGCGGGCGAAGACCTTGAAGCAAGGGCGGAGGTCCAGGGGCGGGCCGGTGCCCCAGAAGCTGATGCCCAGCAGGCCACCGGGGCGCAACACCCGCAGGGCTTCGGTCAGGGCCTGCTCGCAGCCGCCCCAGATGCCGTTGATCGAGATCGCGGCGTCGAAGGTCTGGTCGTTCCAGGGGAGCTCGAACATGGAGCCCACTCTCAGGTCGGCGCCGGGGTTGCGGGTGCGGGCGACCTCGATCAGGGCTTCGGAGGCGTCGATTCCCGAGACGGTCGCGCCGGCGGCTCGTGCGTGACGGGCGGCCATGCCCGCGCCGCAGGCGATGTCGAGCAGGTGTATGCCGGGCCCCACGCGGACCTTCGGGAACATCGCGGTGAGCAGCTCGTGTGAATAGTGCTCGAACAGGCACGACCAGTCGGCGGCGCGGTGTCCCCACGCGTCTCCGGCGGCGCGCCAGGTGTCGGTTGTGGCGGTTGTCATGGGCAGAAGGGTGCGTTGGGCCGCAGCCGAGGTTTTGGAGGTGGGGTGGAGATTTCTGGGAGGAGGTCTCCACTCGGTCGTCATCCGGTCTCCAAGTTCGGGGCGGTGTTGTGGCGGAAGGTCGTGACGTCCCCGCGAGGGCTGGGACGTGACGATGCGAAGGGGACGGATCGATGGACACGATCGGAACGCAGGACGTCGGCAACGGGGTCAACGTGCAGGCGCTGCTGGACGCGCGTCAGGCGCTCGGCGCCGCGCCTGAGGCCGCGCGGTTCCAGTGGCGGGCGCGGTGCCAGTGGGTGAACGGGACCCACAGCCGTACGACGGTGCACGGGTTCTCCGGGCTGGGCACGGAGCACGCGCACCGGGTCCCGTTCGTCTTCGACGGCGACCACCCGGAGGTGTTCGCCTCGCAGGACAACGGGGCCACGCCGGTGGAGACGCTCCTGGTGGCCCTCGCCGGTTGCCTCACCGCGGGCGTCGCGACGGTCGCCGCTCGGAGGGGTGTGCGGTTGCGCTCGGTGGCGGCGTCGGTGAGCGGCGACATGGACCTGCAGGGCATCCTCGGGATCGACGCCGACGTGCGCAACGGGTTCAGTGGCGTCCGCGTGGTCTACGAGATCGACGCCGACGCGCCGCGGGCCGACGTCGAGGCCATCGTCGCGCAGTCCCAGAAGCGCTCGGCCGTGTTCGACATCGTCACCAACCCGACCGTGGTGACGGTCGAGGTCGCCTGACCGGTGGAGACCCCGGTCGTCATCATCGGCGCGGGTCAGGCCGGTCTGGCGATGAGCCGGTGCCTGACCGACCGGTCGGTGGAGCATGTCGTCCTCGAACGCGGGACCGTCGCGCACGCCTGGCGCACCGAGCGCTGGGAGTCGCTCCGGCTGCTGACTCCCAACTGGATGAGCCGGCTGCCGGGTCATCGATATGTGGGGGACGATCCGGACGGTTACATGTCCGCGGCCGAGGCCGCGGGGTTCCTGGAGGGCTACGGGCGATCGTTCGCGGCGCCCGTGCGCGCTCACACGACGGTGACGGCGGTGGTGCCCACGCCGGGCGGGTCCCTGGTCGAGACCGACCAGGGACCCTGGCGGTGCCGGACGGTCGTGCTGGCCACCGGTGCGGCCGGCGCCCCGCACGTTCCTGGTATCAGCGCCGCGCTGCCGGCGGTCCGGCAGGTCACGGCGCTGGAGTACCGCAGTCCGGATCAGCTGGACGCGGGCGGGGTGCTGGTGGTCGGCGCGTCCGCGTCGGGCGTTCAGATCGCCGACGAGCTGCGGCGTGCGGGCCGTGCGGTCACGCTCGCGGCCGGTGAGCACATCCGCCTTCCTCGGACCTACCGGGGCCGTGACATCCACTGGTGGATGGACGCCATAGGCCGGCTCGACGAACGTTACGACCAGGTCGACGACCTCTCCCGGGCGCGTCGGCTGCCGTCGCTCCAGCTGGTGGGAACGCGTGAACGCCGGACCCTCGACCTGAACGCCCTGGCGGCCGGGGGCGTCCAGGTCGTGGGCCGCCTGGTGGGCGTGTCGAGTGGGAGGGCGCAGTTCTCGGGCTCGCTGGCCAACGTCGTGGCGAGTGCCGACCTCAAGCTGCACCGGCTGCTCGACCGGATCGACGAGCACGTCGCGGCGCACGATCTCGCGGGACGGGTCGGAGCCACGGATCGGCCGGAGCCGACGAGGGTCGCGACCGCGCCGACGGAGATCGAGCTGTCGCGGTTCTCGACCGTGGTGTGGGCGACCGGTTACCGGCCGCGCTACCCGCGGCTGGACGGGTCGGTGTTCGATCGCCGCGGACGTCTTCGTCATGACGGGGGTGTGGTCGAGGCGCCGGGGATGTACGTGCTCGGCCTGCCGTTCCTGCGGAGGCGCAAGTCCAGTTTCATCGACGGCGCCGGGCCCGACGCGCATGAGCTGTGCGCTCACCTCGTCCGCCGCCTGTCTCGGAGGCGGGCCGCGTGAACCGGCTCAGCCGGTCGCGGCCGAGCGCATCCACGCGCGGGCCTCCGCGCCGATCTCCTCCAGCGTCCCGGTCGCCAGCGGGTCCTCCGCGCTGACGCCGACGACCTCGCGGATGCGCCGGTAGGCGCAGGTGACCTGGAAGCTCTGCGTCGAACGGGGAGAGTCCCGGATGGCCCTGACCCACCGGGCCGCCCGTTCGTCGTCGCCGACCCGGTGGGCGAGGACGGCCGCGGGCACCAGGAGGTCGGGCAGGCTGTCCTGGCCCGCCCGGGACAGCCGGATGTGCACGGCGTCGGCCAGCGCCGCCGCGCCGGCGCGGTCTCCGCAGGAGGCCAGGACCGCGGCGCCGAGCACCTGGTTGGCCCACATCGGCTCGTCCCGGGACGGCACCGACAGCAACATGTCGAGCCACGGCGCGCAGAGCGCCGGCCGGTGGACCACCTGGCACGCGACCAGGCCGGTGATCGCGACGAAGACCTCCTGCCGCGGGCCTCCCTGCCGCGGCGTGTCGCCGATGACCGCCTCGGCCTGCTCGATCGCCTCGTCGAAGCGCCGCATCCAGGCCAGGTGGAAGGCTCGGTAGGAGTTGGACAGGTTCTGGACGAGGATGTCCTCGGCTCGCGCGGCCAGCGCGGCGGCCTCCTCGGTCATCCGCACGGCCCGGCCGGGGTCGGTGAACACCACCGACCACGAGTGATGGACGAGGGCCACGGCCAGCAGGCTCGGATCCCCGGACGATCTCGCGGCGCGCGCCGCGGCGGCGCCGTGGGCCGCGATCAGCTCGGGGGCGCGGGTGGCCATGCCCGCGAAGACGCCGGTGACGTGGAGCCGGGCGGTGAGCGCCGGGTCGTCGACACGTTCGAGCAGTTCGTCGATGACCGGCAGGAGGTCGGCGGCGCGGGTGCCGGAGTCGCAGTGCATCACCAGGCCGGTGCCGCACAGCAGCAGGGCCGCCTCCTCGCGCCGGTCGTCGTCGAGCAGCTGACGGATCCCGGCCCGGACGTCGTCGTAGTGCCGGGCGCACCATTCGGCGGTCTCGAAGTCGAAGAGGTGAACGTGCAGGGAGCGGCTGACCCGGTCGAGGCACCAGAGGGCGTGCCGGGCCGAATTCCGATGCGCGTCGGTCTCGCGCCGGGCGAACAGCCTGACCGTCTCCAGGAGGCGGGGCCGTCCGCCGTCGGCCGAGGCGGCCACGACCAGCGACCGATCGATCAGCCGCGTCAACGTCCGCACGGCCGCGCCCGCGGGGAGTTCGGGACACAGCTGTTCGACGTCGGCGAGGTCGAACGGCCCGGGGAACGCCGCCAGCCGTCCGAGCAGCTCACGCTCTCCCCCGTCGAGCATGGCCCAGGTCTCCTCGAGGACCGAGGTGAGGCTGGCGTGGCGGTCGCGTCCGGGTGGGCGGCGCGTCTGGAGCAGCTCGAAACGCTGGTCGAGGCGTTCGGCGACCTCGGCGGGGCGCAGGACGCGCAGCTGGGCCGCGGCGAGCTCGATGGCCAGGGGCAGGCCGTCGAGGTCGCGGCAGATCCGCTGGGCGACCGGCAGATCACGGTCGTGCAGCTCGGCCCCGAACCGTTCGGCGGCGGAGCGGAACAACTCGATCGCGGGCGCCGACACCGCGCCCGCGTCCAGCGGCTCGATGTGGACGTGGCGTTCGTCCAGCACGTTGAGGGGTTCCCTGCTGGTCACCAGGAAGTGCGGGCGGACGGTGTGCTCCAGCAGATGATCGACCGTGGCCGCCACCTCGTCGCGGACGTGCTCGCAGTTGTCGAGGACGAACAGCGCGGCGCGGTCGGTCACGAGCCGGGCGAGCCGGCGCCGGGGATCCCCGGCGCCCAGGGCCAGTCCCGCGGCACGGGCGATGGTCGTCTCGACCGTGTGCTCGTCGCGGGCGGGCACGAGATCGACGAACCACACGCCGTCGGGGAAGCGGCCGAGCGCCGAGTGGCCGGTGGCACAGGCCAGCCTCGTCTTGCCCGACCCGCCGATCCCCAGCAGCGAGACCAGGCGCCGGCGCGCCACGAGCGCGGTCAGCTCGGCGATCCGGTCCGCGCGGCCGAACAGCGGCGTCCGCTCGGCCGGCAGGTTGTGCCGCACCGGCGCCGGCGCGGGTCCGCCCTCCAGGTGCGGACGATCTCCATCGTCCGCGGGGGCCTCGGCGGGAACGACCTCGGCGGTGAAGCGGTAGCCCCGGCCGTGCACGGTCCGGACGAATCGCTGGCCGCGGCCGTCGTCCCCGAGTGCCCGGCGCACGTGTTTGATCCGGCTGGTCAGCGCCGACTCGCTCACGAAGCGGTCGCCCCAGACCTGGTCGAGGAGCTCCTCCTTCGGCACCACCCGGTCCCGGTGCCGGACCAGATGAACGAGCACGTCGAAGACCTGGGGCTCCATCGGCACGGGGCGTCCGTCGCGCAGGAGCTCGAATGTGGTCTCATCGAGGAGGAACCCCTCGAAAGAAAACCTCACGCCGCCAACTATCCCACATCCGGTCTTACACGGATCTGAACGGCGAACAGGGCGTGTGCCGATGATGGTGGGGCGTTTCGGGCGAAGGACGCCCCGGAGCGCCTGCGGTGGGCGATGAACCGCTGCCTGGCCCAGATCGGGATCGACCACGCCGAGCACCGTGCCCGCGCGATCGACATCGGCGGACGGCTCGAGGTGCTCAAGGACTATCCGACCTCCCCGGGCTGTACGTCCCCGTTCGCGCCCATCTGGATCACCGCGATGGTGGGCCGGTAGGGCGTCCCCGCTCAGCGGTGGGCTTCGGCCAGTTCGACCAGCCTCGCCGCGAGGTCGGCGAACCGGATCAGCTCCCGGGCGACCGGGTGGGTGAACGGCTGCTCGCCGCGGTCCGCGACGGCCAGCACGCCACGGACGGTCTCGCCCGTCTCCAGAGGGACCAGGAGGATCGGGCCGGCGGGGAGACCCCCCAGGGCCGCGTCGCCGGCCACCCTCGCGGACAGGGTGCGGCGGGTGCTGAAGGCCCGGCCGATCATCGAACGGCCGCGGCGGACCGTCAGGTCGCGGACCGCCTCGCTGCCCGCCCCGACCGCGACGGCGACCCAGAGCTCGTTGCCCTCCCGGTCGGGCAGCGCGATGAAGGCCAGCGACGCGCCGGCCATCGTCCGCGCGTGCGTCGCCACGCGGGTGAGGAGGTCGGGCAGGGCGGCACCGTGCAGGACCGCCGACATCAGATCCGACGACGCGGCGTACCGCCCGAGGTCCCTCCCCGTCTGGGGAATGCCGCCGGGAGCCCAGGTGATCGGCGGGAGCTCGCGTTCCGCCGCGGGGATGCGCTCCACGCGATCAGGCCGCGGGATCAATGGTGACGGCGCGTTCCAGCCCGGTGATCGGTCTCGCCACCTGCTGCGGGATGTCCTGCATGGTGAATCTCCGATCCGAGCTCTCCAGGGGTCGCGCGGCGGCTGCCGGAACAGGCCGTCCGGAGGCCGCTGCTCGCGCGGAGGCCCGGGTGGGGCGGAAGAGCGGCGTCATGTGCGCCGAACCTGTCCGGGCGCTGGAGAGCCCAAGTATCAGGACGAGGGGAGACACCGGCTTGACTGCCGCGTCACGGGCCCCTTGCCGACGCCGAGTCTACGCCCTGGCGTTTTAGATCATGAATTTTGCCCGTTATCTCGGGTGCTCAGCCGCGCATTTCAGAGCTTGAAAAGTTTGGGGTAAGGGACGAGGATCCGGACTTTTCGGGTGCCGAAGTCGACCAGGACGGCGCGTCCGGGCTCGACCTCCAGCACCCGCCCGAGCCCGTAGGTGTCGTGAGTGACCTGGTCGTCGACCGCGAACTCCCTGACAGGTGGCGGCTCGGGCGGAGCCTTGAACGGGCTGGTGGGAAGGTGGCGGCGCCCGGCGGGTCTTTGAGATTTCACAAGACCAGTATGCGCCCTGCCAAGGGTTTTTTGGGCGGGGGTGGCCTCGGTGTGAAAATCATCGCCGCCGCGCGGGCCGTCGCCGGATCCGGCCGGCACCCCGGATCCTGTGCTACCGTCTTACAGTTGCGGTTCCCATAGACATGTACGTGCGCCTGCTGGGTCTGACCTCAGGCGCATTTTTGTTGTTCTGGATTTTCCGGATGGGCCATCGCGGCGTCGTCGGTCGCGCGCGGTGCGCGGCCGGGACCGACCCAAGGAGATGACCATGGCCACCGGCACTGTCAAGTGGTTCAACGCGGAAAAGGGCTTCGGCTTCATCGAGCAGGACGGCGGAGGCCCCGACGTCTTCGCCCACTACTCCAACATCGCTGCCCAGGGCTTCCGCGAGCTCCAGGAGGGCCAGAAGGTGTCGTTCGACATCACCCAGGGCCAGAAGGGCCTGCAGGCGGAGAACATCGTTCCCTCCTGACCCTCACGGCGTGCGGGGCCAGTGTGGACGCGGCTTGTGCCGCGACCACACTGGCCCTTCGTCGTCTTCGCCCCGTCTCGTCTTCGCCCTGCCCCGTCACTCGGCCTCGGCGGCTAGGTGGGTGAGGTCGGTGAGGATTTCGGAGACGATGACCGGGTCCAGGTCTCCCAGGCGGGAGGACGTGGGCCGGTCCGGCCGGTAGCTGCCGGGGAGCTCCGTGAGCCGGACGTCGGTGAGGAGCTGGCCGTCGCCCAGCATCGCGGGGTCTCCGACGGGGATGCCGGGGTCGAGGCCGATGACCAGGTGCTGGTCGGGAGCGACCTGGCGGGAGATCCACTGCTCCAGGCCCACGTCCATCGGGGTCCCGCGTTCCCAGCCGCGCCGGACCAGGCCCAGCAGGTCGCCCACAGGGACCGTCAGGCCCTCGAACCGGGGCAGACGGCTGGCCTCGCGCTCGTCCTCGGTGAGGGCGTGGACGGGACGGGCGAGCTGGTCGAACGGCTGGATGATCTCGTAGTCGGCGAACAGCTCCGACCAGCGCTTCAGCTCGTCCAGGTGGACGGGGTGGGCGACGCGGACCCGTGCCGTCCCGGCGAGGACGAGCGTGTCGTCGTCGGCGTTCGCCCACGTTCCGTCCTCGGCGACCCGGAAGGCCGTGGCCGTCTCGTCGAGCCAGACCAGGCGGCGGACCAGGTGGCCTAGCAGCGGGTGGCCCGCGAGCAGATCGCGGAACTCGGCGAGGGGCCACCGGCGGCCGGTGATCATGGCCTGTTCGAGGCGGCGGATCTGGTCGGCGGCGGCCGTGCGCACGTCCTTCTTGAGCGCGGCGAACCGGGCGTGGGCGGCGGGTGCGCGTTCGGGGTCGTCCTTGGCGCCGGGCTTCGGGAGGGACGCGCGGACCCGGCCGTCCTCGTCGGTGATCGTCGGCCTGAGCTGCTCGTCGAAACCGATGGTGAAGCGGCGCGGGCCGTAGTCGAGGGTGAGGGTGCCGGAGGCGTCCAGGCCGAAGTCCGGGACGAGCCGGTCGGCGAGCTGGTCGGCGGTCAGTTCGAGCTCGGCCGCGACCTCCCCGATCTTCTCCTGGGCGCGTGTCCTGAGGGCCTTGAACTTCACGCGCCGCGCGATGGAGTGCAGGTGCATGAGGGCCGTCTCGGTGCCGATGGTGGCGAGGACGTCCAGGCCGGTCACCGCCTTGGCGTGCCCGCCGTCGCCCGGCCAGGCCCGGATCACCGGCGTGAGGCGCCGGACCGTCTCGTCGTCGCCGGTCAGCGCGAGCCCGGTGAACGCCCAGCTCTCCGTGGACGGCGCGCCGTTGAGCTCCCACCAGCGGAACAACGCCCAGCCGAACCCGGCGAGGGAAGCCGGGTCGCAGAGGTCCCGGACGGCCTGCGCACCCGCGTAGTCGGGCATCGCCAGCATCGTCAGAACGTGCCCGGCGGCGGCGTCGGGGAGGACCTCCGCGCGGTCGCGCAGGAGGAGCGGAGGGAGAACGCGCGGCTCGGCCCAGTCGACGACCGGGATCTTCTTGGGCAGGACGTCCAGACGGTCCGTGGTGAGCAGCGTCTCGATCGCGGCGGCGGCCTTGTCACCATGGACGCGGGCGGCGTCGACGATCGGCGCGGGATCGTGCTGGTCGGCGATGAGGCGGAGGGCGTGTTCGGCGGCACGGCGGGCGGGGCCGGCCTTGCCGAGCGCGTCCGGGACGAGGGAGGGCGCGGCGGCGGTGCCGTGCCTGCGGAACCAGGCGCGGGCGGTCCTGGCTCCGGCCTTGAGCCGGACGAGCCACTCGGCCATCGTCCGCGCGATCTCGTCGGTGAGCAGCGGCAGCAGGTACGGCCCGAGGGTGGCCGGCTGGCGGCGGGCGAGGGCCAGGACGGGGTCATGGGCGTCCAGCTCGCGGCGCGCGACGAGGGGACCCAGCCATTGGTGGGCGTCCCAGAGGAGGCGGGTTCCGGGGTCCCAGCCCTTCAGGACCGGGCGGACCAGGTCGTCGGGGCCCTTGAGGACCAATGCCAGCATCTCCGAGTGGAAGGGGACCTTTCCGGTCGCGGCCTCGGCGGCCAGGACGGCGAAGTCCGCGTCCCACCGCCGCATGTTGGCCGGCAGCCGCGCGGCCCAGGCGTCACGTTCGCCCATCGTCCAGGTGACCGCACGGGCGCCGGGCGTGGGCAGGTCCTTGATGACCACGGGCTTGATCGCCTTGCGGGGCCGGGTCCACGGAGGCTCGGCCAGCAGGGGCGGCACGTCCGTCGTCCGCGGGAAGCGCCTGTCGGCGTCGAGAACCGCCTGGATCTTCGGGTGGTGCGGCGCGAGCCCCGCGGCGACGGCCGGCTTGGCGCGGACGTGCGCGGCGAGCAGATCGGCGGCCTTGGGCGCCCGCGACGCGGGCAGCAGCCGCATCGCACGGGCCGGGAAACGGCGGGCGGCGGCCAGCACGGCGGGACCCGCGTCGGAATCGCCGATCCGGTCGAGGAGGGCCTGGAACGCCTCGTCCGCCGGAATCACGGCGAGGTAGTCCATGATCGTCCTGGCGGTTTCGCCGGAGTACCGCTCAAGGGATCTGGCCAGCAGCGGCGCGGCGGGGCCAGGGCCGACGCCGTCGATCAGGGAGGCGATCACGTCCAGGTCGGCGGCGGTGAAGCCGAGCGGCAGGCCGAGCTCCGCGGGCTGGTGCGGACGGCCGAGCGCGCAGAACGTCATCCAGATCGCCCAGGCACGGTCCCGCGGGAGCTCGTCCGGCCGTGCCCACAGGTCCTCGACCCAGTCGTCCCGGGTCGGCGCCAGGTACGCGGCGATCACCTTCTGCAGGACGTGGCGGCGGGTGCCCTCGAGGCGTTCGACGGCCTCGGCGTAGACGCCGTCGGGCGCGGCGGCGAGGTGGGTGCGCAGCGACCGGGCGTTCTCCCGGCTGTACCACCAGCCGGCGTACACCTCGTCGGGACGGCGGTGGCGGAGGGGCATCGACCTGAGCTCGTCGCCGTCGCACTCCCGCGCGAGCCTGCCGGGCGACGGCGGATCGCTCGACCTGTTCAGGCGTTCCGGGATCTCGGTCACGATCCCGGCCCACTCCGCGAACGTGTGGACGGCGAACGCGATCCCGTGGCCGGCGACCAGGGCTTCGGTGGCCAGGAGGTCGGGCGGGGGGTCCGACGACTCCGGCGGTGCGTTCAGCATGGCGGCGACGTGCAGGGTCGCCGCCGCGCCGAGCGCGTTCGGCTCGCCGCGCAGGTGGGCGCGGGCGGCGTCGGCGATCTCGGGCGCGGTGCCCGGGAGCGCGAGGACGTGCTCGATGTCGTCACGGACGGCGTCGACGAGGGACCGGACCCGCTCGGCGGCGGCCTCGTCGGGCACCGCCGCCGGCGGGACGTCGGGGCGGTCGCGGCGCGGGTGCCGGGCGCGGCGCCAGGCGTCCGGCATGACCAGGGTGTTCTCGTCGGGGTCCGTGGAAATGATCACGAGCCCCTACCGTAGAACAGATCACCGACAACCCGCCGAAATCGGCTGAGCGAGGTGTAGCGCTTGCGCCACGAGTCGCCGGGGCGTTCGTCGCGTTCGACGAGGAGGGCGGGCACGCCGAGCCGGCGCATGCGGCCTGCCGGAACGGCTCGGGCCGGCACCGTGGCGCCGATGTGGCCATGGTCACACGCACCGGCTTATGCTGCGGTCATCGCCCGTTCACGGGAGGTGAGGTCGTGCGCGTGCAGGGAGCCGTCCGCCCCGGGACCAGCCTGCCCGACCACGCCCGCGCGCTGGTGGTGTCCCAGCCGTACCGCCTGGCCGGAGGGGTGAGCCTGCGTCTGATCGGGGGGCGGGAGGATGCCGATGGCGCCGCACGGCCTGCGTGACCGGCGGACCCGGCTCGTCCGGGAATGGGGCCGCCTGGTGGACGGGGGCGGCTCCCCCGCGCGGCCGCGCGACCCGGACCTGCGCGCCGAGATCGCCGCGTCGTGGGACAGGTCGCGGATCGTGGTCGACCCGCACCGCGACAGCGCGCCCGCCTCCCCCGACGTGGCGGACCGCTGGCACACGTCGGCGCTGGCCGGGCCCGTCGGCGTGACCACGTTCGACTCGCCCGACGAGGCTCTCAAGATCGCCAACGAGACGTTGTACGGCCTGGGCGCCGGAGTCTGGTCCCGCGACGGAAACACCGCCTACCGGATGGGCCGCGCGATCAAGGCCGGCCGCGTGTGGACCAACTGCTACCACGCCTACCCCGCGCACGCCGCGTTCGGCGGCTACAAGCAGTCGGGGATCGGCCGCGAGAACCACCGGGCGATGCTCGACCACTACCAGCAGACCAAGAACCTCCTGGTCAGCTACTCCGCCAAGCGCCTCGGGTTCTTCTGATGGTGGAACGCGTCGGGCTCACCGAGGCGGCCGCCGACCTCCTCGCGAGCCTGGTCGTCCGGCACGGGCCGGTGATGTTCCACCAGTCGGGCGGCTGCTGCGACGGCAGCTCCCCGATGTGCTATCCGCGCGGTGAGTTCATGGTCGGCTCGTCCGACGTCCTGCTCGGCGAGCTCCCCGACGGCACCCCGTTCTGGATGAGCGTGGCGCAGTTCGAGTACTGGAAGCACACCCATCTGACGGTCGACGTGGTCCCGGGCCGGGGCAGCGGCTTCTCCCTGGAGGCCCCGGAGGGCGTCCGCTTCCTGATCCGCTCCCGCCTCTTCACCGACGAGGAGGCCGAACGGGTCGCGTCCGAGCCGCCCCTGCCCACCGGCGACGCCGTCCACCCCGGCTAGACCGCGGAGCCGGGCCTGCGCCCGCCGGCCCAGGCCCGGCCCCGGCGTTTGTCGGGTCTTTCCCGGCCTCTGCCGGTCATTTGCCTGATCTCGGGTAGTTCCACCGGGGAAGGCTCAACGGCAGGAGACGACACGATGACCACCTGGACCGCCACGGAGCTCGGCGAGATCGACCAGAACGACGAGCTCGACCTCCAGTCGGAACGGGCCGACGGCAGCCTCCGCCGCCCCGTCACCATGTGGGTCGTCCGCCACGACGACGACCTCTACGTCCGCGCCGTCAAGGGCCGCGACGGCTGGTACAAGGGCACCCGCAGCCGCCACCAGGGGCACATCCGCTCCGGCAAGGTGGACAAGGACGTCTCCTTCGTGGACGCGGAGGGCGACTCCACCCTCGACGAGGCCCTGGACACCGCCTACCGCACCAAGTACCGCGACTACTCCGAGAACATCGTCGGCCATGTCACCAACGACCAGGCCCGTGGCGCGACCCTCAAACTCGTCCCACGCTGATCGGCCACCGGCCCCATGGCGAAGAAGAACGAGAAGAAGCTGTCGACCGGCGACGAGGTCACCTGGCGCAGCCACGGCTCCACCGCCGAGGGCGAGGTGGAGAAGAAGGTCACCGACCGGCGCCGCGAAGCGGGCCGTACGGTCGACGCCTCACCTGAGGACCCGCAATACGTGGTCCGCAGCCGGAAGAGCGGAAAGAAGGCGGTGCACAAGCCGTCCGCGCTGCGCAAGAAGAAGAACTCGAAATGAACAAGGTGGCCGGTCGCGTGAACCGCCATCTCGCGCAGTTGCCACGCCCCCTCACGTAGGGCAGGTCGCCAGGGCGTCCGGTCGGATGTCCGGGCGTGAATCTCTGACCTGCGGTTCCTAATTGTCCAGGGAGCGCTGTACGCCTCCTGGACGAAGATCTCTTGGCTCTGAACGGGCCCGCGTGCCACCGTTGCCGCGCAGCAGCCGGCCGGCCGCGCTCCTCCGTTCAGGGCCCTTCGTTCCCCGCTCGGGCCCTGTGCATTCTTCCGAACGGGAAACGGAGACACCGTGAATACGCTCACCCGGATATTCACCGCGACGACCGCCGCCGCCGCGCTCGGCGGGACCGTTCTCGCCACCACCTCCCCCGCCTCCGCGGCCGCGCGCAACGGCACGTGCGAGAGCGGCGAGTTCTGTTACTACTACAACAGCGGCACCAAGGGATCGGTCTCGGACTTCACCGGATCGGTCGCCGACCTCGGCGCCAAGCAGCCCTCCTGCTACGAGTTCAAGGGCGCGGGCGCAGGCAAGGACAAGTGCGTCAAGAACAACGCCGCGTCGGTCTGGAACCGCAGCGGCAAGACCGTCCGGGTCTACTTCAACAGCAACTACGGCGGCGCGTACCAGGACTTCAAGGCGGGCACCAAGGGCAACCTCAACGCCGGTCTGAAGAACCAGAACGCCTCGCACCAGTTCTCGCCGTCGTCGCGCACGAACATGTCGCGCGGGCTGTACACGGCCACCGGCGGCCGGATCACCTGCGGCTTCGACGGTTACACCAGCACCCCCGGCCGGCACGAGGGCATCGACATCGCCCGCGGCGTCGGCTCGGACGTCCGCGCCCTGGTGAGCGGCCAGATCATCTACCTCGCTCGCGGAGCCACCGGCCGGGCGGGGCTCTCCACGATCTCCGTCTACAACGCCTCGCTGAACAAGACGGTGATCTACCTGCACTCCGCGCCGCGCTCCTCCCTGCGCGTGGGCCGGCAGGTCTCCCGCGGCCAGGTCATCGCCGACGAGTCGTGGCGTGGGGTGTCGACGAGCGCCTCCGCGCACACCCACGTCGAGATGCGCCTCGGGCGGCAGACGCACGCGGCCAAGAGCGTCAACGACCCGCACCTGGACAACCCCGACCCGACGTCGTTCTGGAACGCCCAGGGCTACCACGTCCGCTAACAGATGAGAAGGACACCTGTGTCGACACGATTTTCACGGCTGATCTCGGGCCTCGCCGCGGCGACCGCCGCGCTGGCGTTCGGCGGGGTGGCCGTCGCGACCGCGGCGCCCGCCTCGGCGGCGGCCCGCAACGGCAAGTGCGAGAGCGGCGAGTTCTGCCTCTTCTTCAACAGCGGCAACAAGGGGTCGGTCTCGGACTTCACCGGCTCGGTCGCCGACTACGGCGCCAAGCAGCCCGGGTGCTACGAGTTCAAGGGCAAGGGCGCCGGCAAGGCCAAGTGCGTCAAGAACTCCGCCGCGTCGGTCTGGAACCGCACGAGCAAGACCGTCCGGGTCTACTTCAACAGCAACTACGGCGGCAGGTCGCAGGACTTCAAGGCGGGCGTCAAGGGCAACCTGACCGCCGGTCTGAAGAACCAGAACGCCTCGCACCGGCTCTGGAGCACCGCGCCGCCGACCGGCTGCAAGACCGACGGCACGCACAGCAAGCTGCCCACGACGATCCTCGTCTACCGGGTGTCCCTCGGCCGCGTGGACCGGGTGTCGTTCAAGACCTACGTCAAGAACGTCCTGCCCAACGAGTGGGTGACGAGCTGGCACCGGGAGTCGCTGCGGGCCGGCGCGATGGCCGTCAAGAGCTACGGCTGGTACTGGGCGCTGAACTCGACCCGCAGGACGGCGGGCGGCCAGTGCTTCGACGTCTACGACAACACCAACAGCCAGGTCTACAAGCCCGGCTCGGCGAAGGCGTCGACCAACGCCGCGGTGGACGCGACGTGGGGCAAGCGGATGACCCGCGGCGGCAAGATCATGCCGGCCCAGTACTGCGCGACGACGACGGCGTGCGGCGCCTGGGTCACCGGCGACTGGATGTCGCAGTACGGCTCCCGTGACAAGGCCAACGCGGGCTGGAGCCACTCCAGGATCCTCAAGGCCTACTACCGCGGAATCGTCCTCTCCTGACCCCGGAGAGCGTCCGACCCCAGGGCCCCGCCGTGCGACCCACGCCGGGGCCCTGGGCTTTCGCGGTCCAGGGCGTGCGGGCCCACGCCGGGCGGGCCGGGCCGTGCGGGCTAGCGGGACGGGCAGGCGGTGGGGGTGCTGCCTGGAGGGAGGGTCCGGCGTTCGGCGGGGGTGAGGTCGCGGCCGACGATGCGGCAGAGGTGTTCCGCCCAGCGGTCCGGGTTCAGGGGGATGCGGACCGGACCGTGCTTGAGCCAGGCCAGGAGGGTGCCGCCGTCCGGGGAGAGGACCGGATCGGACATGTAGGAGTCGAGGGCGATCTCCGCGGCCGGGGCACGATGGGTCAGATCCCAGACCCGGACCTGGTCTCCCCCGTTGACGATGATCCGGTCGCCGTCGGGAAAGTCCACGATCCGGGCATTGGTCGCGTCGGCCGGCTCCAGGACGTTCAGCGGGCTTCCGATCCGGCGCCGCTCTTCGGTGTCCCAGACCTGCAACGATCCGTCGGCGGACAGGACCGCCAGCAGCCGCCCGTCCGGGCTGAACCGCAGGCCGGTCATCCGGCTGCTGGCGTTGACCGGAAGGCTCACCACCTGGCGTCCGCGGCCGAGATCCCAGAGCTCCACGCCGCGACCGACGTTGAACGCCAGCTGGTCGTGCCCCGGCCGCGCCGCGCACACGTCGGTGCCCGCCAGGCGGGTCAGGTGGGTCTGGTCGCGGTAGGGGCGGATCGGGGCTCCGGCCAGGGTGCCGGTGCGGAGGTCGAGGCGGTTGACGAGGCCGCCGTACATCGCCGCGACCGTGCCGGCGGCGGTGGTCCCGGTGACGCAGAAGTCGTAGGGCGTCTCGATCGAGGGACGGACGCCCGGAGTCGGCGTCAGCGGTGTCTGGGACAGCAGGCGCAGGGACGGCACTTCCCGCACGTAGAGGCGGAGGGTCTTGTCGCTTCGGGTGAGGAGCCGACGGCCGTCCTGAGCGAACAGGAGCGGTTCCTCCTCGTCGGGGTTGGCGACCCGGGCGATCTCGCGACGGCTTCCGGCGTCCCACAGCCGCAGGCCGGACGGCGCCGACCAGACGGAGGGCGACCAGGTGGTGGCGATCAGGCGCCGGTCCCGGCTGTAGATCGTCGCGACGTTCAGCTCCCGCGGCCTGTTGATCTGCGCGAAACGGGACGCGCCGACGTCCGTCACGGCCATGGTCAGGCCGGTGCCGGCGATCAGCCGGGTGCTCTGCCCGGTGGCCAGCAGCGTTCCGTCCCCACCCTTCGTCGCCCCGGGGAGGGCGGGTGCGGCGGGCTCGCGCGTGTCCAGGTTCAGCAGCACGGGCCGGGTGTTCGGTTTGACTCCAGAGACGTCCGAGAGAAGGATCCGGCCGGTCCGGTCGACGGACATGAACCAGCAGTCGGTCGGTGCGGTCTGCCGGTCGCGTTCGCGCAGGGTCGTCAGGTCCCAGCGGACGACCGTGTCGCCCGTGCAGGTGACCGCCGTACGCCCGTCGCCCGAGACGACCGCGCGGCCGCGCCGGTCCATGGGGGTCACCCGGGTCGACCTGCCCGAGGCGATGTCGACCCGGGCCAGCTCGCGCTCCGTGGCGACGACCAGGGTGCGGTCGTCCGGCCCGAACCACACCTGGTTGGACTGTGAACGGGCCGGGCCCGGCGGGAAGGGGGTGGCGACGCCGCGTTCGAGGTCCCACACGCGTGAGCTGTCGCCGGACCGCTGGACGAGCAGCCTCGTGCCCGCCGCGTCGAACCGGAGCGGGCCGATGCCCGTCCGGACGATGTCCCGTCCGAGCTCCATCGTGCTGCCGTCGGGCCGCCAGAGGATCAGGCGCGAGGTGGGGCCGTCCAGGCCGACGAGGTAACGCCCGTCCGGGCTGAGGGCGACGGCGCGCAGGACGCGGTCGATGTACCGGAACGGCGGCGACCGGCCGTCCAGCCGACCGATCGCCGTCCTGGTGGAGCCGCCCACGGCGACGGTGCCGCCGTCGGCGCTGATCGCCATCACGCCGATCGGGCCGGTGCCGGGGTTGATCAGACGGTCGACGTCGCGGTAGAGCATGTACTGCTCGGCGAGGTTGGCCAGGACCTTCGGGTGGCGGCTGGTCCGGTACGCCGCCACCGACAGCAGCGCGACCGTGTCGGCGTCGGTGCGGGCTCCCTCGCGCGCCTCGCCGACCAGGAGGTGCGCGGCGTTGTCGCGGAGCTGGTCGCTGAGGTCGCCGGTGCGCTGCCGCAGGAGCACGGCGAACGTGCTGGCCAGGAGGAGCAGGCTCACGACGGTGGCGAGGACGGCCCGCACTGCGGTGGCGCGGCGCCGGGCCCGGCGGCGGCTCACGGCGACGAACTCGCGTTCGGCACCGGTGATGTCGCTCGGGTGGTCGCGCGTCCACCGGAGCGCGTCGGCGAGGCGGGGGCCGCGCAGGGGTTCGGCCCGTTCCATGCTCTGGCGCAGGTCCTCCTGCCAGGTGCGGAAGTCGCCCTCCTCGTCCAGCCAGCCGCGCAGCCGTTCCCAGTGCGTGGCCAGGGCGGCGTGCGCGAGGTCGTAGGTCGGGCGCCCGTCGGCGTCGGCGCCGGTGACCACCAGCCGGGTCGCGGCGAGCCGTCGCGCGACCGGCAGGACGCCGGGTTCGAGGTCGACCGTGCGGGCGGTGCGCCGGATCGCCTCCTCCTGGTCGCCGGGCCGCACCATCTGCATGAGCAGCCGGCGCGCGTGGGCACGCTCGGCGTCGTCGAACTCGTGGCTCCAGACACGTTCGGCGTAGCGCGCCAGCGCGCCCTCGACCCCGCCGAACCCGTCGTACGCGGCGTGCGTCAGCATCCAGCCGTCGTGTTCCTCCCACAGCAGCGTCAGCGCGAACTGCATCAGCGGAAGGGCGGCGGGCGCGGCTTCGGTGGAGGCGAGGACACGTTCGGCGAGCCCGTGCTCGAAGACCACCCCGGTGGGCACCACCGGGCCCTCGATCGCGGCGCGCAGCTGTTCGGCCCGCAGCGCCGGGAGCAGGATGACCGAATGGCCGGCGGGCTCGCCGAAGCCGAGCTGGTTGAGGGCCAGGTCCAGCGTCTCGGTGCGCAGCGTCACGACCACGTGGACGGGGAGCGGGCCCTCGGCCAGGCCGTTCAGCAGGCTCGCCAGCTCGCGTGCGGCGTCGGCGTTCCTGGCGAGGAACTCGTCGAACTGGTCCACGCACAGGACGAGCCGCGCCGCCGAGGTCCGGGCGAGCACGTCCGCCGCGATCTCCGCCAGCCGCCCCTCGGTGATCGCCTCGGCCAGCGCCGCGCGGCGTTCGAGGGTCTCCACCGGGTCGAGGCCCGGCTCCAGCAACGGGAGGAGGCCGCCCGCCACGGTGGTCGCGGCGGGCACGTCGGGCAGCGGGCGGAACGCCGCCACGCCCCACTCGCGGCCGCGGAGGCGGGGCACCAGCCCGGCGTTCAGGAACGAGGACTTCCCGGTGCCCGACCGCCCGGCGACGATGACGAACCGCCGGTGTTCGAGGAGCCCGGTGAGCTCGTCGGCCATCTCGTCCCGGCCGAAGAAGACCTCGGCGTCCCGTTCGCGGAACTCCGCCAGCCCCCGGTAGGGGCAGGGCAGGCGGCCCATCGGCGCCGCGGGCGAGTGCCCCCGGCCGATGCGGGCGGCGAGGGCGGCCGCGAAGGCCGCGGCCCGGGAGGCCGCGATGACCTGGAAGCCGGCGGCGTCGGTCTGGCGTTTGTGGCCGCTGGCCATGTCGCTGACCGCGCGGACGGTCACCGCGCGGTGGAAGTCCTTGCGGTGCGCGGCCTCGGCGACGCCGGCGCTCTCCATGTCGATGGCCACGGCGTCGGCGTAGTGCGTGGACAGCAGCTCGGCGATCGGCGAGGTACGGGAGTCGAGCACCACCTCGCCGGACACCACGGGCTTGAGGTGCACCTTGGGCGGCGGGCGTTCGTCGGTGTCGTCCTCGATGTCGATCCAGGAGCCCTCCCGGGCCACCTCGCGGGCGAGCTGCTCCAGGCCGTGCGGCAGCGGCCAGCTGCGCGGACGAGGGTGGAATCCGCCGCCGTCCTCCCGGCCGCCGTGGTACGCGTGGATCTGGCTCGCCACCACGACGTCGCCCAGGACGACCTCGTTGCTCAGGCCTCCCGCGATGCCGACGCAGAGCAGCGCCTTGGGGTGGAACTCCTCGATCGCGCGGCCGGCGAGGGTGGCCGCGCCCAGGTTGCCCATCCCGATCAGGGCCAGCGCCACCGAGCAGTCCGTGCCGCGCAGCACGCCGATGTCGTAGCGGGTCCCGTCGGCGTCCCGGTGCTCGCGGGTACGGGTCATGTGCTCGGCGAACGCCCGGTGTTCGAGGTCGATCGCGGTGAGGACCACGATGTCGGCGCCGACGTCCGGTGACCCTGCCATAGCCCGACCCCTGATCCCTGATCCCGACCCTGATCACCGAAATGGCCGGACCACCGTACAGGCCTGGATCGTTCCCGCCCGGCCGGGCCTCAGGGGAGCTCGTGGCCGATTCCGGTCCGCAACATCGGCGGGTACAACGTCGTCGCCGGGCCGCCGCTGTAGAGGGTCGCGGGGCGGCCCGTCTCCGGCCGCCTCTTGGCGCCCGTGGGCACCACGAAGCCCTCGGTCCTCCTGATCTTGCGGCTGAAGTTGCGCTCGTCGACGGGCATGCCCCAGACGACCTCGTAGACCTGCCGCAGCTCGCCGATGGTGAACTCCTCCGCGCAGAACGCGGTGGCCAGCGTCGTGTACTCGAGCTTGCCGCGGGCCCGCTCGACCGCGTCCTCGACGATCTGGGCGTGGTCGAACGCCAGCGTGCCCGGCGCGGACGTCACCTCGTCGAGCGGCGTCCAGCGCGCCTGGCGGGCGTCCGACCCGGCGACCGGCTCCGGCAGGCACGGCGCGATGGCCAGGTACGCGACGGAGATGACATGGCCTCGCGGGTCGCGGTCGGGGTGGCTGTAGGCCTGGAGCTGCTCCAGATGCAGCCGGGAGCCGTTGAGATTGGTCTCCTCGTGCAGCTCCCGGTATGCGGCGTCGTCCAGCTTCTCGCGTCCCCGAAGGAATCCGCCGGGCAGCGCCGGGCGGCCCAGGTACGGCTCCTTGCCCCGCTCGATCAGCAGGAGCTGCAGGCACGACTCGCGCACGGTCATGATCACCAGATCGACCGCGACACGGGGCGTGGCGTGGGGCGGCCTCGCAGTGCTCACGAGCGCCAGCCTAGCTTAATGTCTCATTGACAGGAACCCTGAGCCCCTTTACTGTCCGGAGGACATAAAGCAAGCCACCGTGTCGATCCGGGGGTGGTCGTATGCCCGTCCAGGACCCGCATGACATCGGCGACGCGGGCTGGGAGGCACCGTTCGTCGGCAGGGACCGCGAGCTGGCCAGGTTGCGGGCGGAGCTGGACCGTGTCCGTGCCGGCGAGTCCCGGCTGGTGTCCATCGACGGCCCGGCGGGCATGGGCAAGACCACGCTGCTGCGCCGTTTCCTCGCGAACGCGCACGTCGCCCAGGCACACGTCACTCAGGCGCACATCACCAAGGCCCACGTCACCAAGGCCCACATCACCAAGGCACAGGATGTGCGCGCCCTGTACGCGAGCGGAGAGGACAGCGAGACGCTGCTGCCGTACGGCATCGTGGCCCAGCTGGCCCCGCAGGTCGTCCCGCAGGTCGCGGGGGCACGTGAGGAGGAGGCCGGGCGGCCCGATCCGCTGGTGGTGGGATCCGCTCTGGTGGACCACCTCCAGGGCCTCCAGGACGACCGGCCCCTCGCGGTCCTCGTCGACGACGCCCACTGGGCGGACGCGCCCTCGCTGAGCGCGCTCGCCTTCGCCGTCCGGCGGCTCCGCGCCGCCCGTGTCCTCACCGTCGTCATCACCACCGACGCCGCCGACCCGCGGCTGCCCGGAGAGCTGCGCCGCATGCTGGCCGACGACGAGACCGCGCGGTTGTCGCTGAGCGGCCTCGGCACGTCCGAACTGCGCGAGCTGAGCGGGCGGCCGGGCGAGCGGGCCCCGCTCGCCCGGCGCGCCGCCGCGCGGTTGCGCGAGCACACCGACGGGAACCCGCGGCATGCCCGCGCGCTGCTGGAACGGGTCCCGGCCGAGGTGCTCGACGACCTGTACGCGCCGTTGCCCGTGCCACGCGCGTACGAGTCGCTGGCGCGCGAGCGGCTCGCGGACTGCGCGCCCGAGGCGCGCCTGCTCATCGAGGCGGCGTCCGTTCTGGGCCGGTCCTGCACGCTGCACGAGGCCGCGACGTTGTGCGAGGTCCAGGACCCGCTGTACGCGGCCGAGCAGGCGGTGGCGACGGGCCTGCTGACGGAACGGCCCACGGCGGGCGGCCTGGACCTCCGCTTCCCGCACCCGCTCGTTCAGGCGGCGGTCTACCAGCGGCTCGGGCCCGCCCAGCGCACCCGCCTGCACCTGCGGGCGGCCGAGGTGCTCTCCGACGACCCGGCCCGGTTGCGGCACCGGCTCCGGGCGGCGGGCGAGCCGGACGAACCCCTGGCCGCGGAGTTCGCGCGGCTGGCCCGGCGCGACGCCGCCCGCGGGCTCTGGGCCGAGGCCGCCGAGCACATGACGTGGGCGGCGCGGTTGTCCACCGGCGGCGGCGAGCGGGCCGGGCGTACGGCGGAGGCGGTCGAGGCGCTGCTGTTCGACGGGCAGGTCGCCGAGGCCGGCACGCTCGCGGACGGGATGGCCGAGGACGCCGATCCGGCGCCGCGCGGGTACGTCCTCGGGGCGATCGCCGCCGCCTCGGGCAGCCCGCACCGGGCGGAGGCCTGGCTCACCGGCGCCTGGCGGAGCTGCGACCGGCCGGCCGAACCGGCCCTGGCCGGGCGCGTCGCCGAGCAGCTGGCCTTCAGCCTGTTCCTTCAGGGCAGGTGCGCGGACGGCGCCGTATGGGCCGAACGGGCGGCGGCTCTGGCGTCGCACCGTCCGGGCGCCGATCTCGTCCGGGCCCTCCGCCTCCTCGGCCTCGCGGCAACCGGCAGGCTGGACGAAGGGCTCGGGCACACCGCACGCCCGGCCGACGCGGCCGCCCTCGCCACCACCGGCGAGGTGGACGCGCTGCTCGGCCGGGGCCTGCTGCTCGTCCACTCCGGTGACGTCGAACGGGCCGTCGCCGAGCTCACCGCGCTGGTGGAGGTGCCCGCGCCCAGGTCGGTGCAGTTCAGGCTCGTGGCGCTGGCCGCCCTCGCCTGGGCCGAGTTCCAGCTCGGCGGCTGGGACGACGCCGCCGCGCACGCCGCGGCGGCGGTGTCGGCCACGCTCGAGGCGGACCAGCGGTGGTTCGCGCCGATGGCGCACGGCCTCGCCGCGCTCGTCCCGGCGGCCCGAGGAGAGTGGGGGGCCGCCGAGGCGCACGTCCAGGCCGCCGCCAAGGCCGCCGGACCCACCCGGGGCTTCGGCGCCCTGGCCGCCGCGGCCGCGCGGGCGCACCTCGCCCTCGCGCGCGGCGACCGCCCGATCCCGTCGGCCGCGTTGTGGCCGCTGACCGGCCAGGACCCTCCCTGGCACGAGTACGTCGTCGAGGTGCTCCTCGCCGACGGCCGTCTCGCGCAGGCCAGGGACGCCCTCGCCAGGTACGAGAAGTCCGCGGCCGTCCGCGGGGGCCCTTCCGTTCTCGCGTCGGTGGCGCGCCTGCGCGGCAACCTCCTGGCCGCCCAGGACGAAGGCGTGGCCGCCGAAGCCGCCTACCAGAGCGGCCTGCGCCGTGCAGGGCGGACGTCGGCGCCGTTCGTTCAGGCCCGCCTGGAGCTGGACTACGGCAGGTTCCTGCGGCGCACCGGCCGCCGCGCCGTCGCCGCGGAGCATCTGGAGTCCTCGCGCGGCCTCTTCGAGCGGCTCGGCGCGCGGCCCTACGTCCAGCGCTGCGACAAGGAGCTCGGGCGGCGCGCCCACTGGCCGATGCAGATGACCGCGGGGCACGCGGCGCGGCTGACCCCGCAGGAGCAGGCCGTGGCCCGGCTCGTCGCCACCGGGCTGACCAACCGGCAGGTCGCCGGCGAGCTGGTCCTCAGCGTCAAGACGATCGAGTACCACCTCAGCAACGCCTACTCCAAGCTCGGCGTCGCCGGGCGCTCGGGCCTGGCGGCGATGCTCGCCGAGCACTCCGCCCTCGGGACCCAGACGACCCCGGGGTTCGCCCCCGGGGTCCCCGGAGAACGAAAGCCCTGGGATATCCAGGGGTCCTCTCCCTGAGGCGTTCACACCGCCCGTCCTCGTACCGTCAATTACAGCAATAACTGGCACGGTCGGGGTGCCGGTTTCCGGGCAATTCGAGGAGTGCGATATGCGGGTACGGCATTTCGGATTTCCATCGGCGAAACGGGAGGCCGTGCTTTCCTGGCCGCATTCACGGCTGCGGCCCGGCGTCCACGCCTACCTCGGTTTCCGGATCGGCGCGGGATCGGCCCTGCCCTGGCGGGAGCTCCCCGGCGGCGCCGTGACGCTCCTCCTCGGGCTCGACCCCCGGCACCCCCTGTGGTGCCGCAGGCTGGACGGCGACACCACGCGGACGCCCCGCGCCTCGTTCGTCTCGGGGCTGGCCACCCGGTCGTCCTGGGCCGTCGAGCCGGCCGACGGCGCGCACTGCGTCACGGTCGTCATGGCGCCGTGGACGGCCTTCGCTCTCTTCGGCGTGCCGATGAACGAGCTCGCCGACACCATCGCCGACCCCGCGGACCTGCTGGGCGACCGGGTGCACCTGCTGACCGGCGCGCTGGCGGCGATGCCCGACTGGGAGCAGCGGTTCCACCTGCTGGACGAGGTCCTGGCGAGGTGGATCGCCGAAGGGGCCGTCTGGTCCCGCCAGGTGGCCGGGGCCCACGGCGAGCTGGTCCGCACCATCGGCGCAGGAGGATCCACCCCCATCGACCGGCTGGCCGAGAAGTCCGGCTGGAGGCCGCGCCAGCTGGAGTACCGGTTCAAGGAACAGATCGGCGTGTCCCCCAAGGCGATGGCGCGGATCCTGCGCTTCCGCCGGGCCGCGCTCCTGCTCGCCGGCGGTTCGAGGTCCGCGGGCACGGCCGCGGACTGCGGCTTCAGCGACCAGGCGCACCTCACCCGCGAGTTCAAGGCCATGGCGGGCTTCACCCCGGAACGTTTCCGCGGGAGGGCTCGCACGGCCCCCGCGCTCTCGCCGATCTACGCGGCGTCCTACGCGGCGGCACGACAGACGAAGACCCTCATCCTCCCCGCGGCCTGACCGCACCGGCCGTCCATTCGCGGGAGCGAGCATGCAGATCCTGCTGGCCGGTGCCGACGGCCCGGACAAGGAGTCCCTCGCGACGGGACTCCGGCAGCACGGGCACGAGGTCGACCTGGCTCGGACCGGAAGGGAGGTCTTGTCATGGCTCGGCCACACCGAGTTCGTCCTCTTCGACCTCGCGCTTCCCGATCTCGACGGGTGCGAGCTGTGCCGGCGCATCCGCGCCGAGTCGGCCGTGCCGGTCATCGCGTTCGCCGAAGCGGAGGCGCATCTCGACCGGGTGCTCGTCCTGCGGGCCGGCGCGGACGACTGCGTGGTCCATCCCATCGGGTTGCACGAGCTGGCCGCGCGCATCGAGGCCGTGAGCCGGCGGACCGGCGGCGTCCGCAACGGCGGCGCGCTCTACCGGCTGGGGGCGCTCACCGTGGACGCGCTGCGCCGCTGGGTGACGCTCGACGGGACGCAGGTCCGGCTCACGCGCAAGGAGTTCGAGCTGCTCGCCCTGCTGGCCGAGGCCAGAGGAGCCGTGGTCACCCGGGACTCGATCCTCGCGCAGGTGTGGGGCGACAACTGGTACGGGTCCACGCGCACGCTGGACGTCCACGTGGGCGCCCTTCGCTCGAAGCTCGGTGACAAACGGTGGATAGAGACCGTGCGCGGAGTGGGATTTCGCCTGCACCCGCCGCGGCGAGAAATGTAAGGAAAGTGTGTAGGCAAGCTTGCCGATGCGCTTGAGAAACGCTGCTTCTTTGTCGCACAAAGACCTGTCAGATTAATGAACGTCAGAGCAAGTCGGCCCCGAAAGGGTGGTTGATCGCAATGTCACTGAGAAGGCTGGGCATGGTCTCCGGAACCGCGATGGGCCTGACCGTCGCCACCACCGCGCTCGGGATCAAGACCTCGACCGCGCACGCCGCCGCCCCCAACTACAACTGCGAGACCGGCGAAGTCTGCCTCTTCGAGAACAACAACTACAACGAGAACAACACCAACCACGTCTACCAGTGGACCGGCAAGGACGAGCTCTACAACAACAACGTCTGGTACAACAGCTCCGACGGGCTCAACGACGAGGCGAGCTCCGTCAAGAACAACGGTGGCGGCAGCTTCAACGTGACCCTCTACCAGCACGAAGGCGGCGGCGGCGCCCACTCGACGTACGCCCCCGGCTCCGGGAGCGCGCGCCTGGGCAACAACAACATCGGGGACAACCGGGCGAGTTCGCACTACTGGACTCATGTCTAGAACGATCATGGTGCGGGGCCGCAGGCTGAAGGCGCTGCGTGCGGTCCTCGCACCGACCGTGCTGGTGGCGCCCCTGACCCTGGCGGGCTGCGCGTTCGGAGGCGGCGGAACGACCGCCGACGAGCCCGCCATCGGCCCGGCCCCGGCCATCCGGGACGCCACCCAGATCAAGCTTCCGCTCGACGCCTACGTGCCGCGGGAGGGCATCCTCGGCAAGGCGAACGACCTCCTGCTGCGGGACTGCGTGCGGCGGTACGGCTTCTCGCTGGCGGCGGTCGCCGAGACGAGGCCGCGGCCGCCGAACGAGCGGCGGTTCGGCATCGTCGACGCGGACCAGGCGGCCCGGCGCGGTTACAACCCGCCCCCGGAGTGGGACCACGGAGCGACGAGCCAGCAGCGGCAGCTCGCCGTCCCGAACCCCCCTCCCACCGAGATCCTCTACGGCCGGGCGAGCAACTCCCCCCGGCGCACGATCCAGCAGTACGCGGGAAAGCCCGTTCCGAACGGAGGGTGCGTCGGGGAGGTCCGGACGAGGCTTTCCTCAGGCGCTCCCGTCGGCGCGGATCCCCGGCTCGGCGAGACGCTCGCCACCCGGGCCCACGCCCAGGCCGAGAACGACAGCCGCGTGACCACGGCATGGGGCCGCTGGAGCGCGTGCATGGCCAGGTCGGGCTTCACCTACAAGACGCCCTGGCACGCGCACGACGACCGGTGGGCCGGGGACACCGCGAGCGTGCGGGAGATCCGGACCGCGCGGGCCGACGTCGCCTGCCGGAACGAGACGAACCTGGTCGGCATCTGGGTGGCCGTCGAGTCCGCTTACCAGCGCCGGCTGATCGAGAAGAACGCCGTGGCGCTCGCGGAGACCAGGAAGCTCCTCGAGACGTTGCAGCGCAACGTGGCCCGGGTCATGGCGGGCCGATGAGGACCGTCCCGGAGGACCCCCTCCCCGGCGGGCGCCGGCGTCCGGCGCTCGCCGGGCTGGTGGCAGGCGCGGTCATGGTGTCGCTGGCGGGGTCGGGCGCGTCGACGCTGGTGAAGTCGCCGCAGCAGGTCGCGGCGGAGGCGGAGCCCCCGGAGCCTTCGGTGATCTCCGCGCCGGTCGAACGGCGGGTGCTGCGCGAGACGGTCGTCCTGCGCGGCACCGTCACCCCAGGCAAGACGATCAAGGTGGCCGCGCCCACGTTCAGCGAGGTCAAAGCGGTGATCACCCGCTCGCCGGTGAAGCGGGGGCAGCGGGTCGGGGCGGGCGCCGTGGTGGCCGAGGTCTCGGGGCGTCCGGTCATCGCGCTGCGCGGCCGGATCCCGGCGTATCGCGACGTCGAGCAGGGCACCAAGGGTCCGGACGTCAGGCAGCTGAACGCGGCGTTGCGTGACCTCGGCTATCGGGTCGGCGGCTCGTCCGAGGTCTTCGGGGCGTCGACCGCGGCGGCGGTGAAGCGGCTGTACGCCGACCGGGGTTACGACGCGCCGGTCGAGGAGGTCCAGCCGCCACCGGCTGAGGAGACGCCGTCTTCGAGCAGGGACAAGGAGCAGGAGAAGGAGCCTCCCAAGCAGGAGAAGCGGGCGTACCTCAGCGCCGGCGAGGTGTTGTTCCTGCCGGCCTTCCCCGCCCGGGTGGCGGCCGTGAAGGCGCGGCTGGGAGACCCGGCCAGGGAGACGATCCTCGAACTGTCGGCCGACGACCTGGTGGCCAGGGGCTCGTTGTCCGCGGCCGACCACGAGCTGGTCGAGACCGGGATGCGGGTGACGATCCTCGCGGAGGAGACGGGCCTGGAGGCAACGGGCAAGGTCACGTCCATCGGCGAGTTCGCCGGAGGCGGGGGCACCGGGGGCGGGAGCGCCGGCGGACCCGCCGAGGACGGCACCGGGCAGGCGGCCGCGCTGCCGGGGCACCCGATCGTGGTCAAGGGGATGAGGCCGCTCTCGCAGCGGTTCGAGGGCCGCGACGTCCGCCTGACGATCGAGGCGGCGTCGACCGGCGGACCGGTGCTGGTGGTGCCCACGTCGGCGATCCACGCGAGCGCGGACGGGTCGAACCAGGTGATCAAGCTGATGGCCGGTGAACGCCGGCAGCGGATCCCGGTGCGCACGGGCGCGTCCGGCGGCGGGTTCGTGGAGGTGGTGCCGAGCGGGCCCGGCCGGCTGGCACCCGACGACCGTGTGGTGGTGGGCAAGTGACGCCCCCGGTCATCGAGTTCGCGGGGGTCGGGAAACGGTATCCGGGTCCGCCGCAGGTCACCGCCCTGCGTCCGGCGGACCTGGTGATCCGCCGGGGCGAGTACGCGGCGGTCGTCGGCCCGTCCGGGTCGGGCAAGTCGACGTTCCTGAACGTCGCCGGCCTGCTGGACCGGCCGAGCGAGGGCGTCTACCGGCTGGACGGGATCGACACCGCCGGTCTGGACGAGCGGGACCGCACGGCGTTGCGCGGGCGGCGGATCGGGTTCGTCTTCCAGTCGTTCCATCTGCTGCCGCACCGCTCGGCGCTGGAGAACGTGATGTTGTCGATGCTCTACACCGGCGTGCCGCGCGGCAGGAGACGCGCGAAGGCGGCCGCGACGCTGGACCTGGTGGGCCTGGCGCAGCGGGCGCACGCGCCGGCGGGCCGGTTGTCGGGTGGCGAGCGGCAGCGCGTGGCGTTCGCGCGGGCCCTGGTGAACCGGCCGAGCCTGCTGCTGTGCGACGAGCCGACCGGCAACCTGGACACCGCCACCGCGGGAACGGTGCTGGAGCTGATCGCCGAACTCCACGCGGACGGCTTCACGGTGGTGGTCGTCACGCACGATCCGGGGGTGGCCGCGGGCGCCCAGCGGGCGGTGGTGATCCGGGACGGCACGCTCACCGAGGCGGAGCCGCGCGCGCCGGCCGCGGGCGTCGCGCAGGTGGGTGAGGGCGGATGACGCGGGACCGCCGCCGCACGAGGGTGGTGCGGCCGACGCGGCTGTCGGTCCGGGACGCCGCGGACGAGGCGGTGGCGGCCGTCCTGGCGCGTCCGGCGCGGGCCGCGCTGACGGTGCTCGGGACGCTGGTCGGGGTCGCGGCGTTCGTGGCCGTGCTCGGGCTGACGGCGACCACGTCCGGGCAGATCTCCAAACGGTTCACGGCACTGGCGGCGACCGAGGTGATGGTGGAGGACGCGCCCGCCGACCCGGCGCTGGCCGACCCCGGGTTCCCGCCCGACACCGAGGTCCGGCTGACCAGGCTGAACGGTGTCGAGGCGGCGGGCGTCCACTGGGAGGCGAGCGCCGGAACGGACGGCGCCGAGGCCGAGGTCAGCGCGCGGCCGCCTTCGGTCCGGCGGGAGCCCGGCGAACCCCTGACGGTGGTCGCCGCCTCGCCCGGCTACCTCGAGGCGATCCACGCGACCGTCGGCTCCGGACGCCTGTACGACACGTTCCACCAGAAGGAAGGGCAACGTGTCGCCGTCCTGGGGAAGGCGGCGGCGCAGCGGCTCGGCATCACCCGGCTGGACCACCAGCCGGCGATCTTCATCGGTGACACGGCGCTGACCGTGGTCGGGATCGTCGAGGACGTCCGGCGCCGGCCCGAGACCCTCCTGTCGGTGCTCGTGCCGTCCTCGACGGCCGCCCTGTTGTGGGGCGAGCCGGGCGGCGCGGAGGGGCGGCCGGCCAAGGTCCTCATCGAGACCCGGCTGGGCGCGGCGCAGCTGATCGGCGGCCAGGCCGCCGTGGCGATCCGGCCGGACCGGCCCGAACGGCTCAAGGTGACCGCGCCGCCCGACCCGAGACAGCTGCGCGACCAGGTCACCACCGATCTCGGCGGGCTCTTCCTGGCGCTGGCCGGCATCTGCCTGGTCATCGGCGCGGTCGGGATCGCCAACACCACGCTCGTGGCCGTCCTCGAACGTACGGCGGAGATCGGGCTGCGCCGGTCCCTCGGCGCCCGCGGGCGGCATATCGCGGCGCAGTTCCTGTCGGAGTCGGCCGCGCTCGGATTCCTCGGCGGGCTCGCCGGCACCTGCGCCGGCGTCGGCACGGTCGTCGCGGTCGCCGTCGCCCGCGACTGGACGCCCGTGCTCGAACCGCTGACCGTCCTGCCCGCGCCTCTCGTCGGGGCCCTCACCGGCCTGCTCGCCGGCCTCTATCCGGCCTGGCGCGCCTCCCGGATCGAACCGGTGGAAGCGCTGCGCCGCTGAAACCGGCCACTGAAATCGGTCGCTAAAGGAATCGCCCGCCTGCGCATTTGTTCAATACATTCCCCGGCACTCTTGGCACATTAATCAATATGCGAACGCGAAGAAATGGCGCCCGGCCGGGCCGATTGCCGATAACGAGGAGGCGGAGATGTCAGTGACCGTCCTGTCCCCCCAGGGGCAGATCACCTGGGACCGCGAACAGATCGAGGAGATGTCCTGTGACCTGGCGATCCGGTTGATGGCCCGAGGGTGCGAGCCAGGGTGCCGCGTGGCGGTGACGGGCGACACCTCGTCGGCGAGCGCGCTTTTCGCACGTGCGGCGCTCATCGCCGGTTTCCAGATCACCTATATCGGCGTGGTCACCCGAGCCGCGGGCGTGCTGGCATCGGTGAACGAAAGGCTCGATCGGCTCCAGCCGGATATCGTCGTCGGCCCCGCACGGGAATTGCGCGACCTCACCACGAGGGCACGGCGGGCGGCCGTCGAGGATCTGCTCGACCCGCCGCTGCGGGACCGTCCCCGCGCGGGCGCGTCCGGCGGGTTCGAACCGGAGCGGTTCAGGCTGGTGCAGTTCACGAGCGGGACGACTGGCGCTCCGGCGCCCGTCACCGTCTCCCGCGACGCGCTCGAGGCCAATCTCGGGGCGCTGGGCCGCAGGTTCGAGGCGTCGGCCGACGACTCGATCTTCTCGTGGCTGCCGCTCAACCACGACATGGGCCTGATCGGCACGCTGTTGCTGTCCGACCATCTCGGCTGCCGGCTCACGCTCTGCTCACCGAGCACGTTCCTGGCGCATCCCAGCAGGTGGGAGCAGTGGATCGCGGCGGCCCGGCCGACGTCCATCCCCGCGCCCAACAGCGGGTGGTCGCTGCTCTCCTACCGGGCGGGCGGACGTGACCGTTCGGCGATGCGCCGCGCCCTGGAGACGTTGCGGGTGGCCGTCATCGGCGCGGAACCCGTCGATCCGGGCCTGTGCGAGCGCCTGGTGTCGGGACCGGAACGGCTGCTTCCCGGCGACAGCCTGGTCCCGGCGTACGGGCTGGCGGAGGCGACCCTGGCCGTGAGCGCCGAGGCCCCCGGCACGGCGCCCGTCATCGTGACCGCGCCGGGGACGGGCGGGTCGATGAGCGACACGCAGGTGGTCTCGGCGGGCGTTCCGCTGGACGGGCTGTCGGTGAGCATCCGCGACGGTGGCCGGGAGCTCGGCGACTTCGAGATCGGCGAGATCACGGTGCACGGCACGTCCCTGGCGGACGAGTACCGGGCCGCGCCCGGAGGGCTCGCGACCGGGGACGAGGGCTTCACGATGGGGTCCCGGCTGTTCGTCACGGGCCGGCGCAAGGATCTCATCAAGGTGCACGGCCGCCGGGTGTTCCCCCACGAGATCGAGCGCATCGCCGAGTCGTCGGGCCTGGTCAGGCCGGGGCGGACGGTCGCGTTCTCGGTCGCGTCGCCGCCGCCGGAACGTGCGGTGCTGCTCGTCGAGCCCGCCGGCGGCACCCGCTCGCGGCGCGGCGAGATCGAGGAGCGCCTGGGACGCCTCGTGCTCCAGGGCCTGGGCGTGCGGCTCGACGTCGTGAGCGTGGTCGAGTCCGGCTCCATCCCCAAGACGACCTCCGGCAAGGTCAGGCGCAACGACGCACGATCGCACTTCCTGGCCGGCGAAACCCTTCTTGCGAGGTCCTGATGCTGACCCGAGACCATCTGATGGAAGCCATCTTCGACTTGATCGACCATCCTCTCGACGACCGGACCCGCACGTTGTCCTGGACGGAGCTGGGCGTCGACTCGGTCACCGCCACCGAGCTCCTCATCCACTTGGAGGACGTCCTGCACGAGGTGGACGCCCGGGGCATCGAGGCGGCCCTCTCCCTGTCCGCCACCCCGGACGAGCTGGCGGCTCGCCTGGCCGGCCTGGGAGGGACGCGATGACCCGGGAACTCTCGCGGTCGGGACTGCTGGCCGAGCAGCTCACCCTGCACGGCAAGAGGGTGGTCCTGCGGCCCATCGAGCCGGGCGACTACGACTTCATCCTCAACCTGTCGACGAGCTCGCGCATCACCTACCGGTGGCGGACCCGCGGCACCACGCCGAGCCCGCCGGACTTCCAGGTGATGTTGTGGCGCGGCGTGTTGTGCCAGTTCCTGATCGAGCGGGCGGGCGACGGCGAGCCCCTCGGCCTGATCAGCGCCTACAACGCCGACTTCCGCAACCAGACGGTCTATCTCGCCATCCTCATGCGGGACCACCGCGGCGGGGCGATCTGGACCTTCGACGCGATCGTGCTCTTCCTCAACTACCTCTTCGCCAACTTCAACCTGCGGAAGATCTACGCCGAGACGTCCGAGCTGAGCTCCTGGACGTTCGCCAGCGGGGCCGGCCGCTACTTCGAGGTGGAGGGCACGCTGCGCGAGCACGAGTACTACGGCGGCCGTTACTGGGACACCTACGTGCTCGCCTTCTGGCGCGAGAGCTGCGAGGCGCTGCTCGAAAAGCTCCTCCCGACCCTCGTCGCCACTCCTCGAACCGGTCCCCCGCCCCGTCGCCGCACCGGCACCGAATCCCCCGGAACGGCACCGCGAGACACGGAATAGGCCTGCCTCCCGGACCTCATTTCTTGATCATCAGGAGATATTTGAAGATCACCTGGCGGCGGCACGGTGCGGCGGGCCCGCGACACCAAGCTGAACCGCGAGGCGCGGGCCGCCGCGAAGGTCCGCCATCCGGGGGCCGTCACGATCCATGACGTGGTCAGCCAGGACGGGTCCCTGGATCGTGATGGATCTCGTACCCGCGCGGTCGCTGTCGGGGTCAGTCACCGAGGAGGCCGCGGGACGTTCCGGGCGAGTAGAAGATCGTCTCGCCGGTGGCGTCGTTGACGGCGTCGTTGTCGGTGACCACCCAGACGCGGCCGTCGCCGGTGACCGCCAGGCCCTCGACCTTCTCCTGGGTCCAGCCGCCGAAGCCCTTCAGGTCCGGCAGCAGGTCGCGGGCCTGGCGCTTGCGCAGGACGGGAAGCTCACCCGGCCGCGGCGCGGTCCTCGGCACGTCCACGGTGTAGATCTTCTTGTGGCGGGCCGCCGTCCCGGAGGCCTTGTCACGTTCGACGACGGCGAGCCGGCCCGGGGCCGCGACGACCAGCTCGGAGAGGCCGTTCCAGTTGGCGGCCGACGCCGACGGCTCCAGCCCGTACCCGAACCAGGCCCAGCGGCCGGTCGCGACGTCGAGGCGGCCCAGCCGGACCACGTCCGCGGGGTCGCCGGCCAGCGGGCGCTGCAACGTGACCCAGACCTGCTCGTCCCGGCCGCCTCCGGTGACCGCGATCCCTTCGAGTCCCTGCGAGCCGAGCCTGCCCGCCACGTCGGCGGGCAGCGGCACCTCCTGGAGGACCGAGCCGTTCCGGTCCACCTTGACCAGCAGGTTCTGCTTGATCAGGTCGTTGCCCGCCTTCGGGTCGCCCTCGGAGGCCAGCCAGAAGCCGCCGGACGGGCGGGCCGCGACGCCTTCGGCGTCGTAGGCGGCGGGCCGTCCGCCGCGCGTGATGGTCAGGCCGCGGGTGATCCGGGCGGGGCTCTGCCGGGTGTCGATGGTCAGCACCCGGGTCGGCTCGTAGGCGGAGTCGGTCACCGCGTACAGGCCGTGGCGGCTGGAGGGCACGGGCGACAGGCCCGACAGCGCGCCCCAGCCGATCGGCTTCCCGTCCCGGTCCGCCGAGACCAGGCCGGGCACGCTCGGGCGGCCGAGGCGGAAGACCTGGACGCCCGCGCGGACGCCCGTCCCGGCGTCGTCCTCCTCGCTGGACACCACGAACAGCCCGCGCGACGGCACCGGCAGCAGTCCCTCGGGACCGGCGTTGGTCGGCAGGAACTGGACGAAGGCCGGCCGGTCGGGGCGCGACACGTCGTAGACGGCCACGAAGTTGGCGCGTTCGGAGCCCACGAAGGCGTAACGGCGCCCGCCGTAGGTCGCGACGGCGATGCCCTCGGGCTCGCTGCCCTTGTTGGCCGCGCGGTCCTCGTTGTGGTGCCCGTACCGGACCGCGAGGCGTTCGAAGCCGTTGCCCGCGTCCCACACGACGCGGCCCCTGTCGTCGAAGACGGTCCAGCCGCGGGTGCCGCCCTTCCAGTCGCCCTCGTTGGCGGTGGCGAGCGTGTGCCGGTCGACCCAGGCGACGGCGTCCGGCTCGCGCGGCACGTCCTCGATCCCGCCGTCGAGGGAGATCGTCCCGTCCTCGACGGTGTCGATGCCGCGCACGGTGACGGTGCCCGCCGAGAAGACCCGGTCCAGGCGGCCGGTGCGGAGGTCGACGACGGCGACGCCGTTGTTCTCCTGGAGCGTCACGGCGACCTTGTTCGCGTCGTTGACCGACACGTACTCGGGCTCGGGGTCGGTTGGCTCGGCCAGCCCGGCGGCCGTGACCGCGGGCAGCGCGCTCCCGTCGGCCGCGGTGAACGGGACCTTCCGCACCCCCCAGGCCGCGACCGGCCCGCCGAGGTCGAGGATCTGGAGGAAGCCCGCGGGCGCCTGCGGCAGGTCGCCCTCGTCGCCGCCCGGCGGCGTGGCCTCCTCGTCCCGCTCGTTCTCGATGGCGATGGCCGCGTACCGCGCGTCCTTGCTCACCGCGACGGAGTCGGGCTGCCCGCCCAGGTCGAGGCTGCGCACCCGGCGCCGGTCGGCGATGCGGATGACGTCGAGCCGCCCGGACGGCTCGGTGTACGAGCGGCTGGTGTTGACGACCACCAGGACGTACGGGCCGACGACGGCCACCGACGTCGGCTCGTCCTCGGCGTCGCCCAGCTGCTCCAGCCCCAGCGAACCCAGCCCCTTCGGGCGCTTCGGGTCGCTGATGTCCAGGAACCCGACCCGCTTCCCCGGCGCGTCGGTGTAGATCAGCGTCCGGCCGTCCTCGCTGACGGCGCTGATCTCCGCGACCGTCTGGGAATCGGCGGGCGTCCCGGCCGGCAGATTCTGAAAGACCGGATAGGTGGCCAGGCGCTCGAAGCCCGCGGCCGCCCCTCCCCGCGTCGTGCCCGTCGCGGCCTGACCGGCCGCCGGAAACACCCCTGCCGCCAGGATCACCGCGGCTGACGCCGCGACCGCAGGCCGCACCCCCGGAACACGCTTGCGCATCTCAACTCCCGTCATGTCACACAATGCGGGACGAAATTCGCAGCGGCAGGCGAGGACTCGGCGACCAGAAGATGAACGCCCGGCGGACCCTCGCTGAAACACTCCAGGTAGAAGCCCTGCCGCCCGCCGCCGCACGGATGCGCGCCGCGCCGGACGACCGTCCGCGCCCCGCGACCGATCTACCCTCGAATCAAACAGACGTTGACGTTCAAATGGGGGGCGGCGGGATGGCGGCGTCGAACGGCACCGGCCCGGCACCGTGGCGGGTGGGTGAGGTCGTCGATGGCCTGTACGAGGTCGTCGAGGTGCTCACGCAGGGCCGGGCCGGGGTGGTGCACCGCGTCCGGCACCTCGGGTGGGACGTCGAGATGGCCGTGCGATCACCGCGTGACGAGACTGCTCGGGAGCGGTTCGCCGGCGAGGCGGCGGCGGGGATGTCGCTGGGCCTCCACCCGCACGTGTGCGCCTCCCACTATGTCCGCGACATCGGCGGCCTCCCCCGGGTGTTCGGCGAGTACGTTCCCGGCGGCAGCCTGCGCGAACGGATCGATGACCGCCGGCTGTACGAGGGCGGTCCCGATCAGGTGACGGCCCGGATCCTCGACGTGGCGATCCAGGTCGCGTGGGGCATCGGCCACGCGCACGACCGGGGAGTGGTCCATCGGGACGTCAGGCCGCCGAACGTCCTGTTCGGCCACGACGGGACCGTGAAGGTCACCGGTTTCGGCTCGGCGTCGGGCGGTGGAGCGCGGCCCGCGTACGCCTCGCCTGGACAGGACGGACGACGGCCACCGGCACGGCACGACGACGTCCACGGCTTCGCGGTGACCGTCCTGGAGATGCTGGCCGGCGAGGTCACCTGGACGACCGGAGCCGCCGCGGGTGCCACGCTGGCCGCCCACATCGAGGACGGTACGGGCATGGCCGTGCCGCTGATCCCCCCGGGTCTGGCGAACGTCCTCACCCGTTGCCTGCGCAGGCGACCACGGCACCGGCCGGGCTCGATGGCCGAGGTCGCCGGCGAGCTGACCGACGCCTACGAGGCGTTGACCGGGCACGCGTACCCCCGCCCGATGCCGCGCGCCGCCGATCCGGGCGGCGACGAGCTCAACAACCGCGGTGTCTCGCTGCTCGACCTCGGGCGGCCCGATGAGGCGGAGAAGGTGTTCGGTGCGGCGCTGGCCGCCGACCCGCGGCACGCGCAGGCCGCCTACCACCTCGGCCTGCTGCGGTGGCGGCGCGGTGACATCGACGACGAGGCGCTCGTCGTGCTGCTGGAGGCCGTCCGCGCCGACACCGGGGACTCCTGGCGGGCGCGGTTCCTGCTCGGCCAGGCGCACCTGGAACGCGGTGACCTGGACGCCGCGCGCGAACTCCTGGACGGGGTGTCCCGGGAGCGGCCGGACGACCCGGAGGTCAGGGCGGCCCTCCAGACCGTCGACCGGATCCCCGACGCGCGCCGCACCGGCACGCGCGAGATGGACTGGTGCGCGGACCCGCCGCGACGAGTCCGCCTGCCCGTCGACATCGGCGCCGGCGGAGAGGTGGCGCTGAGCGGGGAGGCCGACGGCACGATCCGGTCGTGGACGCCCGGCGACGGCCGCTGCCGGCTGACCCTCAGCGGGCACGAGGGCCTCGTGAGCGACGTCGCCGTCTCCGACGACGGGCTCCGTGCCGTCTCCTCGGGCAGGGACGGGACGGTGCGGATCTGGGATCTGACCGCCGGTGACGAACGTTGCACCCATGTCCTCCGTGAGGCCGGGAACGGCGACGTCGCCCTGAGCGCCGACGGCCGTATCGCCCTCTGCTCGTCCGACGACGGCGCCTTCCGGGTGGTCGACACCGGCACCGGGCGGGTCGTCCGGGAGGTGAAGGTCAGGACGTGGGGGCCGACGTCGCCGGTCCTCAGCCCCGACGGCCGCTGGGCGATGACCTCCGGCACCGGGCATCGGGCGGCCGTGCGCGTGTGGGACCTGGTGACCGGCGAGTGCCGGCACACCCTGCCCGCGGCCGGAACGGGCCTCGCGGGCGCCGGATGTTTCAGCGCCGACAGCCGGTTCGCGGCCATCTACGGCGGCAGCCCCCTCGACGGGCCGATCACGATCTGGGACGTGACCACCGGCCGCCGCGTCCGGGTGCTGGAGAACGCGGGCCCGAGCGGCCCGATGTCACTCAGCGACGGCGGCCGGTACCTGATCTACGTGGCCGGTGCGTACCTGCGCTTCTGGGACGTGGACGGCGGCCGGTGCGTACGGACGTTCACGGCGCACCAGGGTGGCGGGCGCATCGTCCGGCTGAGCGCCGACGGGCGGACGGCGGTGTCGGCCGGCGGCACCGACCGCACGGTGTCGTGGTGGCGGCTCCCCCGAGGCCGCCACATCGCCGCGCCGAGCCTGGCCCGGCCACGCCCGCACGGCGAGCTGGGCGGCGCGGAGGCCACGGTGGCCGGGCTGGTCGCCGCGTCGGAGCGGGCCATGGACGAGGGCCGGGCCGCCGCGGCGCTCGATCTCCTCGCGCGCGCCAGGGCGGTGCCGGGGCACGAGCGGTCGTCGCTGGTCATGCCCGCCTGGCACGCGCTGGCCGGGCGCACCGAACGGACGGGGCTGCGCGCGGCGTGGCCGTCGGCGGTGCTGGCCGGCCACACCGGGCAGGTGAGCGCCATCGACGTCGTCGGGCGGCTGGCCGCGTCCGCCGCGTTCGACGGCACGATCCGGCTGTGGGATCTCGGCACCCGCACCTGCGTGCGCACGCTGGAGGTCCTCCGGCGCACGGTGGTCTCGGTGTGCCTGAGCCCCGACGGCCGCTCGCTCCTGACCGGTGACACGTTCGGCGAGGTGCGGCTCTGGCGAACCGACACCGGCGAGTGCGTGCACGTCCTGGCCGACAACGTCGCGCTGCTGGAGCCGGCGCGGTGGGAGGGGTTCGAGCAGACCGGGTGCGAGCGGTTCCGCGTCCCCGAGCACGGGGGCGCGGAGGTCGTGGCGGAGGCGGTCTTCGGCGACGCGCACGTACGGTTCGGCGCCGACGGGCTCGCGGTGGCCGGCCATGCCGACGGCCGGATCCGGCTCTGGGATCTCACGACCGGCCGCTGCGTCCGCGAGATCGAGACGGTGGACTTCGAGGTGGAGGACCTGGCGGCGCGCCATGTCGGGATCAAGGCTCTGGCGGCCGGCGGTGACGGCCGCCTCGTCGCGTCCGGCCACTCGGGCCCGGCGCACCGGGGCGGGTCGGTGCGGTTGTGGGACGTGGCCGGGGGCGAGGCCGTGGGCACTCTGCGAGCCGAGCCCGCCGACCGCCCCGCGTTCGGACCCGAGGTGAACGTCCTGTGCCTGAGCGCCGACGGACGGCTCGCCCTCGCCGGTGACAAGGGCACGTGGAAGCTCCACCTGTGGGACGTCGAGACCGGACGGCACGTGCGGGAGTTCGAGGGGAACGCCGGCTGGGCGTTCGACGCCCGGCTCACCCCGGACGGCCGGTACGCGATGAGCGCCCACGTGCGGGGAATCCATGTCTGGGAGCTCGGCAGCGGACGCCGCCTGCGCGTCCTGGACACCCGGGAGGGCAAGGGAGCGCACTGCCTCGCGCTGACCCCCGACGGGGGCTTCGTGCTGGTCGGCTCCGAGGACGGCACCGTCCGTCTGTGGGAGCTGGACTGGGAGCTGGACTGGGACCTGGCCGCGCCCTCCGCCATGAGCTGACCGGACCTTCGGCCTCGGGCCGGGTTGGCGGAAACACGTCATGGAGGGGAGGAACGGATCCTGCCGGGTGCGCGTCCGAGGGCCGACGATCACGATGTCGGAGGGTCAGCGGATGAGCGACACCATTCCCGCGTTCCTGGTGGATCCGCCGTGGGAGCAGGAGGCCCGCGCGTACCGCGCGGCGGTCGAGGCCGAACGGGCGAAGGAGGTCCCGTTCGTTCCCGGCCTGGAGCCGCCCGCCGAGCAGCACGTCGTGTGGGAACCCGGCGAACGGGAGCAGTGGCTGGACGCGCGCCGACCGAGCTTCTTCTCGTCCAAGAGGGAGAAGCAGCTCCTCGAAGACGAGGGGTGGGAGGGCGTCGTCCAGGCGTACGAGGTCGGGAAGTTGTCGTACCCGCCGAGCCAGGCCGCCATGTTCAGGGGCGCGCCCGAGGGGCTGGTCCTGCCGCTGCTGCCCGGGTGGGAGCCCCGTTTCCATGGTTCCGCCATCGCGACCCTGAAGGTGCTGGCGGCGCGCTTCGAGCTCGGGGCGCGCCACGTGGTGCTCCCCAACGCCAAAGCCCACGCCTACGATCTCGGGCCCGCCCTGATGCCGTTCCTCGACGTCGAGGTCGCCCGGATGATGGCCGACTGGTACGTGCGGCTGAAGTCGGCGCAGCGGGTCACGCGCGGCTGGTTCGCCCGGCACGGGACGGCGGCGGTGCCGTTCCTGGTGCCGGACGCGCTGGCCAAGCGGCGCGTGCCGCGCGAGAAGGCGGTGGCGGCGCTGACCCTCATCGCGTCCGAGCACGGCACGGCCGGGGTGGTCGAGGCCGCTCGTCGGCACGGCGACCGCGCCGCCGAGGCCATCGAGCGGGTCCTCGCCGACGCCGCCCCGCAGGCCGTGGAGATCGAGAAGCCTGAGAAGCCCCTGGCGACCACGTGGCTGAAAAGGGACGGGCTGCCGGAGGTGCGCCTCCTTGACGGCCGGGCGCTCCCCCCGGAAGCGGTGGAGAACCTCATCGGCGCGCTCACCCTCTCTCCGGGCGTCCGATGGAACGGCCCCCCGGAGTACTATCCGGGCCTCGACGAGGTCCTGGGGGCGTGCGACCCGGCATCGCTGGCCGCCTTCAGCTGGGCGCTCTTCGAGGGCTGGCTCGACGCCGGGCTGCCGAACCGGACCCGCTGGGTCGTCGACCAGTTCATCTGGCTGGCCGACGACGAGGTCACGCGTCGGCTGGGGGCGTTCATCCGCAAGCGGCCGCGCGACCTCAACAACCACGGCGTCGCGACGCTCGCCGACATCGGCACCGACACGGCGCTGATCCAGCTGCACCGCATCGCCCGCCAGGCGACGCCCGGACTTCGCCGCGTGACCGAGGAGCGCCTGGCGTGGGCCGCCAGGGTGCGCGGCCTGACGACCGACCAGCTCGCCGACCGGCTCGTCCCCGACCTCGGGCTGAACTCCGACGGCACGCTCGTCCTGGACTACGGCCCGCGCAGCTTCACCGTAGGGTTCGACGAGCAGCTCAGGCCGTTCGTCATCGACGACTCCGGCAAGCACAGGAAGACACTGCCCAAGCCCGGCGCCAAGGACGACGCCGATCTCGCGCCGGCCGCCTACCAGCGGTTCACCGCGCTCAAGAAGGACGTGCGCGATATCGCCGCCGACCAGATCCGGCGCCTGGAGCAGGCGCTGGCGGACGAGCGCCCCTGGAGCCCGGAGGAGTTCCAGCGCTACTTCGTCGAACATCCGCTGTTGCGGCACATCGCCCGCAGGCTGGTGTGGGTCACCGAGGAGGTCGCCTTCAGGATCGCCGAAGACCTCACCCTCGCCGACGTCAGGGACACCACGGTGACGCTGCCGGAGAACGCGAAGATCTGGGTCGCGCATCCGGTGGATCTCACGGATCCCGACGAGCTCGCGAGCTGGACGGCGTTGTTCGCCGACTACGAGATCGCCCAGCCGTTCGCGCAGCTCACGCGTCCGATACACGCGCTGACCGACGACGAGCGCAAGACCGGGAACCTCGAGCGCTTCGCCGGGGTCACCGTCCCGGTCGGCGCGCTCCTCGGGCTGATGCGGCGCGGCTGGGAACGCGGCCCCGCCGGGGACGGCGGCGTCCAGACCGAGATGATCCGCCCCGTCGAGGACGGTCTCGCCCTGGTGATCAGGCTGGATCCGGGCATCGCGGCCGGTGCCGTCGACCTCTTCCCCGAGCAGAGGCTCCGCGAGGTCGGCTTCACCCGGCCGCCCGGCGACACGATCGGCACCGTCGCCGCCGCGGAGATCCTGACCGACCTCGCCGGCCTCACCTGATCCGGCCCGCCCCGGCCCGGGGCCGCCCGGTCAGGCGTCGTAGGACTCCTTGACGACGCGCAGGTGCGTCCAGGCCTCGGCCGAACGAACGCCGGGCGTACCGCGGATCTCGTCGAGCACGGCGAGCACCTCCTCCGGGGAGTGGCCCACGGCGGTGCCGATGGCGTCGCAGCGGCCGAGGGCGGTGGCGAAGAACTGCACCTTCTCCATGCCGCGGATCCGTTCGACGGCCTCGGTGGCGTGGCCGGCGAAGGTCAGCTCGAAGCCGACCGGCTGCGCGGAACCGAGCGCGCCGGGGTGCACGCGCGCCCCGATGTGCACGGCGCCGGACTCCAGCAGGCGCAGCACGCGGGACCGGGCGGCGCTGGTCGACAACCCCACCGCGACGCCGAGGTCGGCGAACGAGGCGCGCCCGTCGCGCTGGAGCTCGGCGAGCAGGCCGCGGTCCAGCTCGTCGATGGTCGTCGGGCTGTACGGGCGGGGCGGGAAGTGGGTGTCCTTGAGGATCTCGGTGTAGAGGGCGGTGTCCACGCACCGCACGCCGGGGATGGCCGCGAGGTCGCGGACGGCGGCCGCCAGCGAGGCCTGGTCGGCGCTGCGGAGTTCGGCGACGAGCGGGCGGCGCCCCGCGACCGCCGAGACGAACGGCGCCTGCGGCGAGGCCGCGACGCGGGCGGCGACCGGCTCCACCGGACCGTCCACCGAGATCGCGGTGTGCGCGTAGGCGGTGAGGCCGAACACCGACGGGTGGACGACGCCGACGATGCGCACGACCTCGGACTCCAGGAGCCGGTGCAGGCGGGCACGGACGGCGGGCCGGGACAGGCCGAGCGGCCGCGACAGCGCCTCGTAGGTCGCCCGGCCGTCGTGCTGGATCTCCGCCAGCAGCGCCAGGTCGAGCGAGTCCATCCCGGGCCGCTCCTGCGTCATGCCGCTCCCTTCGCGTCCCTCGAACGTGTCGGGCCAAGCCTGGCAGCTCGGCCCGCCGCCGCGTTTCACAGATGTAAATCATTGCGGCAGTTTTGTTTCGTAACCGCAATAACGTAAGCGTCGGGGCTATGGTCCGCATGTATTCGCGGCCGATGAGCCGATCCTCCAACGCTCACGGAGGTCCCATGAGCCCCGCCAGTCCCTCCCGCAGACAGTTCCTCGCCCGCGCGTCACTGACGGCCGGCGCCCTCACCCTCCCCTCGCTCCTGAGCGCCTGCGGGTCCGGCGGCGACTCCGCGTCCGGCGCGGCGGCGAGCCCGTCCGGGGTGAATGCCAAGTGGCCGCGGCTGCGCGCCCGGCAGGTCGTGCTGGCGGGGTTCGGCGGCGAGACCTACCGCGTCCGGCAGCAGGAGCAGTTCGCGCCGTTCACCAAGCTGGCGGGCGCCCGGGTGGTCGAGGCCCCCTGGGACTACGGCAAGTTCGTCTCGATGGTCGCCGCGCCCTCCCCCGAATGGGACATGATCGACTTTGACGGGTTCTCCGTGGCCGCGCTCGTCCAGCAGGGCAAGGCGCCCGGCAAGCTCGCCGACTGGGTGCGCCGCTGCGACCTGGTCGACGCCGCGTACCGCGACTACGCCGGCGGCAGCTACGCCTACAGCGTGGTGATGGGCTGGTCGACCAAGCTCGGCGCGACGCCGCGCGGCTGGGCGGACTTCTTCGACCTCAAGCGGTTCCCCGGCAAGCGCGCGTTCCCCAAGTCGATCTACGCCGGGACGATGGAGCTGGCGCTGCTGGCCGACGGCGTGCCCAAGGACAAGATCTATCCGCTCGACTTCGACCGGGCGCTGGCCAAGCTCGACACCATCAAGTCCAGCCTGATCTTCTACGACTCGTACGCGCAGGGCCAGCAGTACATGGCGCAGGGCAGCGCCTCGATGATCGCCACCGCCAACAGCCGGGTCATCCAGCTGAAGAACTCCGGCCGCGGGGTCGACTGGACCTACCAGGACGCGATCCTCTACCCGTGGGGCGCGTTCGGGCTGACCCGGCACGCGCCGAACGCCGACGCCGCCAACGCGCTCATCGACTTCATGTCCACGCCGGAGTCGCAGGCCGCGGTGGCGCGCAAGCTCTACCTGGGCCCGACGGTGTCCAAGGCGTTCGAGTCGCTGACGCCGACCGAGCGGGCGCTCCAGCCCAGCGCGCCCGAGAACGTCGCCAAGCAGCTCAGCGTGAACGTGGACGCGCTGGCCAAGCAGGACAACGACTACGTGAAGAAGTTCTTCGCCTGGGTGGGCGAGTGACGGCGGTCGCGACCCGCCGTCCCCGGCTCTGGGAGGGCAGCGGGGCACGCTGGCTGTTCCTCCCGCCGGCGCTCCTGCTCGCCGTCGGCCTGGTGGGCCCGCTGTGCGCCGTGATCGTGGTCGGGGCGCGCGAGAACGGGCCCGCGGGCATGGTCACCGAGCCGTTCTCCAGCGCGCTGTTCCTGCGTGCGGCGTGGCGGACGTTGTGGATGTCCGCCCTCGTCACCGCGTGCACCTGGGCCGCCGGCCTGGTGTTCGCGCTGGCGCTCGCGCTCGCGCCGAGGGTGCTGGGGCGGGTGTTGTTCGGGGTGCTGTTCCTGACCTTCTGGATCTCGCTGCTGGTGCGCACGTACGGCTGGGTGCTCACGTTGCAGCCGTCCGGAGCGCTCGACAGCCTGGCCAAGGCCCTGCACCTGTCGCGGGACGGCCTCGGGCTCTACCAGACGATGCCCGGCCTGATCCCCGCGATGGTCCACATCATGCTCCCGTACATGGTGCTGCCGATCTACGCGGGGCTGCGCGGCATCGACCCGGCCCGGCTGCGCGCCGCGCGCAGCCTCGGCGGCGGCGAGCTGCTCACGCTGCGGTCGATCGTGCTGCCCGCCGTACGGACCGGCTCGGCGGCCGGCGCGGTCCTGGTGTTCGTGATGTGCCTGGGCTTCTACGTCACCCCGGCGTTCCTCGGCGGGCCCGAGCAGCAGCTGGTCGCCACCGTCATCGGAACGCAGTTCGGGCGGTTGCAGGACCTCGGCGGCGCGGCCGCCATGGGGGTCGTGCTGCTCGTCGCCGCGCTCGGCCTCTACCTGCTGGCCGACCGCGTCTTCGGGATCGGCGAACGATGGGAGCGGCTCTGATGGACGAGCTCCGCCTGGCCCTCCCCCGGCTGTCGCGCGCCGTGGTCATCGCCGGCTGCGCGATCGCGCTGTTCCTGCTGCTGCCCCTGGCGGTGATCCTGCCGATCGCGTTCAGCGGGGACGTCTTCCTGACCTTTCCGCCGGCCGGGTTCTCGGCACGGTGGTTCACCGAGGTCCTGAACGACGACGCGTGGCACGCGGCGATGACGACCTCGCTGCGCACCGCCGGGGTGGCCACCGTGCTGGCGACCCTCGCGGGCACCGCGGCGGCGTTCGCGCTGCCCCGGGCCCGGCGTGGCGCCCGCGTGCTCCGCACCGCGATGATCGCGCCGATGGTGGTGCCGCAGCTCGTGCTGGCGCTCGGGCTCTATCTGGCCGTCGAGGAGCTCGGCGGCGCGGCGGGCCTGAAGACGCTGATGATCGGCCAGGCGGCGCTCGCCACCCCGCTCGTCTACCTCACGGTCGCGGCCGGGCTGTCCGAGGTGGATCCCGCCCTCGCCCGCGCCGCCCGCAGCCTCGGCCACCGCTGGCCCTCGGTACTGGTCCGGGTGGAGCTGCCGCTGGTGGGACGCAGCGTGGTCGGCGCCGCCGTCCTGGCCTTCGGCCTGTGTTTCGACGAGTCGGTCCTGTCCTACTACCTGAGCCCGCCCGGCCAGGAGACCCTGCCCACCCATCTGTGGCAGTCGGCGAGCCAGCAGGCCTCGCCGGCGATCGCGGCCGTCAGCTCCCTGATCATGGGGCTGGCCGTGGTGCTGCTGGGGCTGGCGCTGGCTCTCGGCCGCGGCACGAGGAGGCACGCGTGAGCGCCACGGTCGAGATCAAGGAGCTCGGCGTCGAGCTGTCGGGGACGCGGATCCTGGACGGGGTGGACCTGACGGTGCCCGCCGGGTCGTTCGTCACGCTGCTGGGCCCCAGCGGCAGCGGCAAGACCACCACGCTGAACGTGCTGGCCGGGTTCGTGGCCGCGACCTCCGGCGAGGTGCTGCTCGGCGGCCGGCCGCTCGGCGGGGTGCCGGTCGGGCGCCGCGACATCGGGTTCGTCTTCCAGAACTACGCGCTCTTCCCGCACCTCAACGTCGCGCGCAACATCGAGTTCCCGCTGCTCGCCCGCAAGGTCGGCAGGCAACGGCGGCGCGAGATGGTCGCGACGGCACTGGAACTCGTCCAGCTGCCGGGCACCGGTGACCGCGCCGTCTCCTCGCTCAGCGGCGGGCAGCAGCAGCGCGTCGCGCTGGCCAGGGCGCTGGTGTTCGGGCCCGCCCTGCTCCTGCTGGACGAGCCGCTCGCGGCGCTGGACAAGCAGCTGCGCGAGGCCATGCAGATCGAGCTCAAGCGCATCCAGCGCGAGACGGGCACCACGACCGTCGCGGTCACGCACGACCAGGTCGAGGCGCTGTCGATGTCCGACCTGGTCGCGATCATGCAGGACGGCCGGATCGAGCAGGTCGGGACGCCGGAGGAGGTCTACCGGCGGCCCGCGACCCCGTTCGTCGCGGGTTTCCTCGGTGAGGCCAACCTGCTGCCCGTCCGCGGCGGGCGGTGCGCCGCGTTCGGCCTGCCGGTCGAGGGCGCCGCCGAGGGCGTCACCGTGCTCCGCCCCGAGGACTTCGTCCTGACCGCCGCGGTCACGGACGGCGCGGTCGGCGGCACCGTGACCGAGACCGTCTACCAGGGCGCCCGGTTGCGGCTGAGCGTCACCGTCGACGACTGCGCCCGGCCGCTGGTCGTCAGCGTCCTGCCGGGCGAGCACCCGGTGGCGCCGGCCGCCGGAGACCGGATCGGCCTGCGGCATCGTGGCGGCGGCACGTTGCGCACGCTCGCCGATCCGCCTCCCGCTCGTACCGCCCCCGCCGCTCACACCACCCCTGCCGCTCCCTGAGAGCGTGAGAGAAGGTCCCCTTGACCCGCCCGGAAGAAGGCCCGACCGGCCCGATCGGCCCCATCGACGCGACCCGGACGCCCCGGTACGGGGGCGCCGCGACGTTCGCCAGGCTGCCCCGCACGGACCAGGTGACCGATGTGGACGTCGCCGTCGTCGGGGTCCCGTTCGACACCGGTGTCAGCTACCGGCCCGGCGCACGCTTCGGCCCGGCGCACGTCCGCGAGAGCTCACGCCTGCTGCGTCCCTACAACCCCGCGCAGGACGTGGAGCCCTTCGCGCTCCAGCAGGTGGCCGACGCCGGCGACATCGACTGCAACCCGTTCGACATCGGCGAGGCCGTGCGCGCGGTCGAACGCGGCGCCGACGCGCTCACCGGAGCCGGCGCGCGGCTGCTGACCATCGGCGGCGACCACACGATCGCGCTGCCGCTGCTGCGCTCGGTGCACCGCCGGCACGGGCCCGTCGCCGTCGTGCACTTCGACGCCCACCTGGACACCTGGGATACCTACTTCGGGGCCGCCTACACGCACGGCACCCCGTTCCGGCGGGCGTCCGAGGAAGGCCTGATCGACCGGGAGGCGAGCATGCACGTGGGCATCCGCGGCCCGCTCTACTCGCGCCGCGATCTCACCGACGACACCGAGCTCGGCTTCGCCGCGGTCACCTGTCCCGAGGTCGAGTCGGACGGGCTCGCGGGCGCCATCGAACGGATCCGGGCCCGGGTCGGCGACCGGCCGGTGTACGTGTCGGTCGACATCGACGTGCTCGACCCGGCGCACGCGCCCGGCACCGGGACCCCCGAGGCGGGCGGGCTGACCAGCCGCGAGCTGCTGGCGATGCTGCGCGCCTTCGGCGACCTCGACCTGGTGTCCGCGGACATCGTGGAGGTCGCGCCCGCCTACGACCACGCGCAGCTCACCGGCATCGCCGCCGCGCACGTGGCGTACGAGCTGCTGTCGGCGATGGCGCGGCGGCCATGAAGGTCGTGCTGCTCGACACGTTCGGGAAGGCCGAGGACGTCGCGTCCGTGCTGGACGGCACCGGAGCCGAGGTCGTCCGGGCCGCGGACGTCCCCTCCGGCCCCGGCGTCGTGGCGCTGCTGCTCGGCCCCGAGACGCCCCTCACCGCCGACCAGGTCCGGGCACTTCCCGATCTGCGCATCGTCGCGGCCACGTCGGCCGGCCATGACCATGTCCCGGTGGACGCGGTCGCCCGGCAGGGCGCGTGGGTGACGACGAGCGCGGGTTACTGCACCGACGAGGTCGCCGACCACACGATCGCGCTGGTCACCGGGTTGGTCCGCGGGGTCGTGGCCCTCGACCGCTCGGTGCGGGCCGGACGCTGGGACGTCACGGAGGCGGCGCCGCGCCGGATCGCCGGGACCGTCCTCGGGCTGGCCGGGCTCGGCCGCATCGGCGCCGCCGTGGCCACCCGCGCGACCGCGCTCGGCATGGAGGTCCGCGCGTACGACCCCGCCGCCGGCGCCGCGGCGTTCGCACGGTGCGGAGCCGTGCGCGCCCGGAGTCTCAGCGAGCTCCTCGGCGCCGCCGACGTGGTCAGCCTGCACGCGCCGGCGACCCCGGCCACCGAGCGGATGATCGACGCGGCGGCGCTGGCCGCCCTGCGGCCCGGGGCGTTCGTGGTGAACGTCGCCCGGGGCTCGCTGGTGGACCACGGCGCCCTGGCCGCCGCGCTCCGCTCCGGCCGCCTGGCGGGGGCGGCACTCGACGTGCTCCCGGCCGAGCCGCCGCGGCGGGACGATCCGCTGCTGGACTGCCCCAACCTGATCATCACGCCGCATGCCGCCTGGTACTCGGCGGACGCGCTCGTACGCCCGTTCCGGCAGGCCGCCGGGCAGGTGGCCGCCGTCCTGGCTGGCCGCGTCCCGGACGCCGCCGTGGCGGGCCCGCGCGAGAACGTGGAGGAGGCTCCGTGAGCCAGACCCTGTCGGTCTTCCAGTCCCTGTGGGCGATGGAGGGCCTCCCGTGGCGCGGCCCGGCGCCCTGGACGCTGGACGAACGCGTCGCCAGGATCGCGCAGGCGGGCTTCGCCGGGGCGGCGGTCGACCTCGGCGCGGCCGAGGCGCCCGCGGCGTCGGAGATCGCACCGCTGCTGCGCACCTTCGGGCTGCGCGCGCAGGTCTTCGCCTTCGTCAACGCGGACCGCCCGCTCTCGGCCGCCCTCGACTACGCGGCGGAGATCGAGGCCGAGCTTCTGGTCGTCTGCGGCCAGGTCTTCCCCTCGGACGTGGGCGAGGCGGTCACGCTGGTGCGGTCCTGGATGAAGGAGTCCGAGGCCGCGGGCCTGCCCTTCCAGCTGGAGACGCACCGCTACACGCTGACCAACGACCTGGGGTTCACCTGCCGCCTGCTCGACGCGCTGCCCGAACTGGAGCTCGCCGTGGACCTGTCGCACTACGTCTGCGGCAACGAGATCCCCGACGGCCCGGACGTCCGCGCCGACGCCCTGATCGGCCAGGTGATCGAGCGCGGCGCCTCGTTCCAGGGACGGATCGCCACCCGGGGGCAGATCCAGGTCTCCCCGCACTTCCCCCGGCACCGGGCCGTCGTCCAGCGGTTCCAGGACTGGTGGGAACGCGGCCTGCGCTCCTGGCGCGCCCGTGCCGGAGCCGGCGCCGACCTCACCTACTGCTGCGAGCTCGGCACCGTGCCCTACGCCATCACCGGCCCGGACGGCACGGAGCTGTCCGACCGCTGGGCCGAGGCGTTGTGGCTCAAGCGGCAGGCCGAGGACCTCTTCGCCACCACCTTGTCCACCGCCACATCCACCGCCACCGCCACCGCCACCGCATCGGAGGGAACATGACCGTGCAGACCCGCTACGCCGGGCCGCTCGACACGTGGCCGGCGGACCGCAGCATCCTGCCCGCGCACACCTATCTCGACCAGGCGGTCTACGAGACCGAGGTCCGCGAGATCTTCCAGGGCCGATGGGTGTGGGCCGGTTTCGAGCACTGGGCCGGCACCCCCGGCGACTCCCGGCCGATCACCGTGGCGGGCCGGCCGCTGCTGCTCGCCCGCGACAAGCAGGGCGTGCTCCGGGTCTTCCACAACCTGTGCCGGCACCGCGGCCTGGTCCTCTCCGAGGAGCCGAGCACCCGGGGCCGCCTGCGCTGCCCGTACCACTACTGGACGTTCAACCTGGACGGTTCGTTGTGCGGCACCCCGTACTGGGACCGCACCAAGGGCTCCGCGCCCGACGACGAGACCCGCGACAGGCTCAGCCTCCTGCCCGTGCACCATGCGACCTGGGCGGGGATGGTGTTCGTCCATCTCGGCGGCGAACCCGAGGCGCCGCTGACCGATCTCCTCGCCCCGCTCACCGAGCGCTGGGCCGGCGTCGACCTCACCCGGCTCCACCTGGCCGGCGAACGCCGTTACGAGATCCAGGCCAACTGGAAGCTGCCGGTGGAGAACTTCCTCGACTTCTACCATCTGCCGTTCGTTCATCCGCAGGTCGGCCCCGCCGCGGCGGCGCTCGACATCCACGACGTCGCGCTGTCCGCGGACATCGTCGGCGGGTGCTACCCGCGCGGGGCCTCCGGGAAGGCGGACAAGACCGAGGTCCCGCTGCCCCGGCTCGGCGACGGCGTTCCGGACGACTTCCTCGAACGGCAGGAGCTGTACGCGCTCTTCCCCAACGCGCTGGTGTTCCTGGAGGCCGACTGGTTCCAGGTCATCGCCTTCGAGCCCGCGGGCCCCGAGGCGACCGTCGAGCACATGGCCGTCTTCGTGGACGCCACCGCCGCCGGGGACGGCTTCGCCGCGGCGCGCGCGTCGCTCTGCGAGGTGTTGTTCGAGGTGAACGACCAGGACGTGCCGATCCTGGAGCGCATGCAGCGCGGCCGGCGTTCCCCGGCGGCCGACCACAACCACCTGGACCCGCACTGGGACCAGATCTCCGCCCGCTTCCAGGTGCGCGTCGCCGAGATCCTCGAGGCGGCCGGCCATGGCTGACGAGGAGGCCCTGCGCCGCGAGCTCGCCGCCGTCTACCGCCTGGTCGCGCACTTCGGCATGACCGACCTCATCTTCACGCACATCTCCGTCCGGCTGCCCGGCGACCGGTTCCTGATCAACCCGTACGGTCTGCTCTTCGAGGAGATCACCGCCTCGAACCTGGTCACGGTGGGACCGGACGGGACGCCGGTGGAGGACACCCCGCACCGGGTCAACCCCGCCGGCTTCGTCATCCACAGCGCGGTTCACGCCGCTCGGCCGGACGCCCACTGCGTCCTGCACACCCACACCAGGGCGGGCTGCGCGGTGGCGGCGCAGGCCGGCGGGCTGCTCCCGCTCAACCAGATGTCGCTGGAGTTCTACGACCGCGTCGGCTACCACGACTACGAGGGGGTGGCGCTCAACCTCGCCGAGCGGGAACGCCTGGTCGCCGACCTGGGCGGCCACCCGGCGCTGATCCTCCGCAACCACGGGCTGCTCACCGTCGGCGCGACTCCCGGTCAGGCCTTCCTGCGCATGCACTACCTGGAGAAGGCGTGCCAGATCCAGGTGGCCGCCCAGTCGGGCGGCGGCACGCTCGTGATGCCGCCGCCGAAGGTCTGCGAGCACGCCGCCCGGCAGCTCGCCGGAGAGTCCTCGGACGACGATCTCCAGGACACCGAGGCGTACGACCTGGCCTGGGCCGCCCTGCTCCGGCTGGCGGACCGGATCGCTCCCGATCACGCCTCCTGAGCGCCGGCCGCCCCGGGGGCCGGGCTGAGGAGCGCGGCGGCGGCGCGGATGTGGGCGCGCATGACCGACTCGGCCCAGTCCGGGTCGCGCTCGGTGATGGCGGCCACGAGCTCGCGGTGGTGGTTCATGCTCCGGGCCATGGCCGGCTCGTCGTACCGGCGGAACGTGCCGAGGATCAGCGGTGCGTGCATGACCGAGGTCAGCATCGTGGGCAGGCGGCGGTTGCCGGACGCGTCGATCACGGCGGCGTGGAAGCGGGAGTTGAGCTGCGCCACGCGGGCGAGGTCGCCGTCGGCCGCCGCCCGTTCCATCGCCGCGCACTGCGCGTTGAGCTCGGCCAGCACCGCCTCGTCCTGGCCGAGCCTGGCGGCGCGCGCGGCGGCGTACGGCTCCAGCAGGGCGCGCAACTCGAAGATCTCGACCAGGTCGTCCTGGGTCCAGCGCACCACCCGGGCGCCGCGGTGCGGCAGCACCTCGACCAGCCCGTCCGCGCCGAGCCGCTGGAGCGCCTCCCGGACGGGGGTGCGCGACAGGCCGAGCGTCTCGGCCAGCTCGACCTCGCCGAGCCGGCTGCCCGCCTCGGCCTCCCCGGAAAGGATCATCTGGCGCACCGCCTCGTAGGCGGTGTCGGTGGCGCGAGGCATCGGCACTCCTTCGCTTATTGCATGCAATATAACGCGAGGAGGTGGGATCTGGCGACCCTGGGAGGTGAGTTGTATACAAGTGTGCGCCGGGTGGGCTCCTTGAGGTCAACGGTACGGGGTGGGCGCCAGGTCAGGGCAGGGCGGGTCAGGCCGGGAGGGTCAGGTGGCGCGGATTGGCCACCGTGAGCTTGTCGACGATGGACGCCCGGACCGTGGCGACCACCTCGTCCCTGCGGTGATCGAGCTTGCCGGTACGGATGGCGAGGGCCAGGTCGGCGTCGTCCGCGCAGCCCAGGGCGCGCAGGCGCTCGCGGTGCTCGACCCAGTGCGCGTCGCCGAGGAGCAGCTCGCGCCGCGCGATGCGGAGCGCGGACGCGGCGACGCGGGCGTGGAACCGCTGCCGGTCGTCGGCGTACTCGGCCCCGTCCAGGAACGCGGTGGCGGCGTCGATGAGGTCCTGCGCGCCGGGCCGGTCGTGCGGCGGCGACGGCAGGGCCGCGGCGGCGGGCGTCGCCGCGCCCAGGGGGTCGGGGACGGTGGTGGGCGCGGTCAGGCCCAGGGCGAGCAGGAGGTCGTGCTCCTGCTCGCAGACCTTCCGGCCCATCACCGCGTACTCGACGGTCGGCTCGGAGCCGTCGAGGTACCGTTCGGCCTGGTGACGGCACAGGATCGTCCAGCGGAGCGTGCCGTAGACCTCCCACCAGCGCAGCGTCTCGGCGGTGGGAGCGGCGCCGCCGGCCGCCGCGTAGCCCGCGAGGAGCTCCTCGCGGGGGCCGAAGCCGCCGGCCGGCTCGGGTGAGCCGAACCGCCACGCCTTCACGCACAACCAGCCGAGGTCCTCGACCGGGTCGCCGACGTGCGCCAGCTCCCAGTCCAGGACGCCGCGCACGCCCGACGGCCCGATCATCAGGTTGCCGTTGCGGAAGTCGCCGTGCACGACCGTGCGCCGGGGGGACGGCGCCGGCCGGTGGCGCTCCAGCCAGCGCAGGGCCAGCTCCACGGCGGGACGGGGCTCGGCGTACTCCTCGTAGCGGGCGGCCAGGTCGTCCATCGGGTCGTCGTCGGGCAGGCCGGGGACGGGCGGGATGGTGTGCAGCCGGGCGAGGATCGTGCCCAGCTCCCGGGCCAGGCGCGGCCTGACGTCGGCCAGGCCCTCGTCGCGCAGGATCCGGCGCGGGATGGTCTCGCCGTCCAGCCGTTCCATGATCAGGTAGGGCGTGCCGAACAGGTCCGGGCCGTGGTCCACGACCGTGGGAACGGGCACGCCCGCGCCGGCGGCGGCGGTCAGCAGGGCCGCCTCGAGCGCCATCGCCTCCGCGTTCGGGGAGGCCGGCGGGTCGCGGCGCAGGATGAGCCTCTGTCCTCCGGCGTCGAACGACCACGTCTCGCGGCTCGCTCCGCCCGAGAGCCTGCGCAGGCCGGTCACCTCGGCGCCGGCCAGGCGGGTGGCCAGGGCGAGCCGCAGCGCGGCCTCCTGAGCGGTCATGACCGCTCGGGGATCCGCGCGGCGCGCTGGGCGGCGGCGAGCGCGCGCAGCGGGTCGGTGCCGCGCGTGTCGGCGTACTCCTCGATCCGGGCGATGCGGCCCTGGTCGTCCACGCTGACGAACAGGCAGGCGGCCAGTTCGATCGGGGTCCCGGCGTCGTCAGGGAGGCGTCCGCGCAGGACGTGGCGCTGGACGTAGCCGTCCGGCAGGGGGTCGCGCCGGATCAGTTCGTAGCGGAAGTCCTCCAGGTTGCGCGACAACCAGCGCAGCGTGCGCAGGTTGTCGTCCACGTCCTGCTCGGCGCCGCCGCCGTCGCCGGGCCCGTTGTGCCAGATCTTCGCGCCGGGCGCGTAGAGGGAACGGAGCGTGTCCAGATCGCCGGCGGTGATGGCGGCGATGAAACGGTCGGCGAGGTCCTGGTGCACGGGTCCTCCTCTTTCCGGGATGTTTCCGGGGGGTGGGGATGGGTCGTCCCGCGTCCGCGGTCAGTCGTCGGGCGACAGGCCGAGGGCGCGGATGTTGAGGGTGTCCAGGGTGTCCAGGAGCCGCTCGGTGGCGGGCGGGTCGTCACCCTGGACGAGCCAGAGGTAGAGCGAGTGGTCGACCATCGCGGCGAGGGCCCGCGCGGTCGTCTCGGGGTCCAGGCCGGCGGCGACCAGGCCGGCGCGCTGCCAGCGTTCGATGGCCTTGGCGGAACGCCCGACGGAGAGGGCGCGGTGCTTGCGCCGCATCTCCTGGAACTCCTCGTTGAACGTCGCGACCTGCTCGATGATCGCCATCATCTTGGCGTTGCGCAGGTAGGCCTCGTAGTAGGCGCGGTTGGCGGCCCTGATCCGCGCGGCGGGCGAGGGCGCGCCGGCGCCGGGCGAGGGCACGGTGGCGTGCCGCGTCATGTCCTCGAAGAGCCGGTCGGCGATCTCCAGGAAGAGCGCCTCCTTGGACGGGAAGTAGGTGTAGAAGGACCCGTAGGCCACCCCGGCGTGCCGCGTGATGTGGGTGACGCGGGTGTCGAGGAAGCCGCGCTCCTCGAAGACCTCGCGGCCGGAGACGATCAGGCGCTCCCGGGTCCGCGCCCCGCGTTCGGTGAGCGGCGCCGGCCCCGCCTCGGGGTCGTCCCCCGCGGGCCTCCCGCCCTGCCGCCGATCTGGATCCGCCCCGCTCGCCATCGCTGGTCCTTCCCCTTCCGTCCCGTCCCACCGAGCCGGCGGGGGTTGACAACCCGATGGTCGCAGGAACAGGATCCGAGCATCGAACAAAGTTGACATGACTGTCAAGTCAACTCCGAGGAGGCGCCATGGGCGGTACCCGGCCGGAGGCCCCATGCTGATCAACGACATCGTCGAGTACGCGGCCCGCAAGCACCCCGGGCGCATCGCCCTGCGGTTCGAGGACCAGACGATCACCTTCGCCGAGTTGCGGGACCGCGTCCGCCGGGTCGCCAACGCGCTGCCGTCGATCGCCCGTCCCGGCGACCGGGTGGCGGTGCTGTCGGGCAACCGGCCCGAGTACGTCGACCTCTACTACGGCGTTCCGGCCGCCGGGATGGCGCTGACGTTCCTCAACCACCGGCTGCACCCGTCCGAGATCGCGGCCCTCGTCGACCACGCCCAGGCGACGGTGCTGATCGTCAGCGCCGAGCACATCGAGGCGATCGGCAAGTACCGCGACTCGATGCCCACCGTCCGGCACATCGTCGCGCTGGACGCGGCCGGCGAAGGCGACGGCGACGGCACGGGCGACGGCGGCCGCGGCGACCTCGCGTACGCCGAGCTCGTCGGCGCCGCCCCGGCCACCGAGCCGCCCCGGCCCGACGAGGACTCGATCGGCTGGCTCGTCTACACCAGCGGCACCACCGGGACGCCCAAGGGCGTCATGTTGTCCCACCGCAACCTGGTCACCGGCGTCATGAGCTCGGCGGCGCAGTGGGAGATCCCGGACGAGACGGTGTTCCTGTTCTGCTTCCCGCTGTGCCATGTGGGCGGCTACGCGGTGCTGGTCAACCACCTGCGGTCCGGGACGGTCGGGATCGTGCGCGCCTACGACAACGAGACGTTCCTCCGCCTGGTCGCCGACTGGAAGGTCACCCAGACCGGCCTCGCCCCCACGATGATCGCGTTCCTGCTCGACCATCCCGGGATCGGGGAGCACGACCTCGGCACCCTCCAGGCCATCGGGTACGGGGCCTCCGCGATCCCGGCCGAGGTGCTGCGGCGCGGCATGGACGTGCTCGGCTGCGACTTCTACCAGGGCTTCGGCATGACCGAGCTGGGCGGCAACATCCTGTACTTCGGGATCGCCGAGCACCGGCGGGCCGCCGCGGGCGAGACCCACCTGCTGGCCGCCGCCGGCCGGACCATGGACATCGCCGACATCCGCATCGTCGACGACGCCTTCGAGGACGTCGCGCCCGGCGAGCCCGGCGAGATGGTCGTGCGCTGCGACCAGGTGATGCGCGGCTACTGGCGCGAGCCCGAGCTCACCGAGGCCGTGTTCCACGACGGCTGGTTCCGCACCGGCGACGTCGTCCGGCAGGACGCCGAGGGCATGGTCTACATCGTCGACCGGATCAAGGACATGATCATCACGGGCGGCGAGAACGTCGCCTCCCGCGAGGTGGAGCAGGTGCTCTACCAGCATCCCGACATCGCGGACGCGGCCGTCTACGGCCTCCCCGACCCGCGGTGGGGCGAGTCGGTCTGCGCCGCCGTCGTGCTGCGGCCCGACGCGAAGGCCACCGCCGACGACATCATCACGTTCTCCCGCGAACGGCTCGGCGGCTACAAGGTGCCGCGCCGGGTCGAGTTCCTGCCCCAGCTCCCCCGCAACGTCGCGGGCAAGGTCCTCAAGCGCGACCTGCGCTCCCGCCACTCCACTCCCGAGGAGGTCTCATGACCGCGCGGAACACCGAGTTCGAGCTCGGTGGCATCAACCACCTGGCCCTCGTGTCGTCGGACATGCGGCGCACGATCGACTTCTACTCCGGCGTGCTCGGCATGCCGCTGATCAAGACGCTGGACCTGCCCGCCGGCATGGGCCAGCACTTCTTCTTCGACTGCGGCGGCGGCGACTGCGTGGCGTTCTTCTGGTTCCCGGACGCGCCCGACGCCGTGCCCGGGATCTCGGCCCCGGCCACCCGCCCCGAGCAGGGCGAGATGCTCAGCGCCGTCGGCTCGATGAACCACGTCGCCTTCCACGTCCCGCCGGAGCGGTTCGAGGAGTACCGGCGGCGGCTGAAGGAGAAGGGCGTCACGGTCAGCCCGATCCTCAACCACGACGACAGCCCGGTCGGCGTCTCCCGCGACGTGCACGAGGGCGTGTTCGTCCGGTCGTTCTACTTCCAGGACCCCGACGGGATCCTGCTGGAGTTCGCGTGCTGGACCAAGACGTTCGGGGACGGCGACGTCTCCCACGAGCCCAAGACCGCCGCCGACCGCACCACCCCGGCCACGCCGGCCACGCCCGAAGCACGCCAGACCGCCGAAGCCACCGTCACCAACTGAACAGGGAGAACGATGCCCCGCCTGCGTGAGGTCCCCCGCGCCGAGGTCACCGACGAGCGGATCCTCTTTTTCTACGACAACCTGTTCGGCCCCGACCGGGACCCGGCCGTGGACCACGGCACGGCGACCGGCTCGCCCGGTGACTGGTGGACGGTGTTCGCCCAGTCCCCCGACGTCTTCCGGCACGCCGTCCGGGGCTTCGCGCTCTACCGCAACGCGACCCTCGACCCGGTGCTGCGCGAGCTGGGGCAGTGCCGGGCCGGCTGGGCCCGCGGCAGCCAGTTCGTCTTCTCCCAGCACTGCAAGCAGATGCGCGCGCTGGACATGCCCGAGGAGAAGATCGAGGCGATCCCGCACTGGCAGACCGCCGACTGCTACTCACCGCTGGAGCGCGCCGTCCTCGCCTACACCGACGGGCTCGTCCTGGACGGCGGTCGGGTCGCCGACGCGGTCTTCGACGTGCTGCGCGAGCACCTGCCCGACGACCAGATCCTCCAGCTCACCTACATCACCTGCATGTACGACATGCACGCCACGATGTCCAAGGCGCTGCGGCTGGAGTTCGACGACCGGGCCGAGGCGATCGTGGAGGTCGCGGCGCCCGAGGGCTACGGCGACCGCGACATCTCGGCGGACCTCGCCGGGGAGCGCTGATGTTGTTCCCGGTGCCCGGCCGCGTCCGCGAGCTGCGGGACAGGGTGCACGCCTTCGTGACCGAACGTGTCGAGCCGGCCGAGCCGGTGCTCAACGCGGGCGGGCAGGAGTCGCGCGACGCCCTCGACCTGTTGCGCAAGGAGGCCAAGGAGGCCGGGTTGTGGGCGCTCGGCCACCCGGCCGAGCTGGGCGGGGGCGGCCTGCCGTTCCTCGACTACGTGTACGTCAACGAGGTGCAGGGGCGCAGCGAGTGGGGGCAGTTCGCCCTCGGGACGTTCACGCTCCAGGACTCGCTGATGTTGCACAAGTACGCGAGCCCGCGCTGGCGTGAGCGGTACCTGGCGCCGATGGTGGCCGGCGAGCTGTCGCCGAGCTTCGCCATGACCGAGCCGGACGTGGCCGGGTCGGACCCGACCGGGATGCGCACCACCGCCGAGCTGGACGGCGACCACTGGGTGATCCGCGGCCGCAAGTGGTTCACCAGCGGCGCGGCGCAGGCGGCGTACACGACGGTGATGTGCCGCACCGAGCAGGACGCGGAGTCGCCGCACCGCGCGTTCAGCATGATCATCGTCCCGACGGACACGCCCGGCTACCGGATCCTGCGCGAGACGCCGGTGCTCGGCATGAACGGCGGCCACTACGAGGTCGACTACGACGGCGTCCGCGTCCCGGCCGACAACCTGCTCGGCCCGCGCGGGCACGGCTTCGTCATCGCCCAGGACCGGCTCGGCCCGGGGCGGATCTTCCACTGCATGCGCTGGCTCGGCCAGGCCCAGCGGGCGTTCGAGCTGATGTGCGCCCGGCTGGACTCCCGGGTGGCGTTCGGCGAGCCGCTGTCGGCCAAGCAGCTCATGCAGCAGCACGTGTTCGAGTCGTACGCGCAGATCCAGGCGGCCCGGCTGCTCACGCTCCAGGCGGCCGAACGCATCGACGCGGGCGACCAGGCCCGCATCGAGATCGGCGCGATCAAGGTCGTCGGGGCGCGCATGCTGCACGACGTCGTCGACCGCGCCGTCCAGGTCCATGGCGCGGCCGGGCTCACCGACGACACCCCGCTGTCCCGGATGTACCGGCACGCCCGCGAGGCCCGCCTCTACGACGGCCCGGACGAGGTGCATGTCCAGTCCACGGCCCGCCGCATCCTGCGCAGGGTGAACGCCTAGTGCGGCGCACGCCTCACGGTGTGCCCGTTCATGCTGGGCCCGACACGGCCGAACGGGCCGGCGCCTCCGCGCCGGCCCGCTCGGCCTGCCCAGCCTGCCCGGCCTGCCCGGCTCGTTCAGTCCGCGTAGTTGAGCTTGAGGCCCGGGCGCGGCCAGTCGATCTTCAGGAGCTGCCCGGTGCTGGACGCGGTGACGTACGCGGTGCGCATGTCCTTGCCGCCCCAGCAGATGTTGGTGATCCCCGGGTCGTCGTCCACGTCGATGCCGACGAAGTCCACCAGCTTGCCCGACGGGCTCACCACGGAGATGCCCGCGTGGATCATGGAGGCGACGTTGACGTTGCCGTGCGCGTCGACGCCGAGCGAGTCGAAGTTGGTGTAGTCGGCGGCGGTGTAGAGGAAGTTGCCGTTGCCGGAACCGCCCAGCGACCGGCCGCCCTTGATCTCGCCCGGCCCGGTGACGTCCCACCACCAGACCCGCGCGGTGTAGGTCTCGCTGACGTAGAGGCGGTCGCCGTCCGGGGAGAGGCCGATGCCGTTCGGGCCCTCCATGCCGCCGGCGATCATCTTGATGGACGAGCCGTCGGCCTTGGCGTAGAACAGCCGGCCCTTGTCGCCGGTGACGCCGTCGCTCTTGCCGTAGTCGGTGAAGTAGATGCCGCCGTGGGCGTCGAGGACGAGGTCGTTGGGGCCGCGCAGCGGTGCGCCGTCCGCCTCGGTGTAGAGGGTCTCGACCGAGCCGTCGGTGAGGTCGACGGCCTGGATGCTCCCGGTGGTGTAGTCGTCGGGGATGCCGCCCGCGAAGACGAACCCGCCCACCTCGAAGCGGCGCAGGCCGCCGCAGTTGGCGATGTAGACGCGGCCGTCGGGGCCGAGCGCCGCGCCGTTCGGGCCGCCGCCGACCTCGGCGACGACGGAGGTCGTGCCGTCCTGGCGGACCCGGGTGAGCGTGCCACGGTGGATCTCCACCACCAGCACGTCGCCGTTCGGCAGCGCCACCGGGCCCTCGGGGAAGAGCAGGCCGCCCGCCATCTTCGTGATCTTCATTTTCCGTCCCTTCCGACGCGGTCCCGCCGCCACGGCGACGGAAGCGGACGCGGAACCGGCCCCGCCCGTGACGGCGAGGCCCGCGACCGTCGCTCCCAGACCCGTGAGCAGAGAGCGGCGCGTGAGCCGTTGCATGCCAAACCCCGTTCGCAGACAGCGTCGTGGATCAATCGTCCACCTAGATTGCACGCAATCTGCTGTGAAATCTACCCTTTTACCCCGAAAATCCGCCGAGTTGTATGCAACGGCCTCGGGTGTGGGTCACGAAACGGGGTCCCGCAGGATCGGGCACGTCATGCAGTGCCCGCCGCCGCGCCCCTTGCCCAGCTCGAAGCCCTCGATCTCGATGACCTCGACGCCGTGCTCGCGGAGCGTGCGGTTGGTGTACTCGTTCTTGTGGTAACCGACCACCACCCCGGGCTCCAGCGCGACGAAGTTGCTGCCGCTGTCCCACTGCTCGCGGGACCGCTGGTAATCGTCGCCGCCGGTGGGGATCACCTCGAGATGGCCGATGCCGAGCGCGTCCTCGAACGCGGCCGCCAGGCTCTTGTCGCGGTGGACCTCCAGCGTCCCGTCCCGGTCACCGGGCCGCACCGAGTAGACCTCGGCGTTGTCGACGACGGGCGGGTAGCCGGTGGCCTTGTCGGCGTCGAGCAGCGTGAAGACCGTGTCGAGGTGCATGTACGAACGGTGCGGCGGGATGTTGACCGCGATCACCCGGGTGGCGGCGTTCCGCGCGAACAGCGCGAGCGCGATGTGCTCGATCATCCGGCTGGTGGTGCGCTCGCTGACGCCGATCGCCACCGCCCCGTTCCCGATCGGCATCATGTCGCCGCCCTCCAGGCAGGCGCGGCCGAAGTCCTCCTCGTCGAAGCTCCCGTCGTCCCCCATGGGCGGGTACCAGTACGCGAAGCCGGCCCCGGCGAACATCGGGTGGTGGTGGTAGACCAGGCTCTGGTTGAGCGTCTCCAGGCGCCGGGCGTGGAAGTACAGCGGGTTGAGCGAGACCCCTCCGTACAGCCAGGCCGACGGGTCGCGCTGGTAGAGCGAGTTGGGCAGCGGCGGCAGGATGAACGCCCCCGGCCCGGCCATGGCCGACACCAGTGACGCCTTGTCGAATCCCGCGCTCCGCGCCCGGTCGAACTCCGCGCCGTCCGCTTCGGCGAGCAGCTCGTCCTTGGTGAGCCCGCCGATGAGATGCGCGGCGAGCCTCTCCCCCGTCCAGCCGGCCAGTTCGGCGCGGATGGGCTCGACCAGGGCCGGCCCGACCGACAGGTGCGTGATCGTGCGTTCGACCGCCCGGACCTTGGCCTCCGGCGCCGCCTCCAGCGCCTCGGCGAGCAGCTCCTGGTGGTAGAACACCTCGATCCCGCGCTCGCGCATGACCGCCGTGAACGCGTCGTGCTCGATCTGCGCCCGCCGCACCCACAACACGTCGTCGTAGAGGAGCTCGTCCTTGTTCGACGGCGTGAGCCGCTTGAGGCTCAGCTCCGGCCGATGAACGATCACCTTGCGAAGCCGTCCGACCTCCGAATGAACGCCGTACTCACCGCTCATGACACACCCCCGAGACCGCTCAGATCGTGATCCACCCGCTGATCAGGCCGATGAGGCCCAGCACCGCGCCCGCCACGATGAGGACGAGGAGCGTGAGCTCGGGCGGCGAGAACGGGCGTTTGTTCTGTTCCCTGCGCGTCAGCACGAACAGCGTCGCGCCGGGGGCGTAGATGATGCACGACAGGAGGAGGTACTCCAGGCCCGCCGCGAAGATCAGGAAGAGCGTGTAGACGACGGCCACGGCCGCGATGACCGTCTCCCGGCCGAGCCGCCGCGGCGGCGACGGGTCGTTCCGGTCCGCCACGGCGATCTTGAGCGCGTATCCGGCGGCCAGCAGGTAGGGCACCAGGGACAGCGCGCTGCACAACTCCAGCGTGAAGGTGAAGGCGTCCTCGGAGAGGAGGGTCACCACCAGCACGGCGGTGATCAGCGCGCTCGTCATCACCAGGGCGCTGGTCGGGCTGCCGTGCGCGTTGTCCCGCTTGAGGAACGCGGGCATGTCGTCGTCCCTGGCCGCGACGTAGAGCACCTCCGCGGCCATGAGCGTCCAGGCCAGGTAGGCGCCGAGCACCGAGATGATCAGGCCGATCGCGATGAACGTGCTGCCCCAGCCTCCGACGACCGACTCCAGCACCCCGGCCATCGACGGCTGCCGCAGCCCGTCCAGCTCGGCCCGGGGCAGCACGCCGTAGGACAGCAGCGTGACCGAGGCGAAGATCGCCAGGACGCTCAGGAAGCCGAGCACGGTGGCCCGGCCGACGTCGGTGCGGCGGCGGGCGTACCGGGAGTACACGCTGGCGCCCTCGACGCCCAGGAAGACGAAGACCGTGACGAGCATCGTGGCGCGCACCTGCTCGAAGATGTCGCCGGCCGAGTAGTCCCGGTCGCCGCCACCCCAGAAGTTGTCGCCGAAGACCCCGGCCTCGAACGAGACGGCGAGGATGACGATGAACATCAGGATGGGCACGAGCTTGGCGACCGTGACGATCTGGTTGATGAACGCCGCTTCCTTCACCCCCCGCACGATCATCAGATGGAACGCCCACACGGCCACGATCGAGACGGCCACCGCGAGGAGCGTGTCGCCCTCGCCGAAGGCCGGGAACACCAGCCCCAGCGTCGACTTGATCAGCACCCAGTACGAGACGTTCCCGACGCACGCGCTGGCCCAGTATCCGAAGGCGGACAGGAAGCCGGGGAACTCACCGAACCCGGCCTTGGCGTAGGCGTAGACGCCCGCGTCCAGCTTCGGCCGCCGGACCGCCAGGGTCTGGAAGACGAACGCCAGCATCAGCATGCCCGTGCCGGCGATCGCCCAGGCGACGATCGCGCCGAAGACCCCGGTCGCCTGGGCGAAGTTGCGCGGCAGCGAGAAGACCCCCGCGCCGACCATGGAGCCGACGACCATCGCGGTCAGCGTCGGCAGCGACATCTTCCGCGTGGAGGTGGTCTCCGTCGTCGTGGTCACGTGCTGCACCTACCCGGCCGGTGAAACGGGTGATCAGCAGTAAAAGTCAAGTTTGGGCATGAGCCGCGGCAGGTGTGCTGCCCGGCCCCGACGGGCACATACCAGCGACGAACCGGAGGTCATGCGGCCGCCCCCGACCGCACGACGCCACAGGCAACCAGAAGGGGGCGCCGATGAAGGCGCTGCTGAACTCGATGAGCGAGAACGAACTGGCCCTGGTCCGCGAGACCGAGCGCGCGCGCTTGCAGGACATGGACGAGGACGGGCTCCTCGAACTCCACACCCGGATCCGGCGGGCCCGTGACAAGCACGTGAAGCTCTACCGGCGGGAGGCCGCCGGGCGCGTCGAGGAGTACGGCGGCCGTGGCGTCTCCCGTCCCAAGAACCGCCGCAACGCGCAGAAGGCCGAGGTGTTCGAGGACGCGCTCTCCCGCGTGAGCCGGCATCTGGCCGCCGCGGCCCGCCGCGCCGCCGCCGCGCTCAAGTCGGAACGGCTCGAGGCGGCCCGCGCCGAACGTCACTCCGGCCCGGCCGCGCCTCACCCCGAGGAGGGCACCGGCACGCTCCGGTCGCAGCGCGCCGTGCGTTCGCCCAAGTCCCCGTCGTTGCGCAACTCCCTGACCAAGCAGCAGGCGTCGAGCCAGGCCGCCGGCGCCCGCCGCCAGGCCAAACGCGACAACCGCCGCCCCTGAACGGCCCTCATCCGCCGGTCCGGTGGTAGAAGCCGGACGGCTGCGGGTCGCCTTCGACGATGAGGCGGACGTCGTCCTCCCCGGTGCGCGTGACCGTGCCGGGGCTCGGGTCGTCGCCGCCGTCGAGCCAGCACGTCATGGGCACCGGGTCGCGTTCGGTCATCGAGACCGGGCCGGCCGCGTTGCAGTCGTAGCGCACCTTCCATTCGCCGTTGTCGTCGTAGGTCACGACGATGTTGGACCAGGTCGTGGTGTCGGAGCCGTTCGACGGAAACTCGATCATGTAGATCCCGTCCTTGCTCCAGAAGCCCATGGCGCTGGTCAGGGGCGGGGGTTGCGGGGTCACCGGCGTCCTGGTGGTGGGTACGCGGATGGTCGGCGGCACCCGGGAGGGCCTGGTCGTCGGCGGCTTCGGCCCCGTGGTCGGCGGCCGGGACGCTGATGGCGCCGGGACCGGCGGGGACGGGCGGAACGCCGGTGGCCGGGCCGTGCGGGGTGCGGGGAGGATCGGCGCGACCCCCACGGTGGGCGTGGGCGGGGGCGCCTCCTGCGCTCCGGGGGACGTCGCGTAGCTGACGGCGCCGAAGACCGTGGCGACGATGACGGCCACGGCCGCCGTCAGCGCGCCGGGAGCCATGAGGCATCCCTTGGCGGACGTGTGCCTGCCGAGATGCCGTCCGGCCAGGAACCCGCCTCCCGCGGCGGTGCCGAGCCACAGTCCCCGCGCCAACGCCCGGCGGCGGGCCTTGTCCTCACGGTCGAAGTAGGCGGCGTCGCCGGGCGAGCCGCTCGCGCGGGCGGCCTCGCCGCCGAGCGCGAGCACCCGCTGCCACGACCCCCACTTCAGGGTGCGGCACAGGCCCGGGGCGGTCGCGCGGGCGAGCCTGACGGCGGGGCCGTGCAGTCCTTCGTCCACGGCCCGTTCGAGCATGCGCACGACGATCGGCGCCGCCTCCGCGATCTCGTGGTCCCGGCTGACTCTCGCCCATCTGGCCAGCGCCGAGACGTGGCCGGCGACGTCCGGAGTGGTGCCCGCCGATTCGAGGACCAGGGCGGCGCCGGGGTTGAGAGCGCGCAGGCCCGTCCCGTCGTCGGCCACGAGGCTGGCGGAGGACAGGCGGCCGGCCATGTCGGTGCCGAGGGGGTCGCCGGTGAGGTGCTCGACCATCGGGAAGGGGACGTCCAGGCCCTCCAGGATCAGCAGGACGCCGAGCACGGTGTGGTCGGCGTCGGTGAGACCCGTCGCCAGGGCCTCGGCCAGGCTCCCGGGGCCGGACGGGACGCGGGCCTCCGCGTCGAGGGCGGCGGACGCCTGGATCATGGCGAGCGGATGCCCCTGGACGGTCTCGTGGAACGTGGCGGCGGCGGTGCGCTCGGCGCCGGTGAGAGGCCGCCGTAGCTCGCGTTCCATGAGCTCCAGCGACGGGCCGAGCTCCAGCGGGCCGAGCTCGACGGCCCGGCCGCCGTCCCAGAGCGAACGTTCGGCGGACGAGACGACCAGCCCGCCGGACGGCGCGGCGTGCCGCAGCCGTTCGAGGTCGGCGGGCGTCCCGGCGAAGTCGTCGACGATCGCGACGGCGCGGATGGCGCTCATCAGCTTGTGGAGCCGGGCGGGCCCCGGCCGGTGGCGCTCGACGTCGTAGCACGCCTCGAACAGCTCCTGGAGGACGTCGTCGACGCCCTTCCCGGCGGCCGGGACGTACACGACGTCGGTGCCGCGCTCCCTGAGACCGGCGGCGAGGAGGGCCAGCAGCGTGGTCTTGCCGGCGCTCCGCCGCCCCACGAGCTGGACGGGCTTCCCCGCCTCGACCCAGCGGCGCAGCCTCGCCAGCTCGGCGTCACGCCCGAGCGGGTCGCGGTCGCCGGGTGGGATCGCCGGGCTCTCGGGCCGGCTCCGCGGCCGGATGCGCGGCGCCCGTCCGGACCGTTTCTCCACCGAGGTGGAGCCGCCCGTGTTGATCACATTGTTGTTTCCGACGATCATCGGCCCGGAAACATCCCGCGCGTGCACCTCGAACCGCTGCGCACGCTGATCACCATTATCAGCCATTACCGCCCCGGCCACCTTAATACCGGCAATCCATGAAATCCCTAGCCATACTCGGGGCATCCTAGAGTCCTGGCATCGCAGGCAGGGGCCCTTCAGTTCGAGGTGCCACTTTCATGGCCGATCAGACAGCCCGCCGCCTCCGACTTTCACGTCAAAGGCGACTTTTCGGGTCAATGCTCAATGAGGTCGAGAAATTGCATGACCCCCGTGACGAATCTGCCCGCCCGGGACTCTGTCCAGGGCACCGATGTCGATCTGCCCCTCTCAAACGCCCGCGCGGCGGGATGACCGCCAGCGGCCATCGCCCGTGACAGCCCCCGGACCCGACTGGATGCTGAAAACGCCACCAGAACAGGGGCCTGGGCCGGTCGAGCAGGCGGGAGCGTCCGGATGCGGCGCGTTCGAGACTCGGTTTCCGTCGTTCTGCTGACCGCGATGGTGACGATGCTCGGGCTCTTCATCGGCCCCGGGCAGGCGGCGAGCTCCCATCCGGTGTCCCTTCGGGTGGTGCGGGACGTCGCCGGCCGGCCGCCGGTCGCGCTGATCACCACCAGGGACGCCCGCCGGCCGCCGTCCCGCCGCGACGCCGCGTCCGTGCCGATCCCCGTCCAGCACTACAACCTCTGCGCCGGGAACGCGACGTGCGTCGAGCAGCCCGCGCTGAAGCAGCGGGCCATGGACCTCGTGGCCCGGGTCAAGGCGGCGGAGGGCACCTGGTTCATCTCGCTGAACGAGGTCTGCCGCAAGGACGTCCAGGAGCTCGTGCGCCTCACCCGCGGCGACGCGGTGATGGTGGCCAGCTGGGCGGGCGGGCCGCGTTGTGAGGGCGACTGGTACGGCAACGCGGTCATCCATCCCGGGGGCGTCCTGGAGGGCTACACCGCGGAGTACTTCCCGACCCAGGAGGCGAGGCCCTGCGGAGGCGTCGAGTGCCGCACCTATGTCTGCCTCAGGCTGGGCACGGCCGCCGGGCCCATGTCGGTGTGCTCGGCGCACCTGGAGAACAACGCCCCGATCGCCAGGAAGCAGGCCGAGGAGTACCTGTGGCTGGCGACCGGCTACGCCGCCGGGCGTCCCAAGGTGCTCGCCGGCGACTTCAACCTCAGGCCCGACCAGCTGGACGGGCCGGAGGCCGCACCGGCCTACTTCGCGGGCATGCGCGATCTGGTGGCCCCGTACAGCCCGACCTACCAGACCTGGAGCGATGACGACGGCGATCCGGAGACGCCTCCCGTCCGGGCGACCCCCCGGAACCACATCGACTACATCTGGGTCGACCGGACCGGAGAGTCGATCGCCTACCCGGCCTCCTGCGACGACGCGGCGCCGGCCAGCGACCACTGCCACACCATGGGCGTCTGGCTCCGCTGACCCGCCGCGCCGCCGCCCGTCTCCGGGCGGGTGGCCGAGTCCCCGCCCGGAGCGCTTCACATCCGGAACACGGATCTGCGGGTGTGCCCGTTCGGGCTCAGCACGACCGGACACGGCCATCCGTGTCCCCCCAAAAGGGGACGTGACCGCACGGGTGGCGGCGCCTACGGTCGCGGGCACCGAACCCTGCGAAGAAGGGGGACCGCCATGCGCAGGCGGCTTCTCGCGATCACGATGACCGGCGGGCTCACCCTCGTCATGGCACCGGCGGCGTCGGCCCTGGCGACCTGGACCGTCGTGCCGAGCCCGAACCCGGCGAGCGGCGACACCCTGCTGCTGGGCGCCGACGCGATCTCGACCACGAACGTCTGGGCGGTCGGCCGCTCGGACGGCGGCACCGCGCCCTTCCGGCGCACGCTGACCATGCGCTGGAACGGCTCGGCCTGGAGCGTGGTGCCCAGCCCGACCCCGGTCGACGGCGGCCAGCTCAACGACGTGGACGGCACGTCCGCCACCGACGTGTGGGCCGTGGGCACCCATGTCCAGCGGTGGAACGGGTCCGCCTGGAACGTCGTGCCGAGCCCGAGCGGCTTCTTCGGCGGGGTCAAGACGCTGAGCCCGGCGCAGGCCTGGGCCGTCGGCTCGTCCGGCGGGAACACCCTGACCGCGCGGTGGAACGGCTCGGCCTGGTCGCAGGTGCCCAGCCCCAGCCGCCCCGGCACGTTCAACGTCCTCCAGGCCGTCGACGGTGCCTCGGCGAACGACCTGTGGGCCGTCGGGCACTCCATCGTCGACCCCGGGTACGGGGTGGAGGAGGCGCTGATCCTGCGGTGGAACGGCTCGGCCTGGAGCATCGTCCCCGCGCCGGACCGGTTCGCCGGCCTCAAGGGCGTCGTGGCGCTGGCGGCCAACGACGTGTGGGCCGTCGGCGAACGTTTCTCCCAGCAGGCCGTCCGCTTCGTGCCGTACGCGATCCACTGGAACGGCACGAGCTGGAGCCGGGTGGAGGTCCCCGATCCCGGCGTCACCGCGGGCAGCGAGCTGAACGCGGTCACGGCCCTGTCACCGGCCAAGGTCTACGCGGTCGGGCAGAGCGGCGCGCGGCCGTTCATCACCCGCTGGGACGGCACCCGGTGGACCATCGAGCCCACGCCGTCGGTCACCGGGCCCACGCTGTTCGGCGCCACCTCGACGGGCACCGGCACGGTCTGGGGCGTCGGCCACCGCTTCACCGACATCGCCCTGCGCACCCTGACGGTGCGCACGACCAACGGCTGACCCCCGCGCCCGGCACGGTCAGGTGCACAGATCCTCCCGGACCCGCGCGGCCAGCTCCAGCTTGGTCTGCGCGGGCCGGCCGAGGCGCTCGTACTTGGCCTTGACCCTGGCCAGGTACGTCTTCGCCGTCTCCGGCTGAATGCCGGCGCGGCGTGCGGTGGCCTCCAGCGTGAGGCCGGTGGCGTAGTCCAGCAGCACGACGCGTTCCATCGGTGACAACCTCGGCAGCCGTTCGGGCCTGGCAGGGAAGACGACCCCGCCCGCGGCGATCGTGCCGAACGCGCGCACGAGGTCGGCCAGCCCCTGGTCCTTGGTCAGGTAACCGGCCGCGCCCGCCGCCAGCGCCGCCGCGGTCCCGCCGGGGCACGGCCCGACGACGAGCACCCGGTGCCCCATCCGCGCCAGCCTGCGAACGCCCTGCGCGAGCGCCGACAGATCGTCCCTGCTCAGCGAGAACAGCACCAGGTCCGCCGGACAGCGGCGCCGCGCCAGCTCCTGGACGCTGGGCACCGTGACGACCAGCTCGATCCCGGCCACGCCGGCGGCCCAGGCCTCCAGGCTCTCGGTGAGCAGCCGGTCGTCGGCCACGACGGCGAGCCGTGTGGACATCGGCATCCCTCCGGTTCCGGCCCTCGTCCGTCCGACGGCTGCGCCCGGCCGGCCGTTCAATCCGCCGGTGTCCGGTCCCGGCCGCGCGACGAGGACACGGCGGACGCCGGACCCGAAGGTGCCGGGACGGCGGGGGCCCGTCCCGGCACCGGCTCGTGGGGGTCGGCCCGCGAGCGGGCTCGTCGGTCAGCCCGCGGGCGGGGAGGTCCAGCCCGCGGGGAGGCGGGCGACGCGGACGCGCTGGGGGTGGTCGCCGACCGGCGTGGACGTGATCTTGCGTCCGGTGGCGAAGTCGATCGCGGTCACCTGGTCGGCGCCGCTCTCGGAGATGACGCAGGCGCGGCCGTCGCCGCTGACCGTGGCCCAGTACGGCTTGGCGGCCGGGACCAGCGGGCCCTCGCGGAGCGAGGCGCGGTCGACGACGGTGGCGTAGTCGTCCATGGTCCCGGCGACGCACAGCTTGGTGCCGGCGGGGTTCATGGACATGCCGTGGTGGCGCGAGTCGTTGACGAACGTGGTGCGGTCGTCGCTGGTGTCCGGGTTCTCCGGGAGCACCTTCTCGCGGGTGATCCTGTCGGTGGCGACGTCGTACTCGAAGAAGCCGTTGAAGAAGGAGACCTGGAAGTACAGCTTGGTCTCGTCCGGGGTGAACGCGACCGGGCGGACCGCGTCGGAGAAGTTCGTGCGCCCGAACGCGTCCAGGCGCGGTCGCATGTCGATGGTCCTGACGACCCGGAACGTCGAGGCGTCGGTGATGGTGATCTTGCGGTCGCCCTTGAGGAAGTCCTGCCAGGGCGCGTCGAAGTCGTTGTTGACCTCGCCGATCGACATGTTCCAGATCTTGCCGTCACGGCTGAAGACGTTCTCGTGCGGCTTGTCGCCGGTCGCGAACGATCCCAGCTGGCGGCCGGTGTTGATGTCGAGCACGTGGACGGTGTTGCCGGTGGAGGCCGACACCGCGACGCGGGTGCCGTCGGGCGAGACGGCCATGTGGTCGGAGCGGAATCCGGAGACGGGGAAGCGCCACCTCAGCGCGCCGGTCGCGGTGTCGATGGACGCGACGTCGGCGAAGCTGGGACGCGAGACGACGATGGCCGAGCCGTCGGGCGTGGAGTACATGTCGTCGACGAACTGGTCGTGCCCCTCGCCGACGGTCTGCCGGATGCCCAGGAAGAAGGCCAGCCGGATGGGGTTGAGGTAGATCTCGCGGAGCCGGTCGTCCTTGTCGGGGACGACGTTGATCCGGCCGATCTTGGCGAAGTCGCCGCGGGACCTGATGACGTCGGCGGTGCCCTCCCAGTTGTTGCCGACCAGCATCACCTCCTGCAGCGGGTCCGCCGCGGTCGCGGGGGCGGCGGCGACCACGGCGCCGGCCGCCAGGACGGCGGCCACGGCGCCTCTCATCAGGGATCTGCGCCGGCGAACCGGGACCGGACTGTTCATGACGTCCTCCAGGGGGGTGGGGGCTCAGGAGGCGGGGAACAGTCTGAATATCGCCGTATTCAGACTTGGTTACTGGATGGTAGGCAGATGTGAGGGCGGCCACAAGACCCGATCGGGGAAAATCAAGGGGCGGCGGAGAACGGAGGTGCCGGGTGGCGGGGAGGATCACGCCGGCGGCGGGACGGTACGGCGGCAGGTCGGCGACCGAGCGGCAGGCCGAGCGGCGCGGCCGCTTCATGGAGGCGGGCCTCGACCTGTTCGGCGGCGGCCCCGGCTACCGCGCCACGAAGGTCACCGACGTCTGCCGGGCGGCCGGGCTGTCCACCCGGCAGTTCTACGAGGAGTTCCACACCCTCGAAGACCTGCTGGCCGAGCTGCACCTCTACGTCAACGACGCCGCCGAGCGGTCCGTCATGGCCGCCCTCCCGGACGACGTGGCCGACCTGACGCCGATCGAGCGCTACACCCGGCTGTTCCGCGCGTACGCCGCCGGGGCGACCGCCGACCCCCGCCACACCCGCATCGCGTTCGTCGAGATCATCGGGGTCAGCCCGCGCCTCGACCGGCAGCGGCTCGACCGCCGGGCCCGCTGGATCGACTTCCTGTGCCAGCAGGCCGACGAGGCCGCCGCGCGCGGCGAGATCGCCCCCGGCGACTACCGGGTCACCGCCGCCGCGTTCATCGGCGCCATCAACGGCCTCATGCACGACTGGGCCGTCGGCTGGGTCGACGCCGGCCTCGACCAGATCGTCGACGAACTGCTCCAGCTGCTCCTCGACCGGCTGCACCTCGCCCCACCAGCCTGAACGGGTCAGACTGGGGGTAGGGACCAGCCGTACGCACGCGCGCCGGGAGGACGCATGGACGCCGATGTGATCATCGTCGGGGCGGGACTGGCCGGCCTGGTGGCCGCCCACGAGCTCACCTCGCGGGGGCGCAGGGTCGCCCTGCTCGACCAGGAGAACGCCGCCAACCTGGGCGGGCAGGCGTTCTGGTCGTTCGGCGGGCTCTTCCTCGTCGACTCGCCCGAGCAGCGGCGGCTGCGCGTGAAGGACTCGTTCGACCTGGCCTGGAGCGACTGGCAGGGCAGCGCCGGGTTCGACCGGCTGGACGACGAGGACTCCTGGGCGGTGCGCTGGGCCCGCGCGTACGTCGAGTTCGCCGCCGGCGAGAAGCGCTCCTGGCTGGCCGGGCACGGCATCTCGCTGACGCCGATGGTCGGCTGGGCCGAACGCGGCGCCCTGCGCGCCGGCGGGCACGGCAACTCGGTGCCGCGTTTCCACGTCGCGTGGGGCACCGGCACCGGGGTGGTCGCGCCGTTCGTGCGCAGCGCCCGCGAGGCCGAACGTTCCGGCCGGCTCACGTTCCACCACCGGCACCGGGTCGACGAGATCGTCCGGAACGGCGGCACCGTCACCGGGGTGCGCGGCACGCTCCTCGCGCCCGACGACGCGCCGCGCGGCGCGCCCTCCAGCCGCGCGACCGCGGGCGAGTTCGCGCTGTCGGCCCAGGCGGTGATCATCACCACCGGCGGCATCGGCGGCGACCACGACATCGTGCGCCGCCACTGGCCGTCACGGCTCGGCACGGCTCCCGCGAGCATGATCACCGGCGTTCCCGCGTACGTCGACGGGCGCATGCTCGACATCAGCGCCGAGGCGGGCGCGCGGCTGGTCAACCGCGACCGGATGTGGCACTACACCGAGGGCGTCCAGAACTGGGACCCGATCTGGCCCGGCCACGGCATCCGCATCCTGCCGGGCCCGTCATCGTTGTGGTTCGACGCCCTCGGGCGGCGGCTGCCCGACCCGTGCCTGCCCGGCTACGACACGCTGGCCACCCTGAAGTACCTGCGCACCACCCCCGACATCGCCGAGTACGACCACTCGTGGTTCGTCCTCACCCAGCGGATCATCGAGAAGGAGTTCGCGCTGTCGGGCTCGGAGCAGAACCCCGACATCACCTCCGGCGACAAGAGGGCGGTGCTGCGCGAGCGCGTGCTGGGCAAGGGCGCGCCCGCCCCGGTGGAGGCGTTCAAGCGGCACGGCGCCGACTTCGTCGTGGCCGGGACGCTCGAGGCGCTGGTCGGCAAGATGAACGGTCTCACCGACAAGCCCCTGCTGGACGCCGCCGTGCTGCGCCGCCAGATCGAGGACCGTGACCTTCAGGTCGCCAACCCGTTCAGCAAGGACTCGCAGATCCAGGGCATCCGCAACGCGCGCCGCTACCTGGGCGACCGGCTCAGCCGCGCCGTCGCGCCGCACCGCGTCCTGGACCCGGACGCCGGGCCCCTCATCGGCGTCAAGCTGCACGTCCTCACCCGCAAGACCCTCGGCGGCATCCAGACCGACCTCGACTCCCGCGTGATCGGTGATGGCGGTGAGCCCGTCGAGGGGCTGTACGCCGCGGGCGAGGCCGCCGGGTTCGGGGGCGGCGGCGTGCACGGTTACAACGCGCTCGAAGGCACGTTCCTGGGCGGCTGCCTGTTCTCCGGGCGCGCGGCGGGACGTGCCGCCGCCAGGCAGATCACCTGACGGCGGCCCACGTCACGTCGCGGTCGCGGCGGGCGGCGTCGCGGCGGGCGGCCTGGACAGCAGCTCGATCACGGCGAGGAGCAGCACCAGCAGCACGCTGATGAACAGGACCACCTTGCCCGTCGGCTGGTCCCACAGCAGGAACATCAGCGCGGCGAGCGCCACGGCCGCGCACCGCAGCAGCGTGCGGTACGAGTACATCCAGCGGCCGACCGGGCCCGTCGTCACGCCGTGCCCCTCGCCCGTCCGCCGGACCCGCGCGAACGACCGCGTGAAGAAGGCGCGCAGGCGGACGGCGGCCGGCGCCGGACCGCTCAGGTAGGCACCCGCGGCCACGACCAGCGCCAGCACGAAGATCGTGCGCAGGCCGGCCCGCAGGAACCGCACGAGAGTGTCGAACAGGACGGCCGCCGCCGTGGTGTTGAGCTTGGCGTCACCGACCGCGTCGAGATAGGCGGCACGGCCGATCGCGATCCCGATCGCCAGCGCGAACATCCCGAGCGCCACCCCGATCCCGGCGCCGATGAGGGCGTTGCGCTTGCCCCGGGCCACGTAGACGCCCGCGGCGACGAACAGCAGGGCCATGATCGGCAGGACCCACTTGAGGGTGTTGAGCATGTCGTACGCGCTCTGCGCCTTGGCGAGCTCGGACGACTCGAAGAGCGGGAACGTCGGGTGCACCGCCGGGATGCTGGCGGCCACCGACAGCCCCGCCGACACCAGCCGCTGCTTCACCAGCTCGATCAGCGGGCCCAGGTCGATGCTGACCGACCCCTGGTTCACCCTGAGCAGCTCGCCGCCCTCACCCGACAACACCGCGTTGAGCTGGGTGTGCGCGAGGCGGTTCGCCTGGCTCCACAACGTCACGAACTCCTGGCTTTGGACGATCTTCGCGATCTGGTCCCTGACGAAGCCCCGGACGCCGTTGCCGATCGGGCCGGCCAGCCCCTCGAGCCGGTCGCCCGCGCGCGGGGGCAGCCCGCGCTGCTCGAGCGCGCCGATGACCTCGGCCAGGATGGCCTGGACGTCGAGCCGCAGCATGATCTCGTTCGTGGTCCGGTCGATGATCGCGTTCTGGATCACCGGATCGGACGCCAGCGGCGCCACGTTCTCCACGTAGCGGTCGGTGTTGGAGATCTCGTTGCTCGTCCAGACCGCGAGTGCGCCGAGCGGCGCCAGCAGGCATCCCACCACGATCAGGATCGTCGCCAGGATGGCCCGCGGGCGCCGCCACGCGCCGTGCGGTGTGCGTTCTTCACGGAGCCGGCCGACCTCCGTGCGGAGGCGTTCGAGCTCGGCTCGCTCGTCATCGTTCAGCGGAACGTTCTCAGTCATCGCGCTCCCCGGACAGTCAGCGCCATCCCACGCGCCGGGGGCGCGCGCGGCATCCCCCTTTTCGGGCGAGTGTCAGTCGCCGACCGCGCCCTTGGGCGCCGCGACCAACCCGTAGATGACCAGGACGAGCATGGCGATGTTGATCGTCGCCCACACCGGGTGGGCGTCGAGGAAGGCGAACTGGCCGATCAGCGCCAGGCCCGCCAGCACCACGCCCGCGACGCGGGCCCAGGTCTGACCGGCCAGGACGGCGAGGCCGACCCCGATCTGGAGCAGGCCGGCGATGAGCCAGAACCAGCCCCAGGTGTTGTAGTCGAAGACGAGGAGCTCGCCTCCGGGGGTCAGGAAGTAGTCCTTCTTCACGAGGGCCACGAAGCCCTCGATCACATTGAAGATCCCGACGACGATGCCGAGCATTCCGGCGTACGCGAGCCAGCCCGAGTACGGGCCCCCCGTGGTCGAGCGTGCGGTCGAAGCAGCCATGGCGAATCTCCCCCTCAACGCCGCGATTCCGGCGAACCTTAGATCCCCCAAGCGACCACCGCGCGCACACCGCTCATTGCAAAGGGTGTGCCTGGATTCGCCATTTTTCACAACCCGTGATCAACTCGCTCCGCTGTGTGGCGCCGCTGCATCGGATGTCACAAAGGCGGACGGGGCGGCGTCTCGTGCGTATGGACTCCGCCACCGAAACCTTCGTGACCCACCGGAACCTGCTGTTCACCGTCGCCTACGAGATGCTCGGCTCGGCCGCCGACGCCGAGGACGTGCTCCAGGAGACCTGGCTGCGGTGGGTGGGCGTCGATCTGGACACCGTCCGGGAGCCGCGCGCCTACCTGGTCCGGATCACCACCCGCCAGGCGCTGAGCCGGCTGCGCACGCTCGGCCGGCGCAAGGAGTCCTACGTCGGGCCGTGGTTGCCCGAGCCGCTCCTCACCGCGCCCGACGTGGCCGAGGACGTCGAGTTGGCCGACAACGTCTCGATGGCGATGTTGCTGGTGCTGGAGACGCTCGCGCCCACGGAACGGGCGGTGTTCGTGCTGCGCGAGGTGTTCGGCCTGGAGTACGACGAGATCGCCGAAGCCGTGGGCAAGAAGCCCGCCGCGGTCCGCCAGATCGCGCACCGGGCACGCGCGCACGTCGCCGCGCGCCGGCCGCGCGAGGCCGTCTCCGCGGCCGAGACCCGGGACGCGCTCCAGGCGTTCCAGCGGGCCGTCGAGATGGGCGATCTCCAGGGCCTGCTCGACATCCTCGCCCCGGACGTCGCCCTGCTGACCGACGGCGGCGGCGTCGTGCGGGCCGCCTTGGCCCCCGTCGTCGGCGCGGCCACGGTGGCCGAGGTCCTGGGCAGGATCTCGACCGCGGGGTCGCTCCAGCCGGCCCAGGTCAACGGCCACCCGGCACTGATCCTCCGCCTCGACGGGGAGATCGACACCGTCCTCGCGGTGCGCATCGACGGCGGCCTGATCGCCGGCCTCTACGCCGTCCGCAACCCCGAGAAGTTGTCCCGTGTCGACCACGAGACCCCCATCAGCCGCTGAACGATCAGGGAGACCGCTGGGGGACGAGCAGGCCGAAGAGCCGGACCGCGACCCTGCCGTCGGGCAGAGGCGCGGGGTGGTGCGCGACCACCGCCTCTCCGGCGGGCCAGGGCTCGCTGTCCAGCAGAACCTCGGTGGACTGCGCGCGGCCGTCGTTGTGGGCGGTGAACACGCGCAACCCGTGCACCTTCCGGGTGAGCGGCCGCGCGCGCAACTCCACCAGCAACCGGTCGAGCAGGGGCCCGGCGGACGGCACGGGCCGGTCCGTGAACATGGTGAGCTGGGCGCCCAGCACCAGCTCGAACGGGCCGTCCGGGTGCTCGTAACGTTCACGCTGGACCTGGTCAGGTGCGGCGCCGGGGTTGAGGAGACCCTCCACGATCGGGTGCAGCGCGCCCTGGGTGAACGTGCTCACCGCCCTGCCGATCGCCTCACGCCAGGTGGGGCCGTGCCCGGCGACGCTCTCCACGAGCCACGGCGCGGCCAGGGCGGGATGCGAGACGGCGAAGTCGACCTGGGTCATCACCAGGCCGCGCGGAGCGGGGTGGACGAACAACGTCGCGCCGACCGCGGTCTCGCCGCCGAGGGGGACGCCATGGCCGCGGAGGAGGTCCTCGAACGCGGCCCGCGGCGAGGGCACGCCCCCGTCGCCCGGCCGGACCGGTTCCAGGTCCTCGGCGAGCGCGGGATCGCCGAGGACGAGGTCGGCCAGATTCGACCCGTCGTTCAGCAGGCTGTTGATCGCGTTGAACTCGGCGCTGCGGAAGGCGATCCGCTCGATCTCACCGCGGTCGGCCCGCTGGGCACGGGCCAGCGCGGCCGCGAACACGGGCTCGTCCGCGAGGCTCAGCCGTCCGCCGGGGGTCTCCAGCCCTTCCGCGTACCGGACGTCGGGCAGCAACCTCCGCGTGTACGCCATCGGCAGGAAGTACAGCAGCCGCTCGGCCAGCCACGGCTCGACGCCTGCCCCGGTCAGCGACTCCCACACCGCGTCGTCGCCCGGCGACTCCTGGCCCGCGCAGAACGCCGCGATCCCCACCTCGACGGCCGCATCCAGTTCGATCATCGAGCAACCGTACTCATCACGGGTCGTACACGCTGGCACTCCGGAGGACGGTGCCGGTACGGTGAATCTGACATTGATGTCAGATTTCGAGGTGGGGTACGGATGCGGATCGGGGAGCTCGCCCGGCGTACCGGGGTGAGTGAGCGGTCGCTGCGCTACTACGAGAAGCAGGGGCTGCTGGCGGCCGACCGGACGCTGGGCGGGCACCGGGACTTCCCCGAACGGGCCGTCGACCGGGTCATCCTCATCCAGGAGCTCTTCGCCGCCGGGCTGCACAGCGCGAAGATCGCCGAGCTGCTGCCCTGCATGCGGGACGCGGACGGCGGGCCCAACGAGGTCGCGACGCCCAGGCTGGTCACCGAGTTGACCGAGGAGCGCGACCGCATCAACCGCATGATCGCCGATCTGATCCGCTCACGCGGCGTCCTCGACGAGGTGATCGAAACAGCCTCCGGCCGCCCCGCGCCGGACGAGGAACACCACCACGCCTGACCACGACGACCCGGGTCGTGCCCGGCGAGCACGTCAAGTAGCGGTCTCCCCGGAGAGCGACCGGTCTCAGGAGAGCGTCTGGATGCGGGCCGTCGCGGTGGCACTGGCCAGGAGCCTGCCGCCCGCGTCGGTCAGGCGTCCGGCCAGATGGCAGATCTCCCGGCCGCGGTGAACGACCTCGCCATAACCGCGGATGCGGCCGGGCCGCGCCGGTCGCGCGAACTGCACGTGCAGGTCGAGCGTCGGCGCGAACTGCCCCGCGGGCAACGTCGCCACCAGCGCCGGGCCCAGCGTGTCGTCGAGCATCGCCGCGAGGAACCCGCCCTGGATCATCCCGACCGGGTTGAGGAACTGCTCGCCCGCCTCGAAGGTGACCTCGATCGTGCCCGCCTCGGGGTCGACCGCCTGCAACTGCCAGCCCAGCGTGACGGCCGCGGGCGGCGGCGCCACCCGCCCCGCCTGAACATCCCAGAACGCGCCGTCGCGGACCTGTTCTCCCATGCGGCCAGGCAATCATCTGCCTCTGACAATCCAAAACTCCAGCAAGCCCGCGAGGCCCGGCCGCCGCGGCGTGTGATCATCCGTAGCTGATTCGAGATCGCTGGGGGGCGAGGTCGTGAGTCAGGCCGGTACGGCGCTGGACGTCGGTGAACTGATCTGTGTTTCGAAGCCCTACTACGCGTTGCGGGACCTGGTCACCACGGGGCCCGGCATGGTCGAGGCGACCGTGCCGGTGGAACGGCCGCCGGGCCGCGAGGCCACGCCGATCACGATGGCGGAGCTGGGGCGGCACCTGGCCATCCTCGGCCTCTGCGGAGCGGCCACGGTCAACCCCGTGGCGGGCCGCCACTTCTACCTCGCGGGCGACGCGATGGTCGAGTGGCTCGCCCCGCCGACCTCCGAACGGCCGTCCGAGCTCCACGGCAGGGCGACGACCGCGTTCACCAGCCGCCGCCGTACCGCCAGGGCGCACACGGAGCTCCTGGACGCCTCGGGCGCGGTGCTCGCCCAGGTGCGCATCGACTACACGGTGATCAGCGAGCGGACCTTCGAGCACCTGTTCCCGGCCGACCCGCCGCTGGTCCCCACCCAGGTCAACCCGTACCGGGGCGACCTGCCGTTCCCCGAGGTGGAGGTCATCGACGGCCGCGTCGAAGCGGACCTGCTGGTGGAACCCGACATGTGCGTCGGCCACTTCACGGACCGCCCGATGTTGCCCGTCGCCGTCGCCGCGGGCGGCCTGGCCACCATCGGCGAACGCCTCCTCCGGGAACGCGCGGGCACCGACGACTTCACCTGGAGCTCCACCCGGATGGCCCTCCAGGCGCAGCGCCTCGTCCGCGCGGGAACGAAGGTCACCTTCGTCGCCAAGGCCGACCCCGAGAACGAGGACCGCTACCTGGGCGAGGTCCTGTCCGACGGCGAGGTCGTCGCCTCAGGCCAGATGGACGCCGTCATCCACTGACCTAGAGATCCAGCTCCGCTCGCTTCACCCGCGCGACAAGCTCGCCGAACGCCGCCACAGACAATGAAAGATGCCCCGACTCAGGAGCCTTCGAATCCCGCACGCCCACGGCAACGGTGAGCTCGCCGACGAGGGGGATCTGGGCAAGCTCAACACAGTCATTCTGTGAGCCCGTACCGCTGTAGCTAGATTTTCGCCACATGATCACGAAACTGCTCCAACGTCTGAACAAGCACCTGCAACGATGCTTCCTTGGGTAGCGCCACATCGCCGATTAGGTCAAACCGAGTGCGGTATGAGGCTATCTCTCCCGCGTCCTGCACAAGGCGCCCGCCGCCAGCGGCGGCAACGAAGACCGCACTGGCACCACCCTCGGTCATGATCTTGAACGAGCCGTCCCGACCCACGTGCGCGCCAACTTCACGGGGGACGATCCTCACCGTGATGTTAGGGAGCCTGGCGGATTCAACAAGGCGGCTGAGCTGCTCGCACATGAGCTCCGGAGAACCCACGGGCTGCTCGACGACACTCTGATCCAGGAGCACCCAGATCCTGGGGCGAGGCTTGCGCCGCAGACTGTCCTGGCGAGCGAGACGTGTCTCCACATCCGCCTCGACGTCCTCTTCCCCCGAACACGTGAGCACCGCTCGCGCATAGTCTTCGGTCTGGAACAAACCAGGAAGCCAGCCCAGCTCCCAGATGCGAAGCTCGGAGGAGTTGGCCTCCATCTCCAAGTGCGTCTTGAACCACTCGACGTCGTGACCGGCCTTGGCGAATTTGACGAGGCGACGGAAGAGCCCGTCGAGATTCCACGCGTGGTCCAGCCTCCCCGCGTGGACCTCCTGCAACTTGGTGTCTCCGGATTCAACGCGGGCGACAAGTGATCTGTCTCGATTGATGATGTCGCCGACGGCAGCCAGCGACAGATTTCGCTCTTGGCGTTGCCTTCGCAGCTCAGCGGCTACGAAGTCCCAGAGGTCGCTATCTGGGTCGAATCCACGGCGAAACTGCATGATCACCTCGCGCCCGTTGTATTTCTTGAGCTCGCCTAGGCAAAGGTAGGTCGGCGGGCGCACTCTGTCAGCGGTTCATGACAATCCGCTACGAAGGGGTGGGCGATGCATCCTGACGATCGAGATCTGGCCCGGCTGCGTGAGGACTTCCCCGGGCATCGGATCTTCCGGTCGGTGCGGTGGGACGGGCTGCTCGGGTCGTGGTGCGCGACGTTGCACGACCCGGCGGCGGGGATCGATCCCACGGTCATCGAGGACGATCCCGACACGCTGCACGCCGCCCTGGTGGAACAGCGCGTGCGTGCGGAGGCGCGGCTTCGCACGGAGGTCTGGTGATGGGCGGGCAGGTGCTCGCGCCGCCGGTCTCGTCGTTCACCTCGCGGCGGCGGCTGAACGCGTTGCGGCGCGTTCTGCACAAGCGGGGCTGGGCGACCAGGCGGCGGTACGAGGCCTCTCCCCCGCTGCTGCTGGTCTTCTCGGCGCAGGCGCCGCACATCGGGGAGAGCGTCACGGTCGTGCGGACGCCGCACGAGCCGTGGTTCCTGGCGTGCTCGGGCGTCTATCTGGCGCCCTGCGCGGACTCGGAGCAGGCCGCCGAGGAGGTGGGGCTCCTGCTGACGCCGTGGGTGGCCGCCGCGCTCGGCTCGTCCGAATAAGATCCTTATGTCCAGGTCAGGGGGCGGGGGATATTGAGGAGGCCGTCGGCGCGGGTGGATCTGCATCCGCGTACCGCGCAGGTCATCGCCGTGGCGGTGCTCGGCAGCCTGGTGAGCGTGTACGCGCTCACCGCGATCAGCGGGCCGGGGCGGGCGGTCGCGGTGGTGCCGCTGTCGCTGGCGGTGCTGGGCGTCCAGCTGCGGTACGTCCTGCCGTCGCTGCGGCGGTTCCGGACGTGGTGGGCGATCGGGGTCCAGGCCGTCCTGGTGTACGCGGCGGTGCTGGGGTTCGGGGTCTCGGTCGGCATCGTCGGGCTCCTGCTCGGGTCGCTGCTGCTGGCGTCGGCCTGGCGGGGCGCGCTGGTGGCGGGGCTGACCGTTCCGCTCATCGACGCGGCGCGCGACCACTCCGTGGCCGAGTCGCTCGACTTCACGATCACGGCGGTGCTGATCGCGCTGGTCACGTACGGCATGTCCCGGCTGACCGACCGGATCGACGAGGTGCACCGGGCGCGCGTCACGCTGGCGATGGCGGCGGTGGAGGAGGAACGGCTGCGGATGGCGGCCGCTCTGAACGAGAACGTGGGACGCGGGCTCGACACGATCGCGGCGGCCAGGACGGACGATCTCGACGAGGTGCTCGCGGCGGCGCGCTCGTCGCTGGCGACCGCCCGTTCGGCGGCGGCCGACCTGCGCAGCCTCTCGCTGACGCCGGAGATCTCGGCGGCGCGCGGCCTGCTGTCGGCGGCGGAGATCGAGGTGACGGTGCGGGTCGGCCATGACGAGCCGCTCGGGCAGGCCGGGGCGCTGCTGGCGACGGTGCTGCGCGAGGCCGTGACCGACGTGGTCCGGCAGGGCACGGCCCGGCACGTCGTCATCGAGACCACCGGGCAGGACGGGCTGGTCGTCCTGAAGGTCACCAACGACGGGGTGCCCAACGCCGCGCGCGGCGCCGAGGCGCTGGTGCCGCTGGCCGATCGGATGGAGGCCGTCGGCGGGCGGCTGACCACCGGGCTGGAGCCCGACGGCAGGTTCGCCGTGGAGGCCGCCGTCACCGCGGCGCCGGAGCCCGCCGTCCCGTCCAGCCGGGAACACCGGCTGTCGGTGGCGCTGCTCGGGGCCGTGCTCGCCGGGTTCTGCGCCAAGGCCTTCCTGCTGCTGACCGAACCGTGGATGTTGCTGACGGCCGTTCCCTTCCTCGCCTCGATCGTCCTGTTGCAGCTGAGGTGGACGCGCCCTCGCGGAGACCACTGGGGATGGGCTCTGCTGTTGCAGGCGGTGCTGAGTTACGTGCCACTGCTGTTGTTCGGCCGGGCGTGGGGCGGGCTTCCGGGCTTCCTGGCGGGCACGCTGCTGGTGCTCCTGCCCGCCGGTGTCGCGTGGCCGTTGATGGTCCTGGTGATGGGGAGCATGGCCGGGATCGCCTGGTCCCTCGGCGAGAGCGCCCCCGTCATCGTCAACTCCGCCATCAGCGTGCTGGTGACGGCGATGGTCGTGTACGGGCTGGTGCGGCTCGCGCAGCTGGCCGACGAGCTGCGCGCGGCGGGCGCCGGGATCGCGCGGGCCGCCGTCGTCCAGGAACGGCTGCGCGCGGCCCGCGACCTGCACGACCTGCTCGGCCACACGCTGGCGGCGATCCTGCTCAAGGGCGAGCTGGCCCGCCGCCTCATGACCGTGGACGGGGAACGCGCGCGCGCCGAGCTCGCGGACGTGGTGGAGATGGCCGTGCGCGCCCGCGCCGACATGGACACCGTGACCGGGGCGGCCCCTCACCTGCGGCTCGAGCCGGAGCTGCGGTCGGCGCTGTCGGTGCTGGGCGCGGCGGGAATCGACGTGCGCGTCAGCCGCGAGGGCGAACCGCCGGCCGACGCGGAGGGCGTGCTGAGCACGGTGCTGCGCGAGGCCGTCACCAACATCCTGCGGCACAGCGCGGCACGGACCTGCGACATCACGATCGCCGCGGACCGGCTGGTGGTGGAGAACGACGGGAGCCCGTCCGAGGTCACCCCGCCGGGCGCGGGCATCGGCAACCTCACCACGCGGCTCGGCACGTTCGGCGGCGGGCTGGACGCGCGGCCCTCGGGCGGCGGGCGGTTCCGGGTGACGGCGACGCTGCGCCGCGAACCCGAGGCGGTCACGGCCGCACCCATGACGACGTCATAGGTGATCGATGACGTGCTCTCTGTCGACCGAAGCCGCAGGTCAGCAGAGTTGAGGGCATGAGCGAAGCAGTCGAGCTGACCGCCGTCAGCAAGGTCTACGGCAAGGGCAGGAGCGCCGTGGCGGCCCTGCGGGAGGTGACGGTCACCCTTCCCAAGGGCGGCTTCACCGCCGTGATGGGGCCGTCGGGGTCGGGCAAGAGCACGTTCCTGCACTGCGCCGCCGGGCTGGACACCCCCACCTCCGGGTCGGTGCGGCTGGGCGGCACGGACCTGTCCGGGATGAACGAGACGAAGCTGACCGAGCTGCGCCGCGACCGGGTCGGGTTCGTGTTCCAGGCGTTCAACCTGGTCCCCTCCCTGACCGTCGAGCAGAACGTGACGTTGCCGCTGCGGCTCTCCCGCACCCGCACCGACAAGGCCTTGCTGGACGAGACGTTGCGCCGGGTGGGCCTGGGCGAGCGGGCCGGGCACCGGCCCGCGGAGTTGTCGGGCGGCCAGCAGCAGCGGGTGGCGATCGCCCGCGCGCTGATCACCAGGCCGGAGGTCGTCTTCGGGGACGAGCCGACCGGGGCGCTCGACACCGTGACCGCGCGGGACGTGCTGACGTTGCTGCGCGAGACCGTCGACACCCTGGGCCAGACCGTCGTGATGGTCACCCACGACCCGGTCGCCGCCTCCTACGCCGACACCGTGCTCTTCCTGGCCGACGGCCGGATCGTCGACTCGGTCCAGCGGCCGGACGCCGCCGACGTGGCCGAGCGCATGACACGACTGGGGGCCTACGTCTGATGTTCGCCCTGGCATTCACCACACTGCGGCACCGCAAGGCCGCGTTCGCGGGCGCGTTCGTCGCGCTCTTCTGCGCCGCCGCGCTCGTCACGGCCTGCGGCATGCTCATGGACACCGGCCTGCGCGGCAAGGTCGCGCCGGAACGGTACGCGGGCGCGCCGGTCGTCGTCGCGGGCGACCCGCAGTCGCACTTCCTCAAGGACAAGGGGGAAGGCGAGTTCAAGAAGAAGTCCAAGCCCAACACCGCCCGCGCCTGGATCCCCGAATCGACGGCGGCCACACTGCGGTCGGTCCCGGGCGTGCGGTCGGTCGTCACCGAGGTCACGGTCCCCGTGATGCTGCGGGGCGCCGGTGCCGTGGACGGGCACGGGTGGGAGTCGGCCGGGCTGACCCCGTTCACCCTGAAGGCGGGGCGCGCCCCCGCCGCCGGCGGCGAGATCGTGGTGGACGCGGGTTCCCCGCACCGCATCGGCGCGAAGGTGAACGCGCTGACCTCGTTCGGCTCCGGCACGTACCGCGTCGTCGGCGTCACCGCGCAGCGCCTCGACCACCAGAACGTGGTGTTCTTCGCCACCGCGGAGGCCCGGCGCCTGGCCTCGGCGCACCCCGGGCAGATCACCGCCGTCGGCGTCTGGCCCGCCTCCGCCGAGAAGGCCGTACGCGACGCGCTGCACGGCACCAAGGTCAGCGTGCAGTCCGGCACCGACCGGGGGCGCGTGGAGTTCGTCGGCAGCGACAGCGGCCGGGTCAAGCTGATCAGCATGGGCGCCGCGCTGGGCGGCACCTCCCTCATCGTGGCGGTCCTGGCCGTCGTCGGCACGTTCGGCCTGGCCGTCCAGCAGCGCGAACGCGAACTGGCCCTGCTGCGCGCGGTGGCCGCGACGCCCCGGCAGCTGCGCCGGATGATCGGGCGGGAGGCCCTGCTGGTCGGATTCGCCGCGACCGTGCCGGGCGCCGTCGCGGGGTTGTTCCTGGGGAACGCGGTGCACGGGGCGTTCGCCGATCTGGACGCGATCCCCGCCAACCTGCCGCTGGTCGTCGGCCCGTTCGCGCCGATCGTCGCCGTCGCGGTGACCACCACGGCGGCCTGGCTCGCCGCGCGGATCTCGGCCCGCCGCGTCGCCCGGCTGCGGCCGGTGGAGGCGCTGGGCGAGGCCGCGCTGGCCCCGGCGCGGGCGCCGTGGCCGCGGCTGGCGGCCGGTGCGGTCGCACTGGCGGGCGGCGTGGTGCTGACGTTCGTGCTGCGGTCCATCCACACCGAGGCCGGGTCCGGCCCGCTGACGCCCGTCACGGCCCTGCTGTTCGCGGCGGGCGTGGCCCTGCTGGGCCCGGTGCTCGCCCGCGCCGCGCTCACGCTGACCGGGCTGCCCCTGCGCGCCGGCGGCGGTGTCGCCGGGCTGGCCGACGCCAACCTGCGGACGGGCGCGCGCCGCTTCGCCGCCGTGCTGGCGCCGCTCACCCTGATGATCGCGCTGTCCTCGACGTTGCTGTTCGCCGAGACGACGGTCAAGGGCGCCGCCCGGACGCAGGCGCAGACCGGCAACGTGGCCGACTACGTGCTGGGCCCGGCCGTGCCGTCTCCCGCCGCCGAGTCGGTACGGCGGGTGCCCGGGGTGGAGGCGGTGACCGAGGTCCTGCACACCAGGGTGCGCGGGGTCAACAGCCCCTACAGCGCCCAGGGCGTCACCCCGGCCGGCCTGTCGCGGACCATGGACCTGGACGTCACGTCCGGCACGCTCGACGGGTTCGGCCAGGGCACGATGGCCGTGCGGGAGGGCCTCGGCATGAAGGTGGGCGACAGCAGGTCGTTCGCCATGGGCGACGGCACCCCGGTCACGATGCGCGTCATCGCGGTCTACCGCCGCGGGCTGGGGTTCGGCGACCTGACGCTGCCGCACGCCCTGGTGGCCGCGCACGTGGACGTGCCGATGGGCACCGTGCTGGTGTCCGCGCCCGGTGTGGACCGTGCCGCGCTCGACCGGGCCACGGCCACCTTCCCGGGACTGCGCGTCCAGGAACGCGCGACCGCGCCGGAGAAGTCCGGCGGCAGCGCCGTCAACTACCTGTCGCTGGGCCTCATCGTCGCCTTCGCCGCGATCTCGATGGTCAACACGCTCGCCATGGCCGTCGCGGGCCGCGTCCGCGAACTGGCCCTGCTGCGGCTGGCCGGCGCCACCCGGCGCCAGGTGCTGCGGATGTTGCGGCTGGAGACCCTGTCGGTCGTGCTGGTCGCCACGGTGCTCGGGACGGTGATCGCGCTGGTCACGCTCAACGCGTTCAGCACGGGCATGACCGGCTCCGGCACCCCGCACGTCCCGCCGCTCGCGTACGCCGGAGTGATCGCCGGCGCGGGCCTGCTCGCGCTGCTCGCGACCGCGCTGCCCGCCCGCGCCGCATTGCGGAACGCACCGGCGGAGACCATCGGCGCCCGCGACTGATCGCGGGCTCGCCATCGGGCCGCGCCGTTCGTCCCAGATGTCTCAGGCGCCACATCCATCGCGAAGATCCTCTCGAACCCCGCCGAAATGTCGGTGGGGTTCGAGAGGATTCCAGTGACGGTGAGCGAACCCGATCCGGCGGTTCGTGCGGGCACCGGGCTGGAGGTCGAGTGTGAGCGCGGATGACGACGCGTGGCAAAAGCGCAGTTCGGTGCGGGTGGTGCCACTCGTGCGGCCCCGCAAGCTGGCGAAGGTCCCCTTCGTCGAGATGGCCGAGGGCCGGTTGCAGGGAGTGGTCTCGAGCGGCTCGGACATCGCCCGGGTCTACGTCTCCTCGATCACGGCGGGGACGCACGGATTCAGCTGCAGCACCAACAACAACCGGCCCTGCGGCGGGCTCGGCGCCGCGTCGCCGTGCAAGCACCTGCGGTCGCTGCTCGACGAGGCGGAGGTGCAGTACGGACGTGACCGGGTGGCGCGCTACCTGCAACTCGACGTCGGCGAGGACGCCCCCCTGATCGGCGGGCTCACGGGCGGCAAGGAGAGTGCCCCGGCCGCGGTGGTCTTCAGCCGGTTCCTGCGCCACCTGGCCTACCTGGAGCTGCCCGGCACGACCGAGCCGCTGGCCGAGATGCACTGGTTCCCTGCGACCAAGGCGGTGCTCTGATGCTCGGCGTGCAACTGGCCGCCCTCCTCGACGGCACCGGCGACCCGGCGGGCGTCACGGAGGCGCTCGACCTGGTCGACGGCTTCGATGAGGCGCTCGTCCAAGGCTTCGCCCGGCTCGGCGAGGAGCGCACCGCCGCGGTCGGCGCCCTCGTGGCCGCCCTCGCCCCGACCCCCCTCGGCCCGGCCGCCGCCGAGGCGGCCGCCAAGGTGGCGGCGGGTTCGATCGCCGAAGAGCACCTGGCCGCCCTGGCCGGAGCCCGCGCCGCCCTCTTCGGCGCGGTCCACGACGCCCTCCTCACCCACCTCGACGGCACGCTCGGCCGCACCCGCAACACCACGACCGAGCCCGCCCCGGACGCGACGGGCACCCCAGACGGCGCGGCCGGCTCGGCTGGCTCGGCTGGCTCGGGGGGTGACAATCTGCGGGCCAGTGCTCGGTCGTGGCTGCACGAGCTGGCGATCACCGGGTGGCGCGGCGTGGGCCATGACCTGGTCGCCGCCGCCGACCAGACGATCGAGGCGCTGCTCGCCGAGCCCGCCGTCCGGCCGCTCGCGGTGCTGCTCGACGGTCTCGCCGCCGAGCTCCGGGCGTTCGCCCCGATCGCGACGATGCCCGTGCTGCCCACCCGGCGCTGGGCCGACCTGTGGATGCGCGCCACCCTGCTGGCACAGGCTCCCCCACCCGCGGCCACCACGACCGAGGTCGACGGACGGCTGCTGCCCCTCGGCGTCGACGTGCACGAGCACGCGACCGCCGTGCAGATGCAGATCCACGGCGTGCTCGAGCAGGGCGACGACGTCCGGCTCATCCGGGTGAGCGTGTCGGCCACCAAGACCGACACCATCGTCGGCTCGGCGGTGTGGCGGCTGCTGGCCGCCCATCCCGTGCTGCTCGCCGCGCTGGCCGGACGCCGGAGCCTGGAGCTCACCGGCATGCCGCTGCGCGGCGGCGACCTGGTGTGGCACGACGACCGGGCCGCCGCGGGCGAGCCCGCCGACCCGTTCGCCACCGCGCGGCTCCTGCTCGCGCGGGCCGCCGCCCCCGCCGTTCCGCCGCTGGAACGCCACCCGGTGCGCATCGCCGAGCCCGTCCTGATCGAGGGCTACGGCACCGGCGACGGCACGTTCGTGCTCGACGGCGCCGAACTCGCCGTCGACCTCGACCGGCTGCCCCCGTCGGGGCCGCTGACACCCGAGCTGGTGGCCGCGTCCACCGCGTGCATCGGCCTGATGCGCTGGGACGCCGGGCGCTGGTCGGTCCAGCCGCTCGCCGTCCAGGCGACGGTCAAGCGCAAGCCCGTCGAGGCGCACAACGGCGACTGGGCGCAGGGCCCGACCGATCCCAGGATCGTCAAGGCCGAGGCCAAGGCCGGCGACGCGGTCGCCGTGCTGCGTGAACGGGCGGGACGGTTGCTGCGCAAATGACCGACATCGACTCCGAGGCCAACCGGCGGCAGGTTCTCTACTGGCGGCTGCTGGCCCGCCTGTTCGACCCCGACGAGCAGCCCGCGCTCGAGACCGCCAGCGTCGCGATCGTCGACGACATCGGGCTTCCCCCGGCCCTGCTCGACCCCGGCATCTCCATCGACAACCTCGTCCAGCGTTTCCCCGACCTGGCCACCGAGCTGACCGGTCTGATGACCGGCCAAGCCCCGACGCCCGGCGAAGACGTTCCGGGCGAAGGTGTTCCCGGCGAAGGCGTTCCGGGCGAAGGTGTTCCGGGCGAAGGTGTTCCGGGCGAAGGCGACATGGGCCCGAGCGGCAGGGGCGAAGGCTCCGCCGGAGAGACCGGCACAGGCCAGAGCGGCACGGACGAAAGCGCCACCGGCGCGATCGGTCCGGGCGAGAGCGGCACCGGCGAAGGTGGCACGGGTGAGGGTCTTCGGCCGGGGGAGGCGGGCGAGGAGGTGCGGCGGGCGGCGCTGGTGTCCAAGTTGCTGCTCAACGTGTTCTCGACCGGCTCCGGGTCGGTCAGCGCCACGCAGCTGGCGGACTGGCAGCAGGACGCCGGGTGGCTCAGGAAGGCGCTCGGCGAGGAGGGCGCCGGGGCGCTGAAGGGCGAGCTCTCCACACTCGAAGGCGATCTGGTCGGGCGCATGCATCTGCGCGAGGTGCTGGCCGATCCCAAGCTGGCGGCGCGGCTCACGCCGAGCATGTCGCTCATCGAGCAGCTGCTGCGCGACAAGTCCAACCTGTCGGGCGTCGCGCTCGCCAACGCCAAGTCGCTGATCCGGCGCTACGTCGACGAGGTCGCCGAGGTGCTGCGCACCCAGGTGCAGCAGACCAGCGCGGGCACCGTCGACCGGTCGGTGCCGCCCAAGCGGGTGTTCCGCAACCTCGACCTCGACCGCACCATCTGGAAGAACCTGCCCAACTGGAGCCCCGACGACGAACGGCTCTACGTCGACCGGCTCTTCTACAGGCACACGGCCAAGCGCACCACCCCGGCCAAGCTGATCGTGGTCGTCGACCAGTCCGGCTCCATGGTCGACTCGATGGTCAACTGCACGATCCTGGCGTCCATCTTCGCCGGGCTGCCCAAGGTCGACGTGCACCTCATCGCGTTCGACACGCGTGCCCTCGACCTCACCCCCTGGGTGCACGACCCGTTCGAGGTGCTGCTGCGCACCAAGCTCGGCGGCGGCAACGACGGGCCGGTGGCGATGGAGATGGCGCGACCCAAGATCACCAATCCGGCCGACACCGTCATGGTGTGGATCTCGGACTTCTACGAGTTCGGCCGGTCCCAGCCGCTCTACGACGGCATCGAGGCGGTGCACCGTTCGGGGGTCAAGTTCATCCCGGTCGGCTCGGTCAACAGCTCCGGCCATCAGAGCGTCGATCCGTGGTTCCGCCAGAAGTTCAAGGACCTGGGCACGCCGGTGATCTCGGGCCACATCCGCAAGCTCGTGGTCGAGCTCAAGAACTTCCTCGCCTGACCCGGCGGGCCCGGCCCGCCTCACCCTGATCTTCCTCTTCACGACGTCCTCGCTTAGGAGAACCCACGCATGACCGACGAGATGTTGCGCGCCCCGGCCGAGGTCAAGTACGCCGACGAGCTCGACTGGCTGGAGTCGGTCGACGACTCGCCCAAGCCGTTCTCGTGGCGGCTGAGCCCGCGCATGGTGCGGCTGTTCGTCCTCGGCTCCGAGCCCGCCGACGGCCTCGACCGCGAGATCCCGCAGAAGTGGTTCGGTGACCGCGGCTTCGTCGAGCGCAGCATCGTGACGCTGGCGTCCGACCGCGGGCTGCTGCTCATCGGCGACCCCGGCACCGGCAAGAGCTGGCTGGCCGAGCTGCTGTCGGCGGCCATCTCCCGCAACTCGACGCTGGTGGTGCAGGGCACCGCGGGCACCACCGAAGACCACATCAAGTACTCGTGGAACGTCTCCATGGTCATCGCCAAGGGCCAGTCCCGCGAGGCGATGATCCCCTCGCCGATCATGACGGCGATGGAGCGGGGCGTGATCGGCCGCTTCGAGGAGCTGACCCGCTCGACCAGCGACGTTCAGGACGCGCTGATCTCGATCCTGTCGGAGAAGTACGTGTCGATCCCCGAGCTCGACGACGACAACATCGTCTTCGCGCAGCCGGGGTTCTCCATCATCGCCACCGCCAACAGCCGCGACCGCGGCGTCAACGACCTGTCGTCCGCGCTCAAGCGGCGGTTCAACTTCGTGCGCATCCCGGTGGTGACCAACAAGCGCAGCGAGGCCGAGATCGTCCGGTTCCGCACCACCGAGCTGCTGCGCCGCCACCAGATCGAGCTGGAACTGCCGCCCACGCTGCTCGACGTTCTGCTGCAGAGCTTCGCCGACCTGCGGGCCGCCGCCGCGTCGGCCACCAGCGACGACGAACGGCTGGAGTCGGCGCTCTCGACCGCCGAGCAGATCGGCGTCCTGGAGGACGCGATCCTGCACGGCCAGTTCTTCGGCGACCGCACGCTGAGCGCGCAGACGCTCGCCGGGTCGCTGGTCGGCTCGCTCGCCCGCCGTTCCCCCGAAGACCTGGCCATCCTCAACAAGTTCTGGCACGGCGTGATCGAGCCGCGCAGCAAGAAGGACACCGGCGCGCCCTGGCAGGAGTTCCTCGAGGGCGGCCGCGAGGCGATCGCCAAACTGTCATGACCGAACCCCTCACCGAACCGTTCGACGCCCTGCGCACCCAGCTGCTCGACGCCGCCGCGGCGTTCGCCGACGGTCCCGCCGCCGTGCCCGGCCTGCTGGCCGGCATGGTCGAGGACGTCGACCGGGCGCTGCGCGAAGAGCTGGAGATCTTCCCGGTGTGCCACCACTCGCCGGCGTCCGCGCTGGCGATGGTGCGCCGGCTGCGCGCCAAGCAGCCCAAGGTCGTCTATCTGGAGTTGTGCGAGGACCTGCGGCCGCTGCTCGACGAGCTGCGCAACTGCCGGCTGCCGGTCGCGGTGCAGGCGTTCGCCAGCGAGATCGACGGCTTCCCGGCCGAGTGGGCGCCGCTCAGCGTCGTCGCGCCGATCACCGAGGCGTCGGCCGAATACCAGGCGATCGCCTACGCCCTCGACACCCCCGGCGTCGAGCTGGTGCTGGTCGACCGTTCGACCGACCACGTCTACCAGTGGGAGCCGCGCCCGTCCGACGGCGGCGGGCTCGATGACGGTGGCGGAGACGCCGGCGGGCACGGTCTCCCGGCGGACGCGCGCAAGGTGAGCGGACGCCCCGGCGAAACCACCGCCGGGAGGGCGGGCGCCGGCGGGACGGAGGAGGAGGCCGCCACCGACGAGGCGGCGCTGCACGGCGACGCGGTCGGCATCGAGATCGGCGACCTGCGCCCCCGCTTCGCCGAGCTCGAAGAGCACCTGCTCCACCACGGCAAGGTCCGGCACTGGTCGGAATGGTGGGACCAGTACGTCGAGCAGCCGCTGGCCGGCGCCGACCACGCCACCTACCGCCAGGTCATGGTGCTGATCGGCAGCCTCTTCCGGCGGCTGCGCCCCGACCGCCCCGACGACGGCGACCTGGCCCGCAACGAGGACCGCGAACGCTACATGTGGACGCGCATGCGCGAGCACCTCGCCGCGTCGGGCGCCGACCCGGCCGACTGCCTCTACGTCTGCGGCGCCTTCCACGCCGCCAGCCGGGTCGAGCAGTTCGGGCTGGGCGCCGAGGTGACCGAGTTCGAGATCACTCCGCGCACCGGCACCCGCTGGCAGTACGGCATGATCCCCTCCAGCCACTCGGCGATCGAGGCGCAGTTCGGGCTGGCGTCCGGCACGGTGTCGATCGCGGCCGCCACCTGGGCCAAGGCGCTCAAGCGCGGTGGTCTCAGGCCGTTCCAGCTCGAAGGGCAGAAGGGCGCCCGCAAACGCGCGAAGGCCAAGGCGGCGCCCGCGCCCGCCGCCGCGGAGCCGGTCACCGACCGGCTGTCGGGTTTCCTGTCGAGCCCGCCCGCGCTGGACGGGCTCGACGAGGCCGAGCTGCTCGGCTGGTGCGTCGACATCGTGCGGCTGGCCCGCCGCAACGGCTACCTGGCGAGCACCGCCGACGCGATCGCGGTGTTCGAGACGTCCATCCTGCTCGCCGGGATGCGCGGCCGGGCCCGCCCGACCCCGTACGACTTCCAGGACGCCGCGATCACCTGCATCGAGAAGGACGCCGTGCCGGGCCGCCGCGACGTGCGGCGCCTCTGCGAGATCCTGCTCGGCGGCGACCGGGTCGGCGAGGTCGGCTACGACGCGCTGCCGCCGCTGGCCCGCGACGTGCTCGACCGGCTCGCGCCGCTCGGGCTCGACCTGGAGCGCCGCACCATCCAGCGTGCGCTGCTCGACCTGGACGCCCGCCCCGAACTGGTGCCGTGCAGTGACCTGCTGTGGGTGCTGCGACGGCTGCTGCCCGACGACGCGGTACGTCCGATCATGGGTTCGCGGCGGCTCGGCGAACGGTCGATCCAGGAGAGCTGGGACCTGGCGATCGGCCGCAACCAGCGGTCGATCGTCGAGCTGGGCTACGAGGGCGTCACGATCGAGCAGGTGCTGGAACGGCGGCTGCGGCGCATGGTCTGGGCGCCCAAGGCCACCGCCGCGCAGGCGCTCGAGGCGGTCGAGGACTCCATCCTCTACCTGGGCGGCCGCCGCTTCACCGAGGAGCTGGGCGCGCGGGCGGTCGAGCTGCTGTCGGCCGAACGCACCGTGGACGAGGCGCCCGAGGTGCTGCGCCGCATCCGGCGTCTGCTGACGCACTACCGCGCGACCGAGCCGGAGCTCCCGGAGTGGTGCCGCTCGTTCGTCACCACCGGCTACGCGCACTACTGCACGCTGCTGCCGACCGCGTTCGTCGACGAGGAGACGGGCGTCCGGCAGGTGGCGGCCATGCTCGGGTTCCTGTTCGGCATGGAGAGCCTGGCGTTGTCGCTCGGCTGCGACCACGCCCAGCTGGAGATCGCCGTCCAGCAGTCGCACCCGGAGTCCCCGGCCAAGGTCGCGCTGTTGTGGGCGGCCAAGACCCAGCTCGGCCTGATGACGATGGCCGACCTGCGCTCCAGGTGCGACGAGCTCCTGGGCAACCCGCTCGTCGTACCGACGTTCCCGCAGTACATGAGCGGGTTCGTGCAGGCTCTGGAGCCCGCTCCGACGCTGGCGCCGTTCATGGTCGAGGTGCTGTCCAAGGCGTTCGCGCGCCTGCCCGACCACGTGCTGCTGCCCTGGCTGCCCAAGCTCATCACGACACTGCGCGACGACGCCCGCGAACTCGTCCCGGTGCTGGTCCGCGAGGCAGGCCGAACGTTCCCGGCGGCCCTGCCCGCCGTCGACACCTGGACCCCACCCTGGTCGACTCGTCCCGCAGCCCCCACCCAACCCGCGCCCGAGTCCGGCCCCGTGACCACCCTCCTCCGCGCCCACCCCAGCACCTGCGACGCCATCACGACCCTGCTCGGTATGAACGGCGACTGGCAGGAGGACGTCCAGGCATCCGGCGGCACGGCGGGCGATCCGGCGGTGGCCGCCCTGCTGAACACCCACCCCGCTACCGCGGAAGCCCTCGCCACCATCCTCGCCGCCCACTGACCACCGCGGGCCGTGCCCAAGCTCAAGGCGCCTGGGCACGGCCCGCCCGCGCCCGCCCTGCCACGCAAGCCTGCGGTCATGGTCGCGCCACTCGACGCTCGCCCGCCGTCGCGCAGGCATGGGGCGGCGGCCTCGCCGCCCCATGCCCCGGGCCGTGCCCAGGCATCTGATGGCCTGGGCACGGAGCAGGCTGCGCACGGTCTTGGGCACGCCCCGGCTCGGGCACTGTGACCGGGTATGGGTCAGACCTCGCAGGTGTCTGGGTGCGGCCCGGCGGGCGGTGCCTTAGGGGCGACCCGGGCTGTGCGGGGGCCGGTCAGTCGGTGAGGTTTGGCCAGGGGGCCTCGCCGAGGGTGTTCATTACTGGCACTAGGAGAGCCTCCTCGTGGTCGAGGTGGGCTGTGAGCTCTTCCGCCAGGCGGTCGAAGTCGGCCTGTAGGCGCGCGTTGTCACCTTCCTCGGTGGTGAGGAGGGTGTGCAGGTCGGTGCGGATTCTTGCCACTACGTGGTGCTCGTCGCGCAGCGTTCGCAAGGCGGGGCCCAACTCGGGGAACAGGCCCTCAAGGTGCGGGAAGACCACCAGGTCCTCGCCCGTGTGGTGGCGTTCGAGACCCTGGCAGAACTCGAGGCAGCGCAAACGAAGTGCCGATTCCCATGGCGGCCCGGCGGCCTCCGCGTTGGAGGCGGCATCGATCGGGCTGGTCTGGGTGGGGGTGAGCCGGGTGCGGAGGGTGGTGAGTTCTTCGCGGAACCAGGTGTGGAGCTTCACCAGTTCGTCGCCGACCGCGCGTAGCCGTTCAGCCTCGCGGGCGTCCACCCGGTGCAGGACGACCACGGGCAGGACGCGGGACGTTGCCGACTGGTAGTCGGCGTATCCGGGCGCCTCCTCGACCACGCGGGCGAAGAGGCGGTCGCGTTCCCCGCCGGTGGCGGGCACGGCGATCATCTCGGTGGTCTCGATCCGGTGGCCGTCCCCGATCTCGACCGTGACGCGGGGGTGGGCGATCAGGTTGTGGTACCAGGCGGGATGGGTGGGCGCCCCGCCGGCGGAGGCGACGATCAGCAGGCGGTCGTCGTCGCGGACGAAGCCGAGGGGGCTGGTCCGCGCCTTTCCGGTGCGGGCGCCGGTGGTGGTGAGCAGGGCGAGCACGGCGCCTTCGAACGGACCGCCCACGCGGCCGCCGTCGGTGCGGAACTCCTCGATGATCCGCAGGTTGAAGTCAGAGGTCATGTGCTGGGATTTCTCCTTTGTTCGGGGATGGTCGAACGGCACGCCGCAGCGGGCGCGGGCGTTCTGAGGGCAGGGTCGAAGGACCCCGGTGCGAGAGGGAACGCAGGCGCGGGCCGGTGGCCGCGCGCGGGCGCACGGAATCTATGCCGTCGTGCGCGAACCGCGTGAACGTGCCGCCGGGCCGATGCCGGCTCCTCGTCCGGCACCTTGATCTCGCGGCACGGAGGTCATGAGAACGCGGGCCGTACAGGGCTGTCAAGGTGACGACGGTCACCCGGCGGAACGGACCAACGTCCTCCCGAAGGTCCCCGCAACGAGGTTCCAAAGGTCCCGGCCGAGTCGGGCCACTCGGCACTCCTACGGACCCCGGGTCCGCTGCGAAGGTGAGAAGCATCGGGAGGTCGAGATGGAACGTGCGATGACGGCCGAGGCAGTGCAGGCCGCCGCCCGGCACATGGCCGCCATGCACGCCGACGCTCCGCGGCGGCTGCGGGCGCACGAGGGGGGCTCGCGGGACGCCCTGCTGGCCCGCTGGCGCGCGGGCTTCGACCAGGTCCTCCCCTTCCACGGCGAGGTCGTCGACGCCGCCGAGGTCACCGAGATCCAGCTACTCGCCCTGCGGTTCCTCGCCGGGCGGGAGGCGCTCTTCGACGCGCGTATCGCGATGGGCCGGCTGGTCGCGGACGGCGCCGGGGTGGTCGACGGCGTGGACGACGCCGCGCGCCTCGCCACCGGGCTGGAACGTCTCAACGCCTCCGCCCTGGCCGAACGGTTCGTGGGCTGGTACTCGGAGTACGCCGACGACCCCGCGCCGCCGTCGCTGCGCCACCACTATGTGGCGTTCCACGCCTTCGACCAGGTGCGCGCGGCCTGCCTCCGCGTTCGGCGGGGCGACCCGGTGGCCGCCGCCGAGGCGCGGGTGCTGACCGGCGTGGCGCTTCGCCATCTGCGGGCGGGGACGGTGTCGATGGTCCTGGTCGGCGGCGTGCCGGACGGGAGCCGGTCACGCCTGGCGGGTGCGCTGGCCGAACGTCTGGGAAGCCCGCTGCTGAGCTCGCCCGGCGGATCGCACGCCCACGACCTCTGGGCGGCGAACGGCGTGTACGCGTCGCTGCTCGACCAGGCCCGCCAGTACGTGCGGCTCGGCGAGACCGTGGTCATGGACGCCTCGTGGGCGGTGCCGAGCCACCGCGAGGAGGCCGCGGCGATCGCGGCGTTCGAGCGGGCCGACCTGGTCACGATGCGGTGCGGGCACGAGAACGCGGAGCGGAACGGCCACGACGACGGCGTCCGTACGGCCTACCTCCACGCGGTCGGCGCGTCCCGGCCCTGGCCCGGCGAGACCGTCGTCGACACCGGTGGCCCGTCGCACGTGGCGCTCGACCGGGCCCTCGGCCTCGTGCGCCCGTTCGGTGTCGCGGACGTCTGGCGGCACCGGACGCGGACGACCTCGATCAGCCGGATGAACGGGCACGCGGCGGGCGGGACGTCCGATGCCGCCGGCCGCGGTCCCGCGCGGCGGCGCCGCCCGTCCCGGCGGCCCCCGGGCGGCGGGCTCAACGCTCAAGAGCGCCTCGAATGACTCCCAGGCGGTCGGGTGGTCATGTCGAGGCAAGCGGGGCGGTCGGTGGCCACTCCCCCTGGCGCGCCGGTCGCCCCGCTCTCCCGGCTCGGATCCGGGCCGTCCGCGGGTCCGGATCCGAGGGCCAAGCTCGGGACCTTCGTCCCTGCCGACCGCGGGCGCCGATGAGCCACGCTCGGCACATGCCCATCGACAGCGCGGGGCTGGAGGTCCTGAGCAGTGACGAGTGCGCCGCCCTGCTCGGCTCGGCGGCCCTCGGCCGCGTCGTCTTCACCGACCGTGCGCTGCCCGCGGTGCAGCCCGTCACCTTCACGCTGGTGGAGGGCGACGTGGTGTTCCGGGCGGCGGAGGGCTCCAAGCTGGCGACCGCGGCGGGCAGCGCCATCGTCGCGTTCGAGGTGGACGAGTACGACGCGGACGCCAGAACGGGCTGGTCGGTGGTCGTCGTCGGACCCGCCAGGGTGGTCCGCGACCCGCTGGAACTGGCCGGCCTCGAACGGCTGCCGCTGGAGTCGTGGGCGCCGCGGGCGGTGGACCGGTTCGTCCGGATCAGCCCGCGGCTCGTCAGCGGGCGCCGCATCCCCGGCGCCCGCCCCCGTGCCTCGCGGCGGCCTCAGGACTCCGGCGCGCCCTCCTCCGGCGGCGTGGTGTAGAACGCGGTGACACGGTCGGCGGCCGCCGTCGCCGCGGCCGGGTCGGTGCCCGCCTCGATGCTCGCGTCGCGCCAGCGCTCGCTGCTGAGTTTGGCGAACGCGACCCCCTCCTCGGACAGCTGCCAGGCGGCGCCCTCGGCCGGGTCGACGGCGGGCGCGCCGGACAGGTGCAGGGCCAGGCCGATGATCCCCTGGTCCCAGCCGATGCCGACCGCGCCGGGACCGTACTGCTCCCACATCTGGTCGTCGACGTGGGCGATGTGCTCGAGCTCGAACCGGGTGCGCCCGTCCTCCTCCGGGGTCAGGCGGACCTCGATCCAGCTGGTCTGGCCGCCGTACTCCCACGTCGCCGCGAAGCTCTTGGGCGGGTCGCACCGTTCGATCGTGCCGCCGGCCTGGCCCTCGAACTGGTAGCGGCCGCCGAGCCGCAGCTCGCCCGAGACGGGCAGGAACCACCGGGGAATGCGCTCGATGTTGGTGCAGGCGTCCCACACGTCGTCGAGGTCGGCCTCGTACGCCTGGCTGATGGTCAGGGTCCTGGCCTCACCCGCCTCCAGCACGCGCGAGCCGATCGAACGCCGGACGGCGTTGATCTGGTGATTGACGTCGATCATTGATCGCTCCTCTGGTCCTCGTCCTCGGCCCGGCGCCGCTCCTCGTCGAGGCGGCGCCGGCGTTTGCCACGGGCCAGCTCGGTGCCCAGCGCGTCCAGATGCGGTGCCCAGAAACGCCGGAAGCGGCCCAGCCATTCGTCCACGTCCTGCAAGGGGCCGGCGTTGACGCTGTAGAGCCGCCGCGTCCCGTCCGGCCGGACCGTCGCGAAGCCGCTCTCGCGCAGCACCTTGAGGTGTTGCGACACGGCGGGCTGCGAGATCCCGAACTCGTCCTGGATCACGGCGCAGACAGCGCCGGAGGTCATCTCCCCACCGGCGAGCAGCTCGAGGATCCGGCGCCGGACCGGATCACCCAGGACGTCGAAGGCGTGCACGTGACCGACAATATCCGTACTCGCTTATATAAGTCAAAGACTATAGATGCACCGCCGGCGGGTCGCGGCGTTTGCCGCGCACGGCCACCGGCAATGATCACCACGTCGTTCCCCCGGCGGCTGCGGACGGATCAGGGGGACCGGTGGCGCCTCGGCGGCTGTCAGGGCGGGTGGCCGCATGGACGGCACGCGCCGAACGTACGCGGGACGCCCTGCTCGAACGGCCCCTCGTCCGGCAGGGCCACGACGCCTACCAGCGCTACTACACGCTGGGCATGCACCACGTCGCCGGCTCGGTGACCTACTTCGGGGTCCTGACCCTGTTCCCGCTCCTCGCGCTGCTGCTCGCGGCCGCGGCGAGCGTCGTCACGGCACACCCGTCGCTGCGCGAGACGGGCACGCAGGCGGTGGCGGAGACGTTCGGCGTCCCCGTCGACCTCCAGGGGCGGTACCTCTCGGCCCAGGCCCGCGCCTCCGTCCAGGCGGCGCTCGCCACGATCGGCGTGACCGGGTTCGTGTACGCGGGCCGGCTCTGGGTCGACGCCTACCGGCGTGCCTTCCGGGTCGTCTGGGGGCCCGGGGAGCCGTCCGCCGGACCCGGCTACGTGTGGCGGTACGTGCGCGACGTCCTGGTCTTCACGGTGATCGCCGCCGCGGTCACCGTCCTGGTCGTGCTCGGCCTGCTGGCGACCGGCGGCCCGTACCGCGTGTTCGCGGTGAACGGTCACGGGCTCGCCGGGTGGGCGGTCGCGGCGGCGCGGGCGGGCGCCGTGGCCGCGACGGCGGCCTGGGGGTTCCTCCTGTGCTCCGCCCTCTACCATCGGCTCGGCCGCGCACCGCGCACCCCCGCGGTGCGGTGGGCCGCCGCGCTGGCGGGGGCGAGTCTCGCCGCCATGATGATCGGCGGCCTGCTCCTGCTCAAGCACGCGTTCGCCGAGCCCACGTACGGGATCGTCGTCGCGATGCTGGGGCTGATGTTGTGGGTGAGCGCCGCCGTGCGGATCACGCTGGCCCTGGGAATGTGGGCGCGGACGGCGGCGCCCGCCCGGCACGATGATCGATAATCGGGGCAGCCGACCGAGGAGGTCACGCATGAGCGACCGCACCGGCACCCGCGCCGACGTGGTCGTCCGCCCCATGGACGCGGCGGACGCGGACGAGGTCCTCGCGATCTACCAGGCCGGGCTCGACGGCGGCGACGCCAGCTTCGAGGTGACGGCGCCCGCCTGGCCCGACTTCGACCGCACCAGGCTGGCCGGGCACCGCTACGTCGCCGCCGACACCGTGACGGGACGCGTCCTGGGCTGGATCGCCGCGTCGCCGGTCTCGCGCCGCCACGTCTACCGGGGCGTGGTGGAGAACTCCCTGTACGTGCACCCGGACGCCCAGGGGCGCGGCGTCGGCCGCGTGCTGCTCGACACGTTCATCCGCTCCACCGAGGCCGCCGAGATCTGGACGATCCAGTCCGGCATCTTCCCCGAGAACGCCGACAGCCTGCGGCTGCACGAACGCGCCGGGTTCCGGGTGGTCGGCACCCGGGAGCGCATCGGCCGCCACCACGGCCGCTGGCGCGACGTCGTCCTGATCGAACGCCGCAGCCCGGCGGTCAGCTGAGACGGCGCCGGAGCCCGGTGGTCAGGCGACCGGCTCGCCGCCGAACGGCAGCGGGCACTCCGGGGCCCGCGCGCATGTCTCCAGGTCGTCGCACCCGGCGTCCAGCGCGGCGCGCAGCGTCGCGGCCACGGCGTTCAGGTCGGCGATCTTCGCCTCCACCTCGGCGAGCTTGGCCCGGGCCCGGTCGTGCACGCCTGGCCGCCCGGCGGAGAGGCCCGCGACCTCGTCCAGCGTGAACCCGAGCCGCTGCGCGGCCTTCACCCCGCGCAGCCAGGCCACGGTCTCGGGCGGATAGACCCGGTGCCCGCCGAGGGTCCGCCGCGGTTCGGCCAGCAGCCCGCGGCGCTCGTAGTAGCGCAACGTCTGCGGATTCACTCCGGCCGCGGCGGCGACCTGCCCGCTGCGCAGCCCGGCCACGGCACCGCCCGGCCCGCCGGCGTCGCCGGACGTCCGCATCGTGTCCATGGTCCGACGATAAGCCCGTATCCGGGTACCGGATTCAAGCTCCGAGCCTCCGCCGAAGGGCGCCGCGCCGGTCAGAGGTCGTCGAGGTGCCGGGCGATGACCGCGGCCATGCGTTCCGGGGTGTTGAGATCGGGGCGCACGGCGGCGTGCACGGCGAGGCCGTCGAGGAGGGCGTGGAGGCGGTCGGCCTGCACCTCGATCTCGGCCTCCGGCACGTCTCCGGCCAGGTCATGGACGATGCGGCGGCAGCCCGCGCGCAGGACGTCGTGGCCCTGGTCGCGCAGGGGGCGCAACGCCGGATCCACCTGGGCGCGGGCGGTGAACGCGAGCCACACCTCGTTCTCGGCCTGCCGCTCGGCGTCCATCGGCAGCAGCTCCGCCAGGACGAGCTCGGCCCTCCGGCGGGGGTCCGGCTGCGGCTCCAGCGCCGCGATCCGGCGCTCGATGCGCTCGATCACCATCCGGAGGGCGAACGCCAGAAGCTCGCCCTGGCTCTCGAAGTAGTGCCGCAGCGAGCCCATCGACAACCCGGCCTCGCGCGCCACGTTGCGGACCGAGGCGTGTTCGAGGCCATCGCGGCGGATCACCCGCCAGACCGCCTCGGCGAGCTCGCGGCGGCGCTCGGCGGGGTCCACGACCTTGGGCATGGACTTTTTATAGCACACCCGTGCTACCATCCGTTTCATAGCACAGGTGTGCTAAATAACGAGGGAGTGCGGCATGCGCCTGATCACCCGTCCGGTCGTGATGCTGACCCTGCTCGGCTGGGCGCTGGCCAACGTGCTGGTGGTGGCGGTCGCCGGCGACACCCTGCCGTTCGGCTGGCCGGACACCGCCGGCCGCTCGCCCGGCGCGCAACTGGCGGACTTCAACGCCCGCGTGCTCGAAGCGCTCCTGATCATCGTTCTGGTGTGCGTGGTGACGCGGCGGCGCGCGGTGCCCGACATCGCGGCCCGCGCCCCGGAACGCCCCCGCGCCCTGCGCGAGACGTTGCTGCTCCTGGCCTACGGGACGGCGGGCATGCTCGGCGGCTACGTGCTGGCACGGGCGCTGGGCTGGCATCCGTTCGGATTCCACCTGGCCGGGTCGGTCTTCGGCACGCACGAGCACGTCGCACCGGCCGAGGCGATCACCTGGGCCGCCTACAACCTCGTGGTGTACGCGGTCGTGCCGCTGGCGTTCTTCCGGCGCCGCTACTCGGCGGCCCAGCTCAACCTGACCTCGGCCGACCGGCGCGCCGACGCCGTCCTGATCGGCATCGTGCTCGTGGTCGAGTCGGTCGTGCAGTTCGCGGCGCTCAAGCCCGCGATCGCCGACCTGGGCGGCGGGCAGCTCCTGATCGGCGTGCCGCTCACCTTCGTCCTGTTCCTCGCGGGGGCCGTGCTGCCCGCGATGATCTTCATCTACGCGATCCTGGTGCCGCGCTTCCTGCGGCTGACCGGCTCGGCGGTGACGACCGTCGTCCTCGGCGGCCTGACGTACGCGGCGATGCACTTCTGGGACGCCTGGACGTCCTTCGGCTCACCCGGCGACGCCGCGCTCTCGGTCACGTTCCTGCTGTTCACCTACTTCGCCCCCGGCATGGTGAAGACGACCCTGACCCTGCGCACCGGCAACGCCTGGGTCCACGTGTGGGCATACCACGCGCTCGTCCCGCACACCCTGATCGACACCCCCCACGTGACACACGTCTTCGGCATCAAGACCTGACCACCCCGGCACTCCCCAGCGAGCGGAGCCCCGGCGCTCGTCAGAGGGCGGAGCCCGGCGCTCGTCAGAGGGCGGAGCCCGGCGCTCGTCAGAGGGCGGAGCCCGGCGCTCGTCAGAGGGCGGAGCCCTCCACGGGCCGCTGGTCCACCGCGAGCAGGGCGTGCAGGCCGGCGCGCGTGGTCTCGACGTCGGCGTCCTCACCGAGGAGGAGGCGTTGCAGGATGAGGCCGGGGATGATGCTGGTCAGCACGATCGCGACGGCCTTCGGGTCACAGTCGGGCGGGAGGCGGCCCTCGTCCCGGAGGCGTTCGGCCACCCGCGTCCACCACAGGCGGACGTCGCCGAGAAGGCCGCCGATCGCGACGTGGATCGTGGGGTTGTACATGGCCAGCGCCCAGGCCTGCGGCGCGATCCGGACCACGCCGCTCGGGCCCATGCGCTCGATGACCCCGTGCGCGAAGCGGGCCACGATCTCGTCGAGCGGCGGCAGCTCCTCCTCGCCCAGGATCTCTTCGAGGAGGGCGGCGACCAGCGGCTGGCTGCGGGCCGCGATGGCGCCGATCAGCTCGTCCTTGCTGCGGAAGTACCGGTAGACGGCGCCGGCGGACAGGCCGGACTCCTTGAAGATGTCCTGCAGCGAGGTCTCGTGGAATCCCTTGCGCGCGAAGCAGCTTCGCGCGGCGTCGAGGATCTGCCGGCGGCGGCGTTCGCGGTGCTCTTCGGTGACTCGGGGCATGCCTCAATATAAAAACGAACGTCCGTTCTTGACAACCTTCCGATGGCGGGTTCAGACTCGGAGACGTTAAGAGAACGGACATCCGCTTTAGATGGAGCCACCATGAAGCCCCCCATCGCACTCCGCACCCTCGGCATCGCGGTGGTCGCCGCCACCGTCCAGCTGATCATGATCATCGCGTTCGCCTGGCCCGCCACCCAGATGGCTCCCCGGGACGTGCCGCTCGTGGTCGCCGGGCCACAGGCCCCGGCCGTCGCGCAACAACTCGAACGCAGCCAGCCCGGCGCCTTCGAGATCACGCGGAAGGCCGACGAGGCCGCCGCCCGGCAGGCCCTCGCCGACCGCGAGGCCTACGGCGCGATCGTCACCACCCCGAACGGGCCGCGCGTGATCGTCGCCTCCGCCGCGAGCCCGCTGGTCTCCCAGCAGCTCACCCAGGTCGCCCAGCAGATGGCGGGTGTCAAGGCGATGCCCGTCCAGGACGTCGTCGCGGCGGACTCCGACGACCCGCGCGGCGCCGGCTTCGGCACCCTGGTCCTGCCGCTGATCATGTCCGGCCTCGCCGGCGCGGTCATGATGACCTTCCTGATCAAGCCCCTCCGGTGGCGGCTCGCCGGCGTGATCACCTTCTCGATCCTCGGCGGCCTGGTCACCGCGGCCGTCGCGCAGGGCTGGTTCTCCATCCTCCCCGGCTCGTACGCCGAGGTCGCCGGGGTCATGGCGCTGGCGATCCTGGCCGTCGCCGGCACCGTCGCCGGGCTCGCCGCGGCGATCGGCCAGGCCGGGATCGGCGTCGGCGCGCTGACCTTCCTGCTCCTCGGCAACCCGCTGTCGGCCGCCACCGCCGCCCCCGAACTGCTCCCGCAGCCGTGGGGGGCGATCGGCCAGCTGCTGCCCCCGGGCGCCGCGGTCTCGCTGCTCCGCTCGGTCGCCTTCTTCGACGGCTCCGCCGCGGCCGGCCCGCTCACCGTCCTGCTCGCCTGGACGGCCGGGGGCATGGCCCTCTTCGGGATCGGCGGCCTGCGGGCGCGCAAGACGCGCGACGCGGCGCCCGCCGCGGAACGCGAGCCCGCCCTCGCCTCCTGAGCCCCGTGCCGCTGAGGCCGGAGTCCCACCCGGGACCCCGGCCTCAGTGGCGTCCGGACGCAGGAACGTCCCAGGGGGTCAGGCGGTGAGGATGCGCAGGGCGCCGGGCTGGCGGCCGGTGAGGAGGTCGAGCGCCCGGGCCGTCGCGTCGTCGGCGGGAACGTGGACGACGAGGCGCTGCGCGTCGCCCTCGTTCAGTTCGAGCACCTCCCGCGCCAGGCGCAGCTCGCCCGCCTCGGGGTGGTCCAGGCGTTCGGCGCCCAGCGGCTTGGGCGGGCTCGTCGGGATCTCCAGCCGGTCCGAGAACGCGGCGCCCGCGGTGACGATGAGGTCGTCGACGATCTCCTTGACGTGCGGATCGGTGCAGTCGGAGCGGTACCGCAGGTCCGTGACCAGCTCGTCGGCGACCCGGTCCCAGTCCGGGTAGGCCGCCCGGGCGCGGTCGTCGGTGAAGACGTAGTAGAGGACGTTCGGCCGGTCCCCGTCGAGCAGGCCGAGCGGCCGGGCGATGCGTTCGTAGCCCGTGGTGCAGGCGAGCACGAAGCCCAGCCGGTTGAGCAGGACCGCGGGCGCGGGCTCCAGGCTTTCGAGCACGGCCCGCACCGTCGGGCGCACCGTGAAGCTCGGCGGCAGCGAGGCCCCCGGGCAGAGCGCGCCGATCGCGCCGCTGCTCGCCTTGGCCAGGTGCCTGAGGTGAACGCGCTCCTCCATGGTCATGCGCAGCGCGCCGGCGAGCGCGGCCAGCACCTGGACCGAGGGGTGGCGGTCCCGGCCCTGCTCCAGCCGGGTCAGGTACTCGACGCTGATCCCGGCCAGCGTCGCCAGCTCGGACCGCCGCAATCCCGGCGTGCGACGCCGGGCGCCCTCCGGCAGCCCGACGTCCGCCGGCTTGACCCCCTCGCGGCTCGTCCTGATGTATCCGCCCAGCTCGTTGTCGCCCACGATCCGCAATGTACCCGCTCGCCCGTTCCCGGATCGTGGCCCCGCCAGGGCCAGCCTGAGCCCGGAACGCGGGTCAGGCGGTGGCGGTGACCTTGGTCAGGGCCTCGTCGAGGATCCCGGCGGCGGTGTCGATCTCGTCCTCGGTGACCGTGAGCGGCGGCGCGATGCGCAGGCACGCGCTCATCCCGGTGCCCGCCGGGCTGCGCACGATGTTCATGCAGAGGCCCGCCTGCTCGCACGCGTGCGTCACCGCCGACCCCAGCTCGGTGGCCGGCTCCCTGGTCTCGCGGTCGGTCACCAGCTCCACGCCCCAGAGCAGGCCGTGCCCCCGGACCTCGCCGATCACCTCGTGCCGTTCGGCCATCTCGCGCAGGTGACCGCTGAAACGTTCGCCGCGTTCGCGGGCCCGGGTGGCCAGCTCCTCCTCCTGGACGACCTGGAGGACGGCGAGCGCGGCGGCCGCGGGCAGCGGGTCGGACTGGTGGGAGGTGTAGTAGAGCAGGCCGCGCTCGTGCGCCGTCCGCTCGATCTCGGCGGACGTGAGGACCGCGCTGATCGGCAGCCCGCCCCCGAGGGTCTTGGACAACGTCACGAAGTCCGGCGTGATCCCGTACAGGTCCATGCCGTACATCTCGCCGAGCCGGCCGAAGCCCGTCTGCGCCTCGTCGAGGACGACCATCAGCCCCCGCTCGTGGGCCAGCTCCATCAGCCGCGCGAAGTAGCCGGGCGGCGGGACGAGGATGCCGCCCGCCGACAGGACCGGCTCGGCGATGACGGCCGCCGGGGCGCCCACCGACTGCTGGTCGTACTGGTCGAAGCCCACGTCCAGGCAGGTCGTGTCGCACGTGTCCGAGCAATGCCTGATCGGGCAGCGGTAGGAGTACGGCGCGGGCAGCGCGAAGACGCCGGGCTGGGTCGGCCCGTGCCCGCGGCGCCCGGCGGAGAACGTCAGCGCCTGGCTGCCCGCCGTCATGCCGTGCCAGCTGCGCCCGAGCGCCAGCACCTCGAACCCGCCCGTGGCCAGCTTGGCCATGCGCAGCGCCGCCTCGTTGGCCTCGCCGCCCGTGCTGAGGAACATGACCCGCTCGAACGGGTCGGGCGTCGTGCCGAGCAGCGCCTCGGCCAGGTCGAGCACCGGCGGAGACAACATCGTGGAGTTGAGGTGGACGACGTCGTTGAGGGACCGCTCGATGGCCGCCACGATCCGCGGGTGGTTGTGCCCGATCGTGGCGCAGATCTGCCCGGACGTGAAGTCGAGGATCCGGCGCCCGCCGGCCGTCTCCAGCCACGACCCGGACGCGCTCTCGATCAGATCCGGCCACCAGTCGCCGCCCGTGTAGCGGACCAGCAGTTCGGCCCGTGGGTCCATGTGCCTCTCCTCATGTACGGGGTGTCCTGCGCCGATCGTCCCTTCCGCAACCCATCGGGTCTATCGCATGTTTTCGAGGGATATACGTGGAAGAGTTCGATGCATGCTGGATTTGCAGCGGCTTCGGCTCCTCAGCGAGTTGCGCGCCCGGGGCACGATCGCCGCCGTGGCGCGGGCGCTGTCGTACAGCCCGTCGACGGTCTCCCACCAGCTGTCGGAGCTCCAGCGCGAGGTCGGCGTCACCCTCTTCGAACGGGACGGGCGGCGGCTGCGCCTCACCGAGGCCGCGCACGTGCTGGCCCGCCACGCCGACGTCCTGCTGGCCCGGGTGGAGCTGGCGGAGGCCGAGGTCGCGGCGGCCGCCGGGGCGATCAGCGGCGTCGTGCGCATCGTGGCGTTCCAGACGGCGTCCATCCTGCTCGCGCCCGCCCTGGCCGACCTGTCCGCGCGCCACCCGGGCCTGCGCATCGAGACCGTGATGTCCGAGCCCGACGAGGCCCTGGAGGCGCTCGAACGACGGACCTGCGACCTGGCCGTCTGCGACGAGTACGAGGAGGTGCCGCGGCACTGGCCCGCCGGGTTCGTGTTCACCGAACTCCACGTCGAGCAGATCCGGCTGGTGGTGCCGCGCGACCACCCGGCGGCGGCCGGCGGCGGCCCGGTGCGGATCCGCGACCTGGAGTCCGCGGTGTGGGCGGCCGGCGCGGACACCGAGAGCCACTGCCGTCTGATCAACAAGATCTGCCGCGAGTACGGCGGCTTCGCCCCCGACCGGCGCCACCAGACGTCCGACGCGTTGTCCCTGCTCGCGCTGGTCGCCGCCGGTCAGGCGGTCACGCTGCTGCCCGAGCTGGCCAGGCCCGAACGTGACCCCGGCGTCGCCGTGCTGCCGATCGCGGGACGCCCGGTGGTGCGCCGGATCCTCACGGGCGTCCGGGAGGAGAGCCTGGCCCGCCCCGCCCTGGTCGCCGTCCGGGACGCGCTGCGGCCGGCGGTGAGCACCATCCCCCGGACGGGCATCGTTGCGGCCCCCGTATTGGCGTCGACGAAAGACATTCCGTAACTCGGTGATCCAGGCCATACAGGAGACCATTCGGCGTATGCCATACCGAGTATGCATTTGTTCTGAACGCCCTGGAAAGGGTTGACCTCAACCTTTGTTGATGTTCGAGACTCTCGTCGGAAACACCCTGAAACGAGTCTAGGAGCGTGGTCGTCGTGCGGGTGGTCGAGGTCAGGAAGTTCGGCGGGCCGGACGTGCTCGTGCCGGTCGAGGTCGCCGATCCGGTGCCGGGTCCGGGCGAGGTCGTGGTGAACGTGGCGGCCGTGGACACGCTGTTCGTGGAGACCCAGATCAGGTCGGGCTGGGGCGGCGAGTACTTCGACATCAAGCCGCCCTACGTGCCCGGCGGGGCGGTCTCGGGCGAGGTCGCGGCGGTGGGCGACGGCGTCGACGCGTCCTGGATCGGCCGCGGCGTGCTCGGCTACACCGGCGGAGCGCTCCAGGTGGACGCCTACGCGGAACGGGCCGTCGTACCCGCCGGCGAGCTGGTCCCGGTACCGGACGGCCTCGGCCTGCCGGAGGCGGTGTCCCTGGCCCACGACGGGACGAGCGCCTACAGCCTCTTCGACCGCGCCGGCGTCCGGCCGGGCGACGGCGTCCTCGTCGTGGGGGCGACCGGCGGCGCGGCCGTCCTGCTGATCCAGCTGGCGAGCGCGGCGGGCGGCACCGTGATCGGGGCGGCGCGCGGGCGGCGCAAGCTCGACCTGGCGAGCGAGCTCGGCGCGACCACGGTGGTCGACTACTCCGAGCCGGACTGGCCCGAACGGGTGCGGGCGGCGACCGGCGGGCACGGTGCCCGGGTCGTGTTCGACGGCGTCGGCGGCGAGATCGGCCTGGCCGCGTTCGGCGCGGTCGCGGCGGGCGGCTGGATGTCGGCGCACGGCGCGCCCACCGGTGGCTTCACCGCCGCGGACCCCGCCGAGGTCGCCGCCCGGAAGGTGACCCTGCACGGCATCGCGGAGATGCGGCTCGACCTCGCGGGCCGCAGGCACCTCGTCACGCGGGCGCTGGCGGACGCCGCCGCCGGACGCGTCGCACCGGTCATCGGCCAGACGTTCCCGCTCGAACGGGCCGCCGAGGCGCACGCCGCCATCGAGGCCCGAACCGTGATCGGCAAAACCCTCCTCATCCCCTGACTGTTCGTCCCCTGACCGCTCGGTCCCTGACCGCCCGCCTGACCGCTCGGTCCCTGACCGCCCAGTCGCGGGACGTCAGTCGCGGGACGTCAGTCGCGGAACGTTCAGGTCGCGGAACGTTCAGGGTCCGAACGTCGCTCGTTGCTCTTCTGGGGTGCGGGTGCGGCCCTCGGCGAAGGTCGCGGCGAAGGTGCGGTCGTCGCCGAGGGTCCGCGCCGCCATCCCGGTGATCTGGTCGACGTCGCCGCGTTCGGCGGGCGGGAGCGGCGCGTCCACCGACTCGCGAAGGGCCGCCGCCGTACCGAGGAGACTCGCGGCGGCCCGGCCGTCGCCCGCGAGGGCGCGCGCGCCGGCGAGCCCTTCGAGCGCGAGCGCGACGGCACGCGGGTCGCCGGTGCCGTGCGCGATGTCGAAGCCCTCCAGATGCAGGCGGAGCGCGCCGCCGGCGTCACCGCGCTGCTGGGCGACGAAGCCGAGCTCGGCCGTGACGAACGCGATGCCCGCCCGGCCGTCCACCCGGCCGAGCCAGCCGAGCGGGCGGCGCAGGTGCTCCTCGGCGGCGTCGAGCCGGCCCTGCCTGCGCGCCACCAGTCCGAGGCCGATCTCCGCGAACTCCCGCGACGACTTGCTCGAATGCTCGACGGCCAGCCGCAGGGCACGCTGGTGGAGGTCCCACGCCCGGTCGAGGTCGCCTTCGAGGAGCGCGACGCGACCGAGCCCGGCCACCTTGAACGAGACCTCCGCCCACATGCCGAGCTCCTCGGCCAGGCGCAGGCCCTCACGCCGCAGCCGCCCGGTCCGTTCGTAGTCGCCCCTGATCTCGGCGGCCTTCTCGAGCGAGTCGGTGGCGGCGAGGCGGCCCCAGGTGTCGCCCAGCTCGGTGAAGAGCGCGAGGCTCTCGGCGCCGTCCCGTTCGATCATGCCGAGATCGCCGGGCACCACCGCCAGGTTGGCGCGGGTGCTGAGCGCCGCCGCGACGCCCCAGCGGTCGCCGAGCGCGCGGAACGCGGCGAGGGCCGAATCGACCCGCCGGCGGTTGGCGGCCATGTCGCCGTAGGCCCAGTGCACCGAGGTCAGGAACCATTCCGCCCAGGCCCGGCCGCCCGGGTCGTCCACGCCGTCGTACGCGCGCAGCGCCACTTCGACGACCTCGGCCGGGTCGGTGCCGTCGCCCGCGGTCAACGTCATGCCCGTCTGCCAGGCCAGCGCCTCCGCCCGTACCGCGGCGGGCACGTCGGAGGCGTCGTCGGCGACCCCGAGCGCCGCGTCGAGCGAGCGGCGGGCCTCGCCGAAGCGTCCGCGCAGGTGCCAGTGCCACGTCTGGGCGTTGACCAGCCGCAGCGCGAGGTGCGCGTCGGCCTCGCGAACGGCGTGGTCGAGGGCCGCGCGGAGGTTGGCGCCCTCGGCGTCGAACCACTCCAGGCATCGCCGCTGCCCGGCGCCGCGCAACCCCGCGGCCGAACGTTCGGCGGCGGCGGCGAAGTAACGGGCGTGCCTGCGCCGGACGGCGTGTTCCTCCCCGGCGTCGCGGAGCCGTTCGAGGGCGTAGGCGGAGACCGACTCCAGGAGTCTGAAACGCGGCCCGTCCGCCGCCACGACCAGTGAACGGTCGACCAGCCTCCCCAGCACGTCCAGCACGTCCGAGCCGTCGCCGGTGGCGCAGACGGCCTCGGCGCCGTCCAGCGTCGCGCCCTCCGAGTGCACGGCCAGCCGGCGCAGGACGGCACGTTCCGGCTCGGAGAGCAGGTCCCAGCTCCAGTCGATCATCGCCCGCAACGTGCGCTGCCGGGCGGGCGCCCCGCGGCGTGCGGCGCCCAGCACCCGGAACCGGTCGTCCAGCCGTTCGGCCAGCTCGCGGACCCCCATGAGCCGGACCCTGGAGGCCGCCAGCTCCAGGGCCAGCGGGATGCCGTCGAGCCGGCGCACGATCGCCGCGACGGCGGCGGCACCGTCATCGTCGAAGGCGAACCCGGGGGCGGCCGCTTCGGCGCGCGCGACGAACAACCGGACCGCGCCGGAGTCGCGCATCGCCGCCGCCGACGTGTCCCCGGCGCCGGGGAGGCGGAGCGGCGGCACCGCGACGACGCGTTCATCGGCCAGGCCGAGCGGCTCCTGGCTCGTCACCATGATCTGCAGGTGCGGCGCGGCCTTCAGCAGCCGGTCCGCCAGCTCGGCGGCGGCCTCGACCACGTGCTCACCGTTGTCGAGAACGAGGAGCGCCCGCCGGGCGGCGAGGGCCTCGGCCAGGCGATCGTTCGCGGTGCCGGGCTCGCTGCCCGGCGCCAGGCCCGGCCCGCCGTCGCCCGCAGAGCCCGGCCCGGAGTCCCGGACAGAGCCCGGCACAGAGCCCGGCGCGGGCTCCTCGCGGACTCCTACGACGGCCGCGACCAGCTCTCCCACCTCGCGGCTGCCGGGCGCGAGCGCGGTCAGCTCGACCAGCCACGTGCCGTCGGGGAACGCGCCGCCCGCCACCCGGGCGGCCTCGATCGCCAGGCGGGTCTTGCCGACGCCGCCCGGCCCGGTCAGCGTCACCAGGCGCGGCCCGCCGTACCGGCCCGTCTTGAGCAGCGCGCCGATCTCGCTGATCGCCTCGGCGCGGCCGATCAGCTCGCCCAGCGCCGCGGGCAGCCGCGACGCGGGCGCGGGGCCGGCGGCGGGGGCGGGCGCGGCCAGCGCCGGATCCTGCCGGAGGATCGCCTGGCGCAGGCCGGCGAGGTCGGGCCCGGGATCGATGCCCAGCTCGTCGCGCAGCCGCCCGCGCAGCTCGTCGTAGGCCTCCAGCGCCTCACCGGCACGCCCGGCGCGGTAGAGGGCCCGCATGTACGCCGCGCGGAGCCGTTCGCGCAGCGGATGGCGGGCGACCAGATCGGCGAGCTCGCCGGTGAGCAGGCCGTGCTCGCCCAGTTCGAGACGGGCCTCCGCCTGCGCTTCGAGCGCCGCGAGCCGCTGCTCGTCGAGACGGGCGACCGCCGCGCGGGCGAACTCCTCGTCGGCGACACCCGCGTACGCCGGGCCCCGCCACAACGCCAGCGCCTCGGCCAGCAGACCGGCCCGGTCACGCGGGTCGCCCTCGCGCTCCGCCCGGCCGAGCAGCGCCTCGAAGCGGACGGCGTCCACCGCGCCGGGCCCGGCGTCGAGCAGGTATCCGGGCGGACGGGAGACCAGCAGGTCGCGGGCGCCCGGCTCGGCCTCGTCCAGGGCCCGGCGGAGCTGCGAGACGCGGGCCTGGAGCGTGCCGAGGGGGTTGCGCGGCGGCCGTTCGCCCCACAGGTCGTCGATCAGCCGGTCGGCCGGGACCACCTGCCCTGGCGTGGTCAGCAGGTCGGCGAGCAGGGCGCGGGTCTTGGCCTCGGGCACCTTCACGGGCCGCCCGCCGTCCGTCGAGACCGCCAGCGGACCGAGCACCCCGAAGCGCATTCCCCCAGGTTAATGGAGCACGCGGACACCACCGCCCGGACGGCCCGCGGCCAGCCCGCAGCGGGCCCGAAGAGATCCCGAAGCGCCCGGGACCACCGTGGAGCCACCACCGAGGACGGGAGAGAAGAATGACGCGGAAGACGCAGGTGACGGTCGTCGGGCTCGGGCCCATGGGCGCCACGATGGCCGAGACGTTCCTCAAGGCCGGGTACACCGTGACCGTCTGGAACCGCACGGCGAGCAAGGCCGGGCCGCTGGTCGACCAGGGCGCGGCCCTCGCCGTCAGCCCCGCGGAGGCGCTGGAGGCGAGCGAGCTGATCGTGCTCAGCCAGCTCGACTACCAGGCCATGTACGACTCGCTGGGCGGCGCGACCGGCGCGCTCAAGGGCAGGGTGCTGGTCAACCTCAGCTCCGACACCCCTGAACGGCTGCGCGCGGCGAGCACGTGGGCGGCCGGGCACGGCGCCGACCTGATCACCGCCGGGATCATGACGCCGCCGCCGGGGATCGGACAGCCGGGGGCGTACACCTTCTACAGCGGCTCCGAGGCCGTGCTGGAGAAGCACCGCGAGACGCTGGCGGCGCTCAGCGACGTGACGTACGTCGGCGCCGACCACGGCCTGGCGATGCTCTACTACACCGCGCAGCTGGGCATCTTCTGGGGCACGCTGACCGGCTACATGCACGCCCTCGCGCTGGTCGGGTCGGCGGGCATCACGCCGGAGGCCTTCCGCCCGTACGGCACCGAGACCATCGGCGGGGTGGCGGGCGACGGACCCATGGGGTACGTGCGGATCCTCACCGAGGAGATCGCGCGGGGCGACTACCCCGGCGGCGAGAATAGCCTGCACATGCAGGCGGTGAGCGCCGACCACCTGGTCGAGGCCAGCCGGGCCGCGGGCCTGGACACCACGTACGTGGACGCGGTCAAGGACCTCTTCTGGAAGGCCGTCGGGCAGGGCCACGGCACCGACGGCCTCGCCAGCGTCATCGAGGCCATCAAGTCCGGCCCGGCGCCTCGCGAGTCCACCCCGGCGAAGTGACCGCGCTCAGGTGACGCCGCGGCGGCGCAGGGCCTCCTGAACGGTCTGGACGATGGCCATCACCTCGGCGGACGCGTTCTCCCGGTCCCAGACCAGCCCGTACGTCATCCGCAGATCGTCGAGGCCGAGCGGCGGGAACCCGATGTCGGGACGGCGCACCGTCTCCGCGAGGAGGCGCGGCGCCGGCATCAGCCCCCGCCCGGCCGCGACGAGGTCGAGCGCCGCCGCCAGGTCGTCGACGTCGTGCGCGACGACCTGGCGCTGGAGCGCGGTGCGCAGGCGTCCCGGCAGCTGCACCCACAGGGCGCGCGGCAGCAGGAGGGGATGCCCGGTCAGCTGCTCCAGCCGGACCGGCGCGGTGCCGGCGAGCGGCCCTCCCGCCGGCACCGCGAGATGGGTGACCGGGACGTGGAACCGCGCGGTGGTCGCCAGCCCCGGCGGGAACGGCGCGCTCATGATCGCGACCGTGGCGGTGCCGCGCACCAGCTCGGCCATCGCGTCGGCCCACGCCGCCGGGCGCAGCTCCACCTCCGCTCCCGCCGACCGGGCGTTGCGCGCCAGGCGCCGGGCGACCTGCGCGGCGAGCGTCCCGACCAGCGGGTCATAAGCGAGGCCAATGGCCTTGCCCCGGGGTCCGGCGAGGCGGCCCGCCTCGGCCGAGAAGGCGGCGGCCTGCTCCAGGAGCGCCTCCGCGTGGGGCAGCAGGGCCCGGCCCGCGGCCGTCAGCTGGACCTCGCGGCTCGTCCGGGCGAAGAGCCGCAGATCGAGGGATCTCTCCAGGCGGGCGATCGCCTGGCTGACCGCCGGCTGCGACATGCCGAGCCGTACCGCGGCCCTGGAGAAGCTCAGATCGCGCGCGACCGCGGCGAAACAGCCGACGTCGCGCAGCGGCGGCCCCTGCTCTCCGTTCCCGGCGGTCATGCGACCAGTCTCGGCGATAAGCGGTGCTGATCGATCCGGCGGCGGCCGGCGAACGGCGGACACACTGCCGTCTCCTCCCCCGATCACCGCCCGAAGGAGACAGCATGACCGCCCGCCCTCGCCCGAAGGCCTTCCCCGCCGCCACCGTGCTCGGCTATCCGCGGATCGGCCCGCGCCGCGAGCTCAAGCGGGCCCTGGAGTCGTACTGGAACGGGCGCACCGGCCGCGACGACCTCGCGGCGACCGGCCGGGAGCTGCGCGCGGCGACCTGGCGCAGGCTCCGTGACCTCGGCGTCGAGACGCCGCCGTCGAACACGTTCTCCCTGTACGACCACGTCCTGGACACCGCGGTCCTGCTCGGTGCCGTGCCGGAGCGGTACCGGGACGCCGAGGACGTCACCTTCGCGATGGCCCGCGGCACCGACGGCGTCGCGCCGCTGCGGATGACCAAGTGGTTCGACACCAACTACCACTACATCGTTCCCGAGGTCGGGGCCGGGACGGTCTTCGAGCTCGCCGGCGACAAGCCGCTCCGCGAGGTCGCCGAGGCGCGCGAGCTCGGCATCGAGACCCGGCCCGTGCTGCTCGGGCCGGTGACGTTCCTGCTCCTCGCCGAGGCCGCGCCGGGGAGCCCGGCAGGGTTCACCCCGCTGCACCGGCTCGACGCCGTGCTGGAGGTGTACGCCCGGCTGCTCGCGGCGCTGGCGGCCGAGGGCGTCGGCTGGGTGCAGCTGGACGAGCCCGCGCTGGTCGCCGACCGCACCGACGCCGAACTGGTCGCGACGCGCGTGGCGTACGAGCGGCTCGGCGGCCTGGCCGACCGGCCCGGCCTGTTCGTGGCGTCCTACTTCGGCGACCTCGGTGCCGCGCTGCCCGTCCTCGCGGAGACTCCGATCGAGGCGATCGGCCTCGACCTGGACCGGGGCCGCGAGATCCTCGGCCGGCCCGACCTCGGGTCGCTGGCGGGCAAGACGGTCGTCGCGGGCGTCGTGCCGGGCCGGAACGTCTGGCACGCCGACCTCGACGACGCCCTGGACACGCTGCGGTTCCTGCGCGGGCGGGTCGGCGAGGTCACGGTGGGCACGTCGTGCTCCCTGCTCCACGTCCCCCACGACCTCGACCTGGAGACCGGCCTCGACCCCGACCTGCGGCGGCGGCTCGCGTTCGCCGACCAGAAGGTGGGCGAGGTCGTCACGCTGGCCGGGCTGCTCGCCGCGGCGCCCGCCGGGGCCGACCCCGTCGCGCCGCCCGTCCGAGCGCGGGCGGCGGCCAAGGCCACGGAGGCCACGCAGGCCACGGACCTGGCCGGGGAGAGCCGGCGGAGCCCGTATCCCGTCCGGGCCGCCGCGCAGGCCGAGCACCTGCGACTGCCGCCCCTGCCGGTGACCACGATCGGCTCGTTCCCGCAGACCGGCGGCATCCGCGGCGCCCGCGCGGCCCTGACCGCCGGGAAGATCACGAACGAGCGGTACGAGCGGCTGGTCGAGAGCGAGATCGAACGGGCCGTCCGGCTCCAGGAGAGGCTGGGCGTCGACGTCCTCGTGCACGGCGAGCCCGAGCGCAACGACATGGTCCAGTACTTCGCCGAGCACCTCGACGGCTTCGCGACCACCCGGCACGGCTGGGTGCAGTCGTACGGCTCGCGCTGCACCCGGCCCCCCATCCTGCACGGCGACGTCTCCCGGCCCGAGCCGATCACCGTCGGCTGGGCCCGGTACGCGCGGTCGCTGACGCCCAAGCCGGTCAAGGGCATGCTGACCGGCCCGGTGACCATCACGGCCTGGTCGTTCATCCGCGAGGACCTGCCGCTGCCCGCCGTGTTCGGCCAGGTCGCGGACGCGATCCGGGGCGAGGTCGCCGACCTGGAGGCGGCCGGCGTCTCGATCATCCAGGTGGACGAGCCGGCGCTCCGCGAGCTCCTGCCGCTCCGGCGGGCCGACCAGGACGCCTACCTGGAGCACGCGGTGGGCGCCTACCGCCGGGCCACCTCGGTCGCGGCCGACCGCACCCAGATCCACACCCACCTCTGCTACTCCGACGCCGCCACGGTCCTGACCGCGATCGACGCCCTCGACGCGGACGTCACCACGATCGAGTCCGCTCGCTCGCAGGCGCGGATCGTCGCCGACCCCGCGCTGGGGTCGTTCGGCCGCGGTCTGGGCCCGGGCGTCTACGACATCCACTCGCCGCGGGTCCCGGGCACCGCGGAGGTCGCGGCCCTGATCGAGGCGATCCTGGCGGTCCTGCCCGCCGAACGTGTCTGGGTCAACCCGGACTGCGGGCTGAAGACGCGCACCTACGAGCAGGTCGAGGCCGGTCTCGCGAACGTCGTCGCCGCGGCGGCGAGCGTCCGCGAACGTCTCGGCGCGTGAGGAACGCCAGTAGTACGGATTGGTTCTTCTGACAATTCGGACGGCGGATCCTGCACTCAAGCCCATAGGCCGCACTGTGCGACGAGCCACACACTTCAGGAACTTCCGCCCCTGAAGAGAGGCCGCCCCCATGAGACCCCCCAGGCTCATCGTGGTTCTCGTCGCCCTGCTGACGGCCACCCTCGCCCTCGTCGGGAATCCGGCCGCCGCGCTGGCGGGCCCCTACCAGCGCGGCCCGGACCCGACGCTCGCGAGCGTCCAGGCCGAGCGAGGCCCGTTCGCCGTCCAGCAGATCACCGTGCCCGCGAACTCCGCCCCCGGCTTCAACCGGGGCACGATCTACTACCCGACCGACACCAGCCAGGGCACCTTCGGCGCGGTGACGATCATCCCCGGCTTCACCGAGCCCGAGAGCACCATGGCCTGGTACGGGCCGCGGCTGGCCAGCCAGGGTTTCGTGGTCATGACGCTGGAGCCCTACTCGGTGCTCAACATCCCCGACAACCGCGCGGACCAGATGCTGGCGGCCCTCGACTACCTGACCACCACCAGCCAGGTGAAGAACCGCATCGACCCCGGCCGCCTCGCGGTCATGGGCCACTCGATGGGCGGCGGCGGCAGCCTGCGCGCGGCGCAGAAGCGGCCGTCGCTGAAGGCGATCATCCCGCTCGCGCCCTGGCACACCGAGCGCGACTGGTCGGCGGTGAAGACCCCGACGCTGATCGTCGCCGCGGACAACGACTTCATCGCCGGCGTCGGCACCCACGCCGAGCCGTTCTACAACAGCCTCGGCCAGGCGCCCGAGAAGGCCTACCTGCTGCTCAAGAACGCGGGCCACATGGCGCCCATCTTCCCGAACACCACGATCGCGATGTACAGCATCTCGTGGCTCAAGAGGTACGTGGACGAGGACACCCGCTACAGCCAGTTCCTCTGCCCGCCGCCCGCCCCCAGCAACACCATCGCGCAATACCGGGACACCTGCCCCGCTTGACCGAAGCGCCCCGGCGGCCCCTCCGCGCCTACGTAAAGTCGATCCTGTGAACGGGATCGCCCGCCCGCGCGCGGCCGCCGGGGTTCTCTTCTATGACGAGCGCGACCGCATCCTGCTCGTCGTTCCCTGCTACAAGCCGTACCGGGAGATCCCCGGCGGCGGCATCGAGCCCGGGGAGACCCCGATGGAGGCCGCCACCCGCGAGGTCCGCGAGGAGCTCGGGATCTCGCCGCCGATCGGCCGGCTGCTCGTCACCGACTGGGGCACCCGGCAGGCCACGGACGGCAACCGGGCCTCGGACGGCATGGTCTCGTTCATCTTCGACGGCGGCCGGCTGGACGCGGCGGACCGCGCCCGGATCCGGCTCCAGCCCGAGGAACTGCTCGACTACGCGTTCCACGACGTCGCCCGGATCCACGAGCTGACCATCCATCGCCTGGCCCGCCGCATCACCCACGCCCACGCCGCCCGGCAGCACGGCACGTGCGGCTACCTGGAGCACGGCGAACCCCTCTGCTGACCGGCCACGATCCCGCCGACCTGCCACGATCCCGCTGACCTGCCACGACGCCGTCCGGCCGGTCACCGTGGCCGGTGCGGCAGAATCGACGCATGTTGCACGGTCGGGGGACGGAACGGGCCGCCGTCGGCGAGCTGGTGGACGCGGCCGGGCGGGGCGAGAGCGGCGTTCTCGTCCTGCTCGGGGAGGCGGGCGCCGGCAAGTCGGCGCTGCTGGACTACGCGGCGTCGCTGGCGCACGCACCGTCACTGGAAAACGCGGCGTCACTGGAAAACGCGGCGTCACTGGAAGACACGGCGTCGCCGGAAGGCACGGCGTCCGGCCGTCCTCGCGTCCTGCGGGCCACGGGCGCGGAGCCCGAGAAGGAGCTGGCGTTCGCCGCCCTCCACCAGCTGCTCCTGCCGGTGACCGACCTGCTCGGCGCCCTGCCCGACCCGCAGCGGGACGCGGTGGGCGGCGCGCTCGGGCTGGCCGCGGCACCGTCCGCCGACGCCAGGTTCCTGGTGTCCGCGGGCGTGCTGTCGCTGCTCACCGAGGCCGCGGCCGAGGGCGGCCTGCTGTGCGTCATCGACGATTTCCAGTGGTTCGACCGGGCCTCGGCCGACGCGGTGGCGTTCGCGGCGCGGCGGCTGCGGGCCGAGGGCGTGGCGATCCTCATCGCCCTGCGCGAGGACGCGGGCGCGGTCGCCCGCGACCTCCCGCAGGCGCGGCTCGGTGGGCTGGACAAGGAGAGCGCGGCGGAGCTCCTGGCCGAATCCGCCGGGAAACCGATCTCCGCACCCGTCCAGGATCAGCTGATCGCGGCGACCGGCGGCAACCCGCTCGCCCTGCGGGAGGCGGCCTCGCTGCTGACGCCCGGCCAGCTCGCCGGGCGGGCGGCGCTCCCCGACCCGCTGCCGGTCGGCGCCGACCTGTTCGGGCGGCAGGTGGCGGATCAGCCGGAGGAGACGCGGCTCGCCCTGCTGGTCGCGGCGGCCGAAGGCCTCGGCCACCTCGGGGTCGTCCTGGACGCGGCGGATCGGCTCGCCGGAGCACGCGGGACGGACGGCGCACCCGCGACCGGCAGGACCCGCGGGACCGACGGTGCGATCGGCGGCGGTGAACGCGGCCAGGGCGCCGCGGCGCTCACGTCGGCCGAGGCCGCCGGGCTGGTGAGCGTGGAGGGGACGACGATCACGTTCCGGCATCCGCTCGTCCGGTCGGCGGTGTACGCGACGGCCGGCTCCGCCCAGCGGCGGGACGCGCACGCCGCCCTCGCCGACGCCCTCGCCGGCGATCCGGACCGGCGCGCCCGGCACCTGGCGGCGGCCGCGGTCGGGCCGGACGAGGAGGTCGCGGCCGGGCTCGCCGCGGCGGCCGGACGCGCCCTCGGCCGCGGCGGGTACGCCGACGCCGGCGCCGCGCTCGCGCGCGCCGCCGAGCTCACCCCGGACCGGGACGTCCGGGCGCGCCGCCTGGCCGACGCGGCGAAGGCCTGCTGGCTCGGCGGCCGTCCCGGCCAGGCGGAGACCTGCCTGGCCGCCGCCCGCGACCTGACCGGCGACCCGCGTCTGCTGGCCGAACTGGCCCAGCTGCGCGGCCGGTTCGAGCTCAACGGCGGGGACGCGGCCGAGGCCCTGCGGGTCTTCGCCGACGGTGCCGGCCGGGCCCGCGACGCCGATCCGGGGCGCGCGCTGCAGATGCTGGCCGACGCCGCCGAGGCCGCCGGCAACGTCGGCGACGACGGCGCCGTCATCGGGATCGGCAGGCAGGCGGCCACGTACCCCGGCGACACCGACCCGTTCATGCGGGCGGTGCTGGAAGGCATGGGCGCCCTCCTCGAAGGCGACGCCGGACGCGGGGTGCCGCTCCTGCGCGCCGCGCTGGCCTCGGCCGGCGGGCTCGACGAGGCCGCACCGCTGCTGTGGGCCTCCGCCGCGGCGGGCGCGCTGGGCGAGATCGACGCCTCGGCCGGCCACATCATCCAGGCGGGGCGGGTCGCCCGGATCTCCGGGATGAGCGGTCAGCTGCCCGTCGTCCTGGAGTACGTGGCGCGGGCCGAACGCCTGAGCGGCCGGTTCGGGCTGAGCGCGGCCATCGCCGAGGAGGGCCTCGCCCTGGCCCGCGAGGCGGGGTACACCAACTCCGTCGCGGCTCACCTGGCCAACCTCGCGGTCGTCGCCGCCGTCAAGGGGCACCAGGACGACTGCGAACGGCTCGCCGGAGAGTCGCTGGCCATCGCGATCCCGCACCGGCTCGGGCTGCACGCGAGCGTCGCCGCGTACGCGACGGCCCTCCTCGAACTGTCGCTGGGGCGCTTCGCGACCGCGCACGCCCGCTTCGAGTCGATGGTCAGGGCCGGGCCGGGAGCGGGCCACCCGGTCTCGGTGGGGCGGACGACCCCGGACCGGATCGAGGCCGCGCTCGGCGCCGGCGAGACGGCCGCCGCCCGTTCGATGCTGGCGGCCTACGAACGCTGGTCCGCCAACGCGGCGACCGCGCAGGCCCAGGCGCTGCTGGAACGTTGCCACGCCCTGGTGGCCGACGACGCCGTCGAGGCGTTCGCGCGGTACGAGGAGGCGATGCGCCTGCACGCGGCGGGCAAGGGCGGCTCGCCGTTCGAGGAGGCCCGCACGTCGCTCCTCTACGGCGAACGCCTGCGCCGGGCCCACCGCGGCGGCGACGCGCGCGCCCCGCTGCGCCTCGCCATGGAGGCGTTCCAGCGGCTCGGCGCCGACCCGTGGGCCGCTCGCGCCCACGACGAGCTGCGCGCGGCGGGCGAGTCCGCGGCCAGGCCCGCGCCGGACGCGCTCGACGAGCTCACGCCGCAGGAGCTGCGCATCGCCCGCCTCGTCGGCGAGGGCGCGTCCAGCCGCGAGGTGGCCGCCCGGCTCTTCCTGAGCCCCCGGACCGTCGAGTACCACCTCTACAAGATCTATCCCAAGCTCGGCATCTCCTCCCGCACCGAGCTGGCCCGCCTCCTCAGCGCCTGACCCGCCCCCGGCACCTGTACCGGTACCGGGCCGGTAGACCCCGGTAGTCCTACTGATGGCACCGGTGGCGCACCCGGCCAAGCTGGGGCGAGCAAGCACGGAACGAACCGAAGGAGCTGGTCGGATGGCCGCCGAGCGCATGATCCTCAACGGGGACGTCGAGCTGTGGACCGAGGAGTTCGGCGACCCCGCCCACCCGCCGGTGCTGCTGGTGATGGGCTCGATGTCGCAGGGCGTCCTGTGGCCCGACCCGTTCGTCGGACGGCTCGCCGCCGCCGGCCGCCGGGTGATCCGCTACGACCACCGCGACACCGGCCGGTCGAGCGCGATCGACTTCGAGGCCGCGCCCTACACCTGGGCCGACATCAAGAACGACGTGCTGGCCGTGCTCGACGCGTACGGCATCGACCGCGCGCACCTCGTGGGCCACTCGGCGGGCGGGCTGCTGGGCCAGTGGATCGCGGCGGAGAACCCCGAACGGGTGCTGACGCTGACGGTCATCGGCGCGTCGCCGCTCGGCCGCGAGGAGGGGGCGAACCTCGTCCGGGCGCTGATGGGCGAGGACCCCCTTCCGGGTGCGCTCCCCTATCCGTCGCCCGCGTTCATCGAGCACTTCGCCAAGGCCATGGTGGACCCGCCCGCCCCCGACCGGCGTTCGCAGATCGACTTCGCGATCGAGACCGCGCGGGTGCTGCACGGCACGGCGATCCCGTTCGACGAGGACGAGCAGCGGCGGCTGGAGGAGAAGATCTTCGACCGGGACCGCGACCCGGCCACGGTCGGCAACCACCGGCTCGCCGCCATGGCCGGCGGCACCTTCGAACCGGTCGGCGTGCTCGGCCGCGTCACCGCGCCCACGCTCGTCGTCGAGGGCACCGAGGAACCCGCCAAGCCGGGCCACGGCCCGCTGATCGCCGCCGCGATCCCCGGCGCCCGGCTGCTGATGATCGACGGGATGGGCCACACCCTGCCCCCGCGGATCCACGCCGAACTCGCCGACGCCGTCCTCGCCCACACCGCCTGAACCCGACGGCGCACGGCCGGTCCCAGGCGCGGCGCGGCGCAGGGTCAGGCGGCGCGGCGCGGGGTCAGGCCGCGCCGCCGAGGTCGAGGCGGGCCAGCTCCCCGCGCGAGGCCACGCCCAGCTTGGGATAGGCCTTGTAGAGGTGGTAGCCGACGGTGCGCGGGCTGAGGAACAGCTGGGCCCCGATCTCCCGGTTGCTCAGCCCGTCCGCCGCCAGCCGCACGACCTGGAGCTCCTGCGGCGTCAGCAGGCCGAGCAGGTCCCCGCCCTCCTGGGCGGGGCCCGGCTCGGCCTGGCTCTCGCCCGCCGCGCGCAGCTCGATGCGGGCCCGTTCGGCCCACGGCTCCGCGCCCAGCCGTTCGAAGATCTGCAAGGCGGCGCGCAGGTGCCCGCGCGCCTCGTTGCGCCGGCGCGAACGCCGCAGCCACTCCCCGTAGAGCAGCTCCGTCCGGGCGTGCTCCAGCGGCGGACCACCCTGCAGATGCAACCGGACGGCCTGGTCGTAGAGGGCCTCGACCTCGCCGTCCCCGGCGCCGTCACCCGCGAGCAGGGCCGCGCACCGCAGCGCGCTCGCCCGCGCCCACGGCTGGCCGGCGTTTCCCGCCCAGTCGGTGTACCAGCGCGCCGCATCCCGGGCCCGGTCGGGCTGCCCGGACCGCACCGACGCCTCGACGAAGTCGGGAAGGGCGGCGATGACGCCCGCCCGGTGCGTCCCCGCCACCACGGCCGCCAGCCGGTCCATCGCCGCCTCGTGCCGTCCGAGCCCCAGGTCGAGCAGGCTCAACGCGGTCGCGGCGTGCACGTCGCTCGGCGCCAGCCCGCGTTCGAGGGCCTCCCTCGTCAGCTCCTCGGCCTGCCGCTCGTCCCCGCGCAGCGCCGCCAGATGCGCCAGCGTCGTCGACTGGTAGACCCGGATCCGGTGCTGCCCGGTGTCCTCCGCCACGCGCAGGCCCTCGGTCGCGGTCGTGAGCGCGTCCCGCGGCCGTCCGAGCATGAGCTGGATCCGCGCCAGCGGCATGAGCACCAGCGACAACAACCCGAGGGCGCCCTCGTTCCGGAACCGCCGCTCCAGTTCGACGGCCGCGTCCAGGCCACCGTCCACGTCTCCGATCATCAGGTGCCACATCACCACCCGGACGGAGTCGCGCGGCCCGAAACAGCTGGTCATCGAGCCCATCAGCTCGCGCAACGCGGCCACCCCGTCGGCCGGGTCGAACTCCCCCGGGCTCGCCCCGGCGAACGCCCGCCCGAGGGCGCGCACCAGCCGCGCGTTGGGGAGTTTCAGCTCCTCGGCCCGCCGCCAGGTGCGCTCCAGCAGCTCCCTGTCGCCGGCGTTGGCCGCCGCGGCCGCCGCCTGGAAGTAGAGGTAGCCCGCGACCTGCGGGTCGAGCCCGGCCACCGACTCCGCCGTGTCCACCAGCAGCCGATGGGCCTCCTTCATGCGGTCCTGCTCGTCGGCGAGCCCCGCCCTGAGCAGGATCAGGTCCGCCCGGGCCATCGGGTCGTCCACGTCGGCGGTGGCACGTTCGGCCAGCGCCGTCGCCCGTTGCGGCATCCCCGCGTCGGCGGCCGCCCGGGCCGCCGCGCCCAGCCGCCGGCCGCGCGCCGCGGGCTCCGGTGACAACGCCGCCGCCTGCTCGAACATGGCCGACGCCGAGGCGTTGCCGTTCACGAACTGATCGCCCTGGGCGGTCCGTTCCAGGACGGCCGCGACCTCCTCGTCCACCTCGGTCGTGGCGTTCGCCAGGTGCCAGACGTACTGGCAGTGGTCGCCCACCGCCCGATGGGTCTCGGCCAGCGCCCGGTGCACCGCCAGCCGCCGGCTCAGCGGCGCCTCGTCGGTGACGGCGGCCCTGACCAGCGGATGCCGGAACTCCAGCCGGCCGGCCGCGCTCTTGAGCAGCCGGGCCCGTTCGGCGGGCTCCAGGTCCGCCACCGTGACGCCCAGCCGTTCGGCCGCCCCCAGGATCGTCGGCAGGTCGCCGGTGGTGTCCACGGCGGCGACGAGCACCAGCGTCCGGGTGCGCTCCGGCAGCCCGGCGACGCGCTCGGCGAACGTCCGGTGGAGTCTGGAGTACGTGCCCGACGGCCCCTCCGTCCGTACGCCCGGCAACTCCAGCAGAGCCAGCGGATTGCCCATCGCCGCGGTCAGGATCTCGGCGCACGCGTGCGGGGGCAGGCCCGGCCCGCGCGCCTCCAGGAGCGCGGCGGACGCGTCCGCGTCGAGCCCGCGCAGCCGCAGCTCCGGCAGTCCGGGCGCCGCGAACTCGGGCGCCTCGGGCTCGCGGACCGCGAACACCATCACGATCGGCTCCGCGTCGAGCCGCCGCACCGCGAACAACAACGCCTCGGCGGTCGCCTCGTCCAGCCACTGCGCGTCGTCGACCAGGCACAACAACGGCCCGTCCTCGGCCAGGTCGGACAGCAGCGTCAGCACCGCCAGCCCGACCAGGAACCGGTCGTCACCGCCCTTGCCCATGTTGAGCGCCGCCTTGAGCGCCCGGGCCTGCCCCTCCGGAAGCCCCTCCACCCGGTCGAGGTGCTTGCGCAGCAGCAGATGCAAGCCCGCGAACGGCATCCCGCTCTCGTACTCGATGCCCGCGCCCCGCAGCACCCGCACGCCCTCGGCCGCCTCGGCGGCGTGCTCCAGCAGCGCCGTCTTCCCGATCCCCGCCTCGCCCCTGACCACCAGCGCCCCGCTGCGCCCGTCCCGAGCACCTTGAAGAAGCCGCTCGATCGCCGCCGCTTCCTCGTCCCGCCCGAACAACCGCATACCGCCACCCTAATCCGGCAAAGACGACCTCTTCTCAACCCCGCGGCCGGAACTCGCCGCGCTGAACGGGCGTCTAACTGTGGCCAGTGAGGCAGAACTCTGTGGCTTTGGGTGGAAGGCTCTAGGCATGCCGGACATCGCCCTGTGGACAACGATGATCTCCGCCGTGGGCGCCGGGGCCTCTGCCCTGGGAGCGGTCGTCATGACCAACCGCGGCACGTTGCGGCGTGACAGGCAGCAGCAGGCGCAGCGGGAGAACGAGGAGGCGCGCCTCGCGGCGGCCGCGCGCGAGACGGAGCGGCGTGAGTCGTGGAAGCGGCTGCTCGGCGGCGCCGGCCGGGTCAAGACCCTGATCCGGCTGCTCGGCGAGGGTTACCAGGCCGACCTGGAGGAACGCACGAAGGCGCTGAAGGAGGCCGCGGTGCAGGTGGCCGAGGAGGCCGCCATCGTGGGAGGCCTTCATCCCGAGGTCGCGGCCGCGGCGCAGGCGCTGGCGGACGCGACGACGGACGTGGTGGCGCAGCTGGATCGGGCGATCCGGCGGGTGCCCGGAACCGGCCCGGAGGTGATCGGCGAGGTCGGGTTCACCGAGTTCGATCTGCGGATGGCCGAACTCCAGCAGGTGATCGGCGGTAACCGGAACGGCGACGGGGCCGTGGCCGGGACGGCGATCGTGCCGAAGGGTCAGCCGGTGGTGAGGCGGGACGCCTCCTCGCGCTGATGACCGCCGAGAGGAGGCGCCTTGGCACGGAGGGCACGTCCGGCCCTCTCGGCCGCCACCTCGTGATCACCGGCGAGCTCGGAGACGCGTGCGGCGTACAGCAGCACCTGGCCGTTGTCGGGCGCCTCGGCCAGCGCCTCCTCGATCTCGGCGCGGGCGTGCTCGACGTCGTCGAGGGTCGCGAGGGCGAGTGCCCGCGCGGCGCGCGCGACCGGCCGCGGCGTGACCCGGTCGAGGTCGCGCAGGGCGCTGCGGGCCTCGCCCAGGTCCGCCAGGAACTCGCCGCGCGTGCGCAGCGCGTCCGGGGTGTCCTCGTTGGCGGCCAGCAGGCCCGTGAGCACGTCGATGGCGGGACGGCGCTGGCCCATGGTCCACAACACCCGGGCCAGGGAGATGTTGACCCCCGGGTCGGTGGGCAGCCGGTCGGCGGCGGCGCGCAACTTCTCGAACGCTGGAGCCGGAAGCCCGCGGGCCAGCTGGAGCCGCCCGATCGCGGCGAGCAGGAGCCCGACGGCCTGCGTGTCCTGGAGGGCCTCGAGCAGGGTGGCGGCCCGCAGGTAGTGGCCCTCGGCGGCCTCGGGCTTGCCGCGTTCGGCCGCGATGTCGCCGCGGAGCCGTTCGGCGTCCGCCAGCAGGCGGCGGTCGTCCTCGGCGGCGGCGGCGAGCGCCTCGGCCACGTGCTTGTCGGCCAGGTCGATCTCGCCGGCGGCGAGGGCCAGCTCGGCCGAACGCAGGTAGTCGCCCGCGGTGAACGCGCCGGGCACCCGGCTGAGCGGCTCGACCAGGCGTTCGTGGTGCAGGACGTAGCGAACGCCGCCCGCGTCGGCCTCCGAACGCAGCAGATGCCGGTCTTCGAGGGTGCGGAGCACGCCCTCGTCGATGTCGGAGGCCCGCGCCGCCCCCGCGAAGACACCGCGGACGGTGTCGCGCCCCCCGGCGAAGGTGCGTTGCAGCCAGCTGCGCAGGGAGTCGACGCCGATGCGGTGCTGGGACGCGGTCTCGCCGACGACGCGCGTGATGAAGTCGATGAGCGTGCGGTCGATCCCGGCGTAGACGCGGATGTGCTCCGCGGAGATGGACCGTACGTCGGTGGGCACGCGGTTCCAGACGCGGGCGCAGCACACCTGGAGGAGCGTCGGCGCGACCCGCGACTCCCGGGCCGGGGGCCGGTCGAGCGCGGGCTGGACGCCCAGCTCGTCGACCAGGTATTCCGCGGCGCCGGGCGCGAACCCGCGGTCGGTGCCCTCCAGCGGACGGCGGGCGGTCGCGACCGCGGCGTCCGGCTCCAGGAAGCCGATGCGCGCGCTCGCGGGCTCCTCCGGCGAGAGCTGGGCGGCGAACGGGCGGATCGCGGAACCGTAGGCGTCGCGGGCGGCGAGCAGCAGGTGCAGCCCGGGGTTGTCGTGCAGGGCCCGGGCCAGCTCGCCGGCCAGCCCGGTCAGATGGCGTTCGTGCGCGGGGTCGGTGAAGAGGTCCTCGGCCTGGTCGATGGCCGCGAAGACCGGGGCGTCGCGGGCGGCGTCCGTCCGGCCGCGCAGGAACCTGGCGATCGCGCCGTCCGGCTCGGGTGCGTCTTCAGACCCACCGCCCGAGGACCAGGACGACAACAATGAGGAGACCAGCGGGTTGCGGCCCGCCGGCGCGAGGAAGGGGATGACGGTCGCGGTGGGCCGTCCGGTGGCGACCCGGCCGACCGGCAGGACGCCCGCCCCTTCCCGGTCGAGGCGGGGGACCACGCCCGCGCGCAGCAGGGAGGTGAGGCCGGAGCCCGAGGGCCCGGTGAGGACGGTGACGCGCCGCCGCCGCCACAGGTCGGCGACCTCGGCGATCTCGTCGTCCCGTCCGAAGAACCGGTGACGGTCTTCGGTGCCGAAGGCGCGGGGCCCGACGAACGGGCGGTCGCGAGGGGCCAGTCCGAGAACGTCAACGGTCATGAGAGCGCGCCTATCCACCCCGAGCGGCCGGTAATGGTCAACTCAATCGGGAGCCCGCACGGCTCCGTGCCGCACTCTGGAGGGGATGGGCCAGGGTCAGCGTCCACCCCACTCGGGCCCAGCCTTTCACGGGTGCCCCGCGGTGTCTCGTCCTGGTCCGGGTTCGGCCGCGCCGTCATCGCCGCGCGTCTCGGCCGCATCGTCATCCCCCGCGCGCTACCGCGCCTCGCGGTCGGGGCTCCCCGCGCCGCGACCAGGTGGGCCGGAGCCGGGTTGCCGAGCGGTCGCCGTCGTTTCAGTGGTCCGGCGAACTCTCGCGTTGAACCCCGCGAGCGTCTGACTGGGTTGCTCGGACATCGTCAGGACCGTCTCGAGCGCCTGCTGGAGCACCGTGCCGTCAAGTTCGTCGAGGTGACGCAGTTCAATGTCGCTTACATCGAGCAGGATGCCGTCCGGTTCGGCGCCTTCCTGGGTCATCTGCTCTCCTTGCCGCGCGATCGCTCTGGCCCATCCAGGCATTCCCCCCTAGAGAAGCAGGCAACCTCGCTCCTAGGGCGCCGGAGACTAGCCCCGCACAGTCATACCTGTCACCGAGTGTATCTGTCGACCATCGCAGCTCATTGGCCCGCGCCTCAAATGCACCACGATCATCAACCACGCCCAAATGCCCCAAATGGGCATTCCAAAATCCACCACAATGCAGACAAAAGACGTGTCCCGGTCAAGGGTGAGTCGAAGGTGACGTGATCGACAGCTGATACCAGCCGGGGAGACAACAGCACGGAGAGTGCTGCACCTCCTCTTGAAGTAGGGTCCTGGGGTGGCCCTATTCTGCGCTTAGGATGTTGGGGATGCGCACTGGAATGGACGCGGAGGCGGCACATGAAGGATTCACAATCCTCTGAGGCAAGGCCAGGCCGCAACCCGCAGGTGTGGGGCAGCCGCATTCCGATGCGAAACAAGGACTTCACCGGTCGCGAACAACTGCTCACCCAGCTCCACGATGCGTTGAATCGAAAGGAAGGTGGGGACGAGAGGGTCACCGCCGTCGTCTCGGACGTACAGGAACCGACCGTTTCGGCAGCGAACGTCCCCCAGGCGATCCAGGGAATGGGCGGGGTCGGCAAGACCCAAGTGGCCGTCGAGTACGCCCACCGTTACCAGGACGAGTACGACCTGGTCTGGTGGATCTCGGCGGATCAGCCCAAACTGGTCGCCGCGGCTCTCGCCGGCCTCAGCGAGCCCCTGCAGTTGACCGCCAGATCGACCGGCATCTCCGAGACCGCCCAGGCCGTGCTCGACGCACTGCGCAGGGGTGAACCGTACGGCCGCTGGCTCCTCATCTATGACAACGCCGACCGGCCCGAGGACATCTCCGGGCTCATCCCCGGCGGTGACGGCCACGTGCTGATCACGTCACGTAACCAAGCCTGGAAGAACCGCTTCTCGACGATCGCCGTCGATGTCTTCTCGCGCAACGAGAGCGTCGCGTTCCTCAGTCGCCGCGTGCCGGAGGCGATCACCGAGGACGACGCCTCGCGGCTGGCCGACAGCCTGGGCGACCTGCCGCTCGCCCTAGAGCAGGCGGGAGCCCTGCAGAGCGAGACCGGCATGTCGGTCGACGACTACCTCCAGGCGCTCAAGGAGCAGCCGGCGGCCACGCTCTCCGAGAGCCATCCGGCCGAATACCCGCGCCCGATGACGCTGGCCTGGCAACTGTCGCTGTCGCAGTTGCAGGAGCAGCTGCCTGCGGCCGTCGACTTGCTGCGCGCCTGCGCGTTCTTCGGCCCCGAGCCGATCCCGGTCGACGTCTTCCGGCGCCGTATCCAGCGCACCAGCCCGCGTCTGGACGAGATCCTGAGCAGCACCATCCCGCGCGCCCGCGCACTACGGACCCTGGGCCGCTTCGCCCTCGCGCGGATCGACTCCAAGGCACGCACCATCCAGGTGCACCGGCTGATCCAGGCGCTGCTGCGCGAGGCCGTCGACGACCAGACCGCCGCCGAGTTCCGCAACGACGTGCACCTGCTGCTCGCCGCCGCGGCGCCGGTCAACCCCTACGAAGACGAGCAGTGGGACCGCTTCGAAGAACTGGTCCCGCACGTCGAGCCCGCCCGGGTGATGGACAGCCCTCACCCGGCGGTCCGCGAGTTCTCCCGCAAGATGGTGCGCTACCTCTATCGCGCCGGCGACTACGACCTCGCGCTCTCCTTCGCCGACCAAGCCCTGACACGCTGGCGGGACTCCAGGGAGAGCGAACTCGACGTGCTGGTCATGGAGTCGCTCCGCGCGCAGATTCTCCGCGAGCGGGGCCTCTACGCCGAGGCGTACGAGATCGGCCAGGATCTCGTACGGCGGACCGACGGCGCCCCGGCCGCCATCGACCAGCAGGACGTCCTGTCGATCATCAACAGCTTCGGGGCGGACCTGCGCGCCCGCGGCGAATTCCGTCGTGCCCTGGACCATGACGAGAGCTCCGTCGCACGGCACGCCGAGGTGTTCGGCGAGGACGACGTTCGCACACAGCGAGCCGTCAACAACCTCGCTCTGGACTACGGACTCAACAGCCAGTACCAGCGCTCTCGCGAACTTCACGAGAGGGCCCTCGTCATCCAGAGCGAGGCGACAGCAGGTGTGGGGCGTGCCGACGTACTGCTGTCCTGGTACAACCTCTCCCGCGCTGTACGGCTCTGCGGCGACTATCAGGAAGCCCGCGACGTCGGCCGGGACGCCTACGACTACGGCCTGCGGTACATGAAGCCGGAGCATCTGGTGATGCTCCGCACGAGCAAGGACTTGTCGATCGCCCTGCGCCGTGCGGGCGAGTACGACAACTCCCTGACCCTCGCCAAGGAGGTCTACGACCGGTTCACCCTGCTCTATGGGCCGGATAACCCGGACACCCTGGCCGCCGCGATGGGGCTCGCCAACATCCTGCGCACCACGGGCAAGATCGGTGAGGCGTACGACCTCGCCCAGGACACCGTGCGCCGCTACCCGCGTGTCTACGGTGAGGAACACCCCTACAACCAGGGCTGCATCGGCAACCTCGCCCTCCTGAGCCGGGTCAGCGGCAACCTGCGCGAGGCACGCCGGCTCAACGAGGGCGCGCTCGCCGGACTCCGCGAACGACTCGGCGACGACCACCACTACACCCTCACGGTCGCCACCAACCTCGCCACCGACTACTACGAGATGGGCGACACCGAGCGTGCCCGTCAGGTCGGCGAGGAGACGCTCGAACGGCTGCGGCCCCTGCTGGGCGACGACCACCCGATGACCCTGGGCTGTGCGGCCAACCTCACCGTCGACCTGCGCGAGACCGGTGCCGCCGAGAAGGCGGACCAACTCTTCGAGACCACGCTTGCGGCCTACGAAAGAACGCTCGGCCCCAAGCACCCCGACACCGTCGTGGCGCGCAAGCAGCGCAGGCTCGACTTCGACTTCGACCCGCCGCCGATCTAGGGCGTGTCTCGAAGTCGCGGAGTGGGGCAGTCGACTTCGAGACACGCCCTAAGGCGTCCCTGGTGCACCGGGGCGGTTCTGGTCGCCGTGGTGGCGGCGCCAGTGCATGCGGTGGCGTTCGGCTGAGCTGCGCGCGAGCGAGACGGCGGCGTCGGGCACACGGTCGTCCCGCCAGGCGAGCAGCGTGCGGCGCATACGTTCGGCGAACGTCTCGCCCTGCCGGGTGAGGCCGCCGCTGCCGAGCAACGTGCCCGTCGCCTCCAGCGCCGCGTCACGCCAGCGCGCGAACTCCGCGTGCGCGGCGACCGCCGCCTCCCCCTGCTCGTGGTGGCGCTGCCGCCGCCAGAAGCCGCTGACCCCGAGATAGGCGTAGGAGCCCTGGAGGAGGCCGCCCAGCGGCCGGGGATCGTCCCGCCAGGGCGCGTAGAAGGTGCGCGTGTCGTCCTGGCGCACCAGCGGGACCGCGCTCATGAGCGCGGCGAGCTTGGTGTGCTGCACCTCGTGGGCCAGCGTGGACGCCAGCATGAGCCCGTCCACCGGGTCCGACAGCGCCGTACAGCCGAACACGCCGGGATGGGTGGCGCTGCGCAGGCCGGGGTCGCCCGCGGGCAGCGGGGTCAGCACCCGGATCATCGCGCCGATCTCCGCCGCGGTCGCCGCGTGATGACGGCACAGCAGGAGCCACGCGTCGTGAAGGGCCTGCCGCCAGCGGGCCGCCTCGGCGTCGCCGAGCCGCCCGCGCACCACGTTGCCCGGCAGCCGGTACGGGTCCAGGTCGTCCAGGAGGAGGCGCAGCGGACGGGCCTGTCCGGCCGTGAGACGCCGCAGACCCTGCCAGCCGGGCGCGTCGGCGTGCGGGTCGGCGGGCAGGACGACCCGTGTCCCCTCCGCGACCACCTCGACGCCCCGGCCGATCCGGACCTCGGCGGTGCGCGCGGACGCGGGGAGCGCCGCCCCGCCCACCGAGGGCAACATCAGGAGCCCGTCCTCGACCGGCACATCGATCGTGCCCGGTACGCCGGCCCGGACCGCGGCGGCGGCCGCCACCCCGGCCAGCGCCCCGGGATCAGCCTGGCCCGTCAGCGCCGCCAGGGCCCACGCGCCGACGGCCGGATGGCGGAGCACGTCGTCCACCACGCCCGGATGCTCCCGCTGGACGTCGGCGAGCAGGTCGAACGCGGCCCGGATCCGGGATGCGTCCGCGCGCCCCTCGCGAGACGCCTGGCCGACCACGCCCCGGACGAGCAGCACATGGCGGCTGTACTGGAACGCGACCAGCCATTCGATCGCCTCCGGCCCTCCGTGACCTGCGGCGAGGTTCTCCACGGCTCCTTCGGGCACCCGGTGGTGGCGGAGCTCCTTGCGTGCGTTCATCCAGGTGACGGCCTTTGGCGCAGGGCGGCGAGATCGGGCACGAGCACGCCGCGGACATGGTCGATGAGCCGGTAGAGGTCCAGGCAGTAGACGGACGGGTTGGCGAACCCCCTCCCGGGGCGGTACCGATGCGCGTACAGGCCGCCGCCGCACACCGCACGGACCCGGCAGCCCAGGCACTCGGGCGCGAGCGCCTCCGCACCGATCTGCCGGGCCGCGATGCCCGGGGTCAGCAGCGCCGCGTCGAGCGGATCGCGGTCCACGTGCAGGCCGGTCTCCGGCGCCCCCGGGAAGGCCGCCTTGAGCACGTCCACCTGCTCGATCGAGCCGTCCGTCTCGATCACGACCATGCCGACCGGGGACAACCCGACGCTCTCGCTGGTCGAGCGGCCGCCGAGCAGCAGCCGGACGATCTCGCCGAAAAGCCTCACCTCGCCGGCGGGCGGTTCGCGGTACCAGCGGTCGAACAGCGGGATCAGCCAGTCGGCATAGGGCGTCGACGGGTCCCCCGGGATCCGCCCCGGAGGCGGCTCGGCCCAGGTCCCGTGCGGGAGCAGGAAGTCGACCGAGGGCGGGCCCCAGGCCATCAGCGCGTCGTACGTCGCGTCCGGCTCGTTGCGCAGGTCGATCGTGCAGAGCAGCCCGTCGAAGAGGTGCCGGTAGCGAGCGCTCGTCAGCAGCCGGAGCGCCGCCGCCACCGCGTCGTGGCTGCCACCGCCGCCGCGACGCCGCCGATGCCTGTCATGCCCGGCGGCGTCACCGTCGAGGCTCACCCCGACGTGGACGTCGAGCCGGGCGAAGAGGTCCAGGAAACGCTCGTCCAGCCGTACCGCGTTGGTCTGCACGCACGCCTGGACCCGCACGCCGGGCGCCGCGTCCCGGACCGCGGTGACGGCCCGTTCGAGCCGGCCGGGCCCGGCGAGCAGCGGCTCGCCGCCGTGCAGGATCAGGTCGATGGAGTCCAGGCCGTGCGCCGTGGCGTGTTCGCCGATGCGCGCGGCGGCGGCGTCGAGGACGTGCTCCGGCATCGCCGCCGGACGGCCGCGCCAGCTCTGGTCGGCCATCTCGTACATGTAGCAGTAGTCGCAGGCCAGGTCGCAGCGGCTGTGGACCTTGAGGACGAACTCGCGGAACGGGACCGGCCGCCACCCTGACGCGAGCATGCCCGGCAGGTCCAGCGAACCCGGCCACTCCGCCCCCGCACCGGTGCCGGATGAACCGAGGTCCACCGTCACGCTGATCACCCTTGTCCGGTTCACGGCGCGGCACTGCGCACTATCCCATTTCGCCGAATTATGACCATAGTCAAGTTGATCGCACAAGAACGGTCAGGCCCCCACCACGACACCAGGGCCCGTTTAACAATCTTTTACTCGTGGTACGGCTGTGAATGCGGAGAGTGACGGGCGTGGCCGGACGGGAGGGTGTCTTGACTCGGTACGGGACGCCGTTGGAGTCGCTTGATCCTGAGGCGACCATTCCGCTGGACGAGGTGCTCGGTCCGGCCGACGTGCTCACGCAGGATCGGCTGCTGCCCGGGCGGCGGGCGGTGCCGGAGCGCGGGTGGCGGCGGGCGGTCCACCGAGCGACGCGCGGGCGGGTGCGGCCGCCGGAGTCGGCGGCGGAGCGGCGGCGGCAAGGGCTGATCGCGCGGGTGCGGACGCCGGTCGACGGCGGGCACCACCGGGTGGCGGTGCTCAGCCTGAAGGGCGGGGTGGGCAAGACGACCACGGCGGTCGGGCTGGGGTCGGCCCTGGCGGCGGTGCGCGGCGACCGGGTGATCGCCATCGACGCCAACCCCGACCACGGCACGTTGTCGGAGAAGGTGCGGGCCGAGACGCAGGCGTCGGTGCGGGACCTGCTCGGCGCGGTGGGCGGGGTGCCGCGCTACGCGGACGTGCGGGCGTTCACCTCGCAGTCGATGAGCAGCCGGCTGGAGATCCTGGCGTCGGCGCGGGACCCGGAGCTCTCGGAGGCGTTCACCGGCCAGGACTACCGGGCCGTGGCGGCGTTGCTGGAGCACTTCTACTCGATCTGCGTCACCGACTGCGGGACGGGGATGCTGCATTCGGCCATGGGGGCCGTTCTGGAGCTCGCCGACCAGATCGTGCTGGTGACGATCCCGTCGGTGGCGGCGGCGCGGTCGGCGAGCGCGACGCTGGACTGGCTCGAGGCGCACGGGCACGGGCGGCTGGCGCGGAGCGCGACGGTGGTGGTGTGCAACATCCGGCCGGGACGCGGGGCGGGCGTCGACGTGGAGGCGCTGCGGGCCCATTTCGACCGGCGGTGCCGGGCCGTGGTGGGGGTACCGTTCGATCCTCACCTGGCCGAGGACGCGGAGGTCGACCTGGACCGGCTGGCGCCCGCGGCGCGGGAGGCGTTCCTGACACTGGCCGCCACGGTCGGGGACGGGTTCGGCGGGTAACCTTCGGGGCGTGGAGGTCGACGACGGGATCCGGGCGTTGCTGCTGCTCATGCCCCGGGTCGTGGGGCGGGCCAAGCGGCTGGGGGTGCCCAAGGAGCTGGAGTCGTTCTCGCTGGCTCCCCGGCACCTGTCGCTGCTGGCGTACCTGCTGTTCGACGGGCCGATGACGATCAACGAGCTGGCGGCGCGGCTGGAGGTCGCGCCGGCGACGGTCAGCCTGATGGTCGGCGAGCTGAGCCGCCAGGGCATCCTCGACCGGCGCTCGGACGAGGACGACCGGCGGCGGACGATCGTGAGCATCGCCGACGAGCACGAGGCCTCGATCAAGGAGTGGCTGGGCCAGGGCGCCGAGGCCTGGCGGCGCGCGCTCAAGCCGCTCACGCCGGAGCAGCGCAAGCTGTTCGTGGACACGCTGCTGGCCTACGAGCGGGAGCTGGGCCCCTCCTAGGCCTCGCGGGCCTTAAGTCTTGTGGGGGTCGTGGCCCACGGACATGAGGGTCCGGCGCCAGCCGTCGTCCTGGGGCTCCTCGTCCAGGCGGTCCTCCACGAAGTAGACGACCTGCCGCATCGTCTCGGTGTCGGCGTCCGTGAGGTCGGCCTTGCGCTTGAGGAGCACCTCCATCACCTGGAGGCCCAGCCCGTCCTCGGCCGGGGCGTCGTCGGTGAGCAGGCACGCGCGGAGTTCGTCCGAGGTCATGTTGACGATCTGATGGAACTCCTCCCAGAGGAGCTCGGCCTCGCCGGGGATGCTTTCCATCGCCCTGCCCTACCCGGCGTGAGCGGATGCATTCGGGGTAGGGGACGGCCACTCGCGAGGAGGTGCGGTATGTCCCAGAAAGCGGCAGCGGCCGAGCAAGTGCCCGAGGGGCCCGCGCACATCGGGCTTCGCGGGTGGTGGGGAGTCTTCAAACGAACGGTGCGCGAGTTCCAGAAGGACAGGGTCGTCGACCTGGCAGCCGGGCTGACCTACTACGCGCTGCTGTCGGTGTTCCCGGCGCTGATCGTGGTCGTCTCCCTCGTCGGCATGACGGGGATCTCGGGCACGCGGACGCTCGTCGACAACGTGCGGCAGCTGCCGTCGGGACAGTACCGGGTCGTCCTCATCGACGTGATCGAGAGCCTGGAGGGCACGGCGCCGACCGCGAGCGTCTTCGCGGCGGCGGGTCTGGCGCTGGCGCTCTGGTCGGCGTCGCGGTACGTCGCGGGTTTCATCCGCGCGGTGAACGTCATCTACGACATGCCCGAGGGCCGGCCCGTCTGGAAGCTGGCGCCGCTGCGGCTCGGACTGACGCTGGTGATGGTCCTGCTGCTCGGGGTCAGCGCGGTCGCGGTGGCGTTCACCGGGCGGTTCGCCGAGCGGGCGGGCGAGGTGCTCGGGCTCGGGTCGGCGTTCGTGACGGCGTGGGGCGTCCTCAAGTGGCCGGTGATCCTCGTCGTGGTCATGGTCGCGGTGGCGACGCTCTACTGGGCGGCGCCGAACGTGCGGCAGCCCGGGTGGCGCTGGATCACGCCGGGCAGCGGATTCGCGATCGTGGCGTGGATCGCGGCCTCGGCGGGCTTCGCCGTCTACGTCGCCAACTTCGGCTCGTACAACCAGACCTACGGCGCGCTGGCCGGTGTGGTGATCTTCCTGGTCTGGATGTGGTTCTCGAACGTGACGCTGCTGCTCGGCGCCGAGGTCGACGCGGAGCTGGCCCGGGCCCGGCATCTCGAACGGGACGGCACCGTGGAGGACGAGCCGTTCATCGAGCCCCGCGACACCCGGAAGATGGACGAGCGCGAGACCCACGAGGTCTGCCCGCCCGACGAAAGCCCGTCCGGCGCGAGCCCGGCCGACGAGCGTCAGCCCGGCAAGCGCCAGCCCGACGAGCGTGCACCCGACGACCGCGCGCCCCGGTGAACGTCGGCCCGACGAGCATCAGCCCGGCGAGCGTGCAACCGGCGAGCGTCAGTCCGGCAAGCATCCGCCCGATGAGCATGCACCCGAAGAGCGCGCCCGGTGAACGTCGGCCTGACTCGGGTGAACGCCGGTCCGGTGGCGGTGTACGCCGGTCCGGTGGCGGTGAACGTTCGGCTGGTCGGGGGTCGGGCTAGCGGAGCTGGATGTAGTCCTCGAGGCGTGCGACGGCGAAGCCCTGCTGCCGGATGCGCTTGAGCAGGTTGGCGAACATCTGCGTCATCGTCGTGCCCTTGAGGTCCGCCGGGCCGCGGAAGTGGGCCAGGATGATGTCGCCCGGCCGCAGCCGCCTGTCGGGCTCGTCGTACTGCATGTCGTGGATCTGCATCGACTCGCGCCACATGACGATGGCGCGGGCCCCGCAGCGGATCGCGGCGGCCTGGGTGCTGTCGCCGTAGCGCCCGAACGGCGGGCGGAAGAGCGTCGGGCGGGTGCCGTACCGCGCGGTCAGGAGCCTCTGCTGGCCGCAGATCTCCCGCTGCTGGACGTCCTGCCCGTACAGCGGCATCACCGGATGGGTCATCGTGTGGTTCTGGACGTGGTTGCCGAGATCGCGCAGCGCCGTGAAGTACGCGTAGTCGTCCTTGATCGAGTCGTCGGTGAGGAACATCGAGATCGGGACCCGCAGGTCGGTCATCATCTGGACGAACCTCGGGTCCTTCTCCTTGCCGTCGTCGATGGTGACGAAGACGACCCGGTCGCGGGTCGGCACCCGGTCGATCACCGGCGCGGTGCCCCGGGCGAGCTTGAGGGGCCGGTCGGCGGGCGGCGGCGGGGCCGGCGCCAGCGGCTTGAGCCCCCAGCGCGCCCAGTCGCCGGGGTCCGGAACGGGACCGGCCGCCGAGGGCGCGGGGGCAGTGGGCGGGTCCGCCGGGCCGACGCCCGCGGTGGCCGTGCACGCGGTCATCGCGGCCGTGAGCGCCGCCGCCCCCGCCAGCGCCCGAATCCGTGCCCCGTGCCGCATCCGCCGGCCTCCCCCGAAACCCCGATGATCTGTACGCCGAAGCTATCGGGGAACGGGGCGGGAGAACTCCGCCGGGAGGTCCCGTCCACGTAGATCACTGACCGGGACGACCGCGCCGGGGCCGAGCCCGGCCCGTAGATCACTGGGCGGGCGTCGCCCCTCTCAGCAGGCGGGCGACGATCTCGGCCGCGGGGACGCCGGGCTCGGCGCGGCGGTACGACTCCCCCGCCCACAGGTTCACCAGGCCGGCGTCGCCCCGTGCCGCCGCGGCCTTGCGCAGCGGTGCGGTCAGGTAGTGCACGTCCGGATAGGCGGCGGGCGCGTGCCCGGAGTGCTCGGTGAGGAAACGGTTGACCAGGCCGCGTGCGGGCCGTCCACTGAAAGCCCTGGTCATCGCGGTCGCCGTGAACCTCGGGTCGGTCAGGGCGGCCTTGTGCACCGCGCTCGCGCCGCTCTCCGGGCAGGCCACGAAGACGGTCCCCAGCTGGGCGGCGCTGGCCCCGAGCAGCAGCGTCTCGGCGATGTCGCCGCCGTCGGCGAGCCCGCCCGCAGCGATCAGCGGCAGCTCGGTGGACAGCCTGACCTCGGCGAGCAACGTCCGCAACGGCGTGTTGGCGGCGTCCGCGGCGGCGTTGGTGAACGCGCCGCTGTGACCGCCCGCCTCGCTCCCCTGGACGCAGAGCACGTCGGCGCCGGCGGCGGTCGCGGTGCGGGCCTCGTCCACCGAGGTCACCGTGACGATCGTCAGGGTGCCCGCGGCCTGGAAGTCCCTGAGGACCTCGGCCGACGGGCAGCCGAACGTGAAGCTCACGACCGCGACCGGATCGGCGAGCAGGTCGGCGACCTTCGCGTCCCAGCCGTCGCCGCGGTCCGCGGCCGTGCCGGGCTCGACGCCGAGCAGCGCCGCCTCCGGGGCGAGCCGTTCGCGGTAGGCGGCGAGCGCCGCGTCGTCGACCGGATCGTGCGAGGGCAGGAAGAGGTTCATCCCGAACGGCCTGGACGTGGCCTGCCGGGTGCGTTCGATCTCCGCGCGCATCGCCGCGGCCGTCTTGTACCCGGCGGCGAGAAAGCCGAAGCCGCCCGCCTCCGACACGGCCGCGACCAGCTCGGGCGTCGATCCGCCGCCCGCCATCGGCGCCTGGACGACGGGGCTGCCGAGCACTTCGGTCAGTTCGATCACACGTCCAGTGTCTCCGACGGCGCGGCCGCCTCCGCCTCCGGCGGGCCGGAAGCGGCCCGGAACCGGTCGGCCAGGACGCGCAGATGCTCGGCGAGCACGTCCGGCTCGATCACCGTGAATCCGAAACCGAGGCTCCCCAGGAACGAGGCGAGGTCGTGGACGTCGTCCGCCCCGGTGACGAAGAGGCAGCTCTCCTCGTCCAGCGCCTCCAGCATGCCCGCCTCGGGCGGCAGCCGGTCGGCCGCCACCGCGAGCGGCACGTGCAGGCGGATCCGCGCCTGGTGGCTCCTGGCTCTGGAGCTCACCCCGCGCATGACGTACGCGGCGGCGTCGCCCTCCGGCGGCTCGCGCGGCGTGAAGCGCGGCCCGTTCGGCGTGCGCAGCCGCATCCGGTCGACGCGGAACGTACGCCAGTCGGCACGGTCGGCGTCCCAGGCGGCCAGGTACCAGCGGCGCCCCGTGTAGACCAGGCGGTGCGGCTCGGCGGACCGCACGGTCGCCGCGCCGCCGGTGTCCAGATAGTCGAAGCGCAGCGTCTCGCGGTCGCGGACGGCCGCCGCGATGCCGGTCAGCGTCCCCGCGTCCACCCCCTTGCCGCGCCGCGCCACCGACACCGTGGCCGACTGCAGCGAGCTCACCCGGCTCCGCAGCCGGGACGGGAGCATGTTCTCCAGCTTGGCCAGCGCCCGGACCGAGGTCTCCTCGATGCCCTCGACCGTCCCCGCCGCGCCCGTGCTCAGCGCGACGGCGACCGCGACGGCCTCCTCGTCGTCCAGCAGGAGCGGCGGCAGCCGCGCCCCGGCGCCCAGCCGGTAGCCGCCGGCCGTCCCGGTCGTGGAGTGCACCTGGTAGCCGAGGATGCGCAGCCGCTCCATGTCGTTGCGCACCGTCCGGGTGGTCACCTCGAGGCGTTCGGCGAGCTCGGCGCCCGGCCACTCCCGCCGGGCCTGGAGCAGCGACAGGAGCCTCAGCAGCCGTACGGACGTCTCCAGCATCCGACCAGTATTCAACGCTCACGCGGCATCCATGCCAGGCAGGCTGGTCACCAGGCAGCCGGTGCCCCGGAGTGGCAGCGGCCCGAGTGGCGGCGGCCCGAGTGGCGGCGGCCCGAGTGGCGGCGGCCCGAGTGGCGGCGGCCCGAGTGGCGGCGGCCCGAGTGGCGGCGGCCGGAGTGGCGGCGGCCGGAGGGGCGGCCGAGGGGCGGCGGCTGGGGTGACGACCGGAGTGACGGCCGGAGCGGCGGCGGCCAGGGTGACGACCGGAACCGCGGCCGGAGCGGCGGTGCCCAGGGTGGCGGCGGCCGGAGCGGGCGGCCGGGGTGACGGCCGGAGCGGGCGGCCGGAGCGGCGGCCGGAGGGGCGGCGGCCGGGGTGACGACCGGAGCGGCGGCCAGGGTGACGGCCGGAGCGGCGGCCGGGGCGGAGTGACGGGGCGGAGTGACGGGCGGGGTGACGGCGGGGTGACGGGCGGGGTGACGGCCGGAGGGGCGGCGGCCGGGGTGACGACCGGAGTGACGGCCGGAGCGGCGGCGGCCGGGGTGACGACCGGAGCGGCGGCCGGGGCGGGGTGACGGGGCGGAGTGACAGGGCGGAGTGACAGGGCGGAGTGACAGGGCGGAGTGACGGCCGGGGTGGGCAAGATGGGGGGCATGCGAGTTCTGCTGCACTACGACATGGACCACACCGAGCCTGGCCTGGACGTGGTGAGCTGCCCGGAGGAGGACGACGAGCGGTTCGCCGAGCTGCTGCCGGACGCCGAGGTGCTCTGGCATGTGCTCCGCCCGCTCACCGCCGCCGACATGGACCGGGCGCCCAGGCTGCGGCTGATCCAGAAGCTGGGCACCGGGGTGAACACCATCGACCTGGACGCCGCGGCCGAGCGCGGGATCGCGGTGGCCAACATGCCGGGGCAGAACGCGCGCGCCGTCGCCGAGACGTCACTGCTGCTGATGTTGTCGACGTTGCGGCGGCTGGTCCCGTTCGACCGGCTGACCCGGGAGGGGCGCGGCTGGCCCGCCGCCCCGGAGCTGGTCGGCGGCGAGATCGCGGGCCGGACGGTCGGCCTGCTGGGCGGCGGCGAGATCGCCGGGCTGCTGCGCGGCATGCTGACGGCCCTGGGCGCCGAGGTGCTCTTCACCTCGCGGACACCGCGCCCGGACGACCCGGCCTGGCGGGAGACCGACGACCTGCTGCGGGCCAGCGACATCGTCTCGGTGCACATCCCGCTGACCGACGAGACGCACCACCTGCTCGACCGGAGGCGGCTGGCGCTGCTCCCGCCCGGCGCGGTCGTGATCAACACCGCCCGCGGCGCGGTGATCGACGAGGCGGCCCTGGCGGAGGCGCTGACGTCAGGCCGTCTCGGCGGCGCCGGGCTCGACGTCTTCGAGGAGGAGCCGGTGAAGGCGGGCAACCCCCTGCTGGAGCTGGACAACGTGGTCGTCATGCCGCACGTGGCGTGGCTGACCGCGGAGACCTGGGCCCGCTACTTCACGGTGGCCACCGAGAACGTGCGCCGCCTGTCCGCCGGGGAGGACCTGCTGCACCGCGTCCGCTGACCGCCCGGCCTCAGCCTCATCTGGAGACCTTGAGGACGATCTTCTTGGCGCTGATCTCGGTGGGCGAGACCGTGTAGGGGCCGACGGCCTGGCTGGTGCCCTTGGCGACGGTGCCCTGCGCGCCGCCGATCGCCACCCGCACCCGGTCTCCCTCGATGCCGAGGATCTCGACGCGCACGTCGTCGAGGCCGCCGACCGTCGCACTGCTCGCCCCGTCCTCGAACGTGACCGTGCACGCCCCGTTCACGCAGGTGTTGGTCGTGCATCCGGGCGCGGCGGAGAGCAGGCCGCCGGTGAGGAGCGCGGCGGCGAACCCGATCCGCACGGAACGTCTGCTTCTGATCTTCATGGCGCGCGACCGTAGCACCGGCGTCTCTCCGGTCGGACCGCTCGGCCGGACGAGTCAGGTCGAACGGGTCAGGTGGAAGTAGAGCGTCGCCCCCTGCCCCTTGGCGTCCATGGCGCCCAGCACCACGTCGTCGGTGACGCGGCGGAAGTGGTCGATGATCGGCTGGCTGTCGTACACCATCGCCGCCGACACCGTGCCGCGGAACGCGACCTGGCGCAGCCGGGCGAACCCCATGCCCTCGAACGAGTGGATCGAGCCGTCCTCGCCGCGGCACAGCAGCGGCTCGACGTTCTCGGCGTCGTTGAAGCGCTTGCCGTACCAGCGCATCTTCACGAGCCGCGCGGCCATCGCGTCGGTCTCGTCGAAGACGCCGCCGGCCCAGGTGCCGAGCATGAACTCGGGCTCGGCGGGCGGCAGGTCGCCGAAGAGCTTCTCCAGCACGGCGGTGTCGGACGTGCCGGACCGGACGAGCTCCAGGACGTGTGATTCGGCGGTCACGCTCTCTCCTTGGTGAGGGACGACAGGACGAAGTCGACGGCGGAGGCCGCCAGGTGGGTGGGCTCGGCGGCGATGCGGGGACGGTCCCGGCCGGGCGTCAGCACGATCGTGCTGAGGACCCGGCCCATGATGGCGTCGATGACCAGGCCGGGCGGGGTGCCGGACGGCAGCTCGCCGCGCCCGACCGCGGCCCGGACGAGCTCGCGGGCCACGTCGAAGCGGCTCCGCGCGATGCTGAGCACCGTCTCGTCGAACAGCGGCGGGTAGAGCGACGCCTCGATGAGCACGCGCGGCAGCACGAGCGCCTTGGGCCCGACGAACATGTCCACGACCTGCTCGGCCATGAGGATCAGGCAGCCGCGCAGGTCGTCCGGGTCGGCCCAGTCGGGCGGCGGCTCGGCCAGAAGCTCCAGCGCGGCGGCGAGCAGGCGTTCCTTGTCGGGCCAGCGGCGGTAGAGCGCCGCCTTGCCGACGCGGGCCTGGCGGGCGACGGCCTCGAAGGTGAAGCCCGCCCAGCCCAGGTCGCCGTACACCCGCAGGGCCGCCCGCAACGCCCTGCCCTCGATCTCGGGGTCGGGCGGGCGGCCCTTGCGCGCGGGCGCCCGAGCCCGAGCCGGGGCCGGGGCCGGGGCCGGGGCCGGGTCCGGAGCTCTGGCCGGGAGCTCAGCCACCGGGCAGCAGCACCGGCTTGACGACCTTCCCCGACGTGGTGTCGGCCTCGGCCTGGTTGATCTGCTCGAGCGGGTAGGTCTCGATGAGCCGGTCGAACGGGAAGCGCCCCTGCCGCCACAACTCGGCGAGCTTGGGGATGAACAGCTGCGGCACCGCGTCGCCCTCGATGATGCCCTTGACCGTGCGGCCCATCAGCAGCAGCGACGGGTCGAGGCGGTACTCCTCCATGCCGACGCCGACCAGGCCGCAGACGCCGGTGGTGCGCAGCGCGGCGACGGCGGTGGAGACGACCGACGGCACGGCGGTGGTGTCGAACGAGTACTGCACGCCCTCGCCGCCGGAGATCGCCCGGATCTGCCCGGCCAGGTCGTCGTCGGCGCCGTTCAGCGTGTGCGTCGCGCCGAGCTCGCGGGCCAGGTCGAGACGCGACTCGTGCAGGTCGACGGCCACGATCGTGGTGGCGCCCGCGACCCGGGCGGCCATCACCGCGGCGAGCCCGACCGCGCCCGCGCCGAAGACCGCGATGGTGTCGCCCGCCTCGACGCCCAGCGAGATCAGCACCGATCCGGCGCCGGTCTGGATGCCGCAGCCGAGCGGCCCGAGCCTGTCGAGCGGGAGGTCCGGGTCGACGACCACGGTGTTGCGGGCGGTGGCGAGCGCGTGCGAGGCGAACGACGACTGCCCGAACCACCGGTTGCCGACCGCGGTGCCGTCGCCGTCGTGGGCGCGCGCCACCCCGTCCAGCGGCAGCGAGAACATGTTGAGCTCGGCCATCGTGGCGCAGTTGCCGGGGCGGGCGGCACGGCAGTTGGCGCAGGACCCGCACGAGTCGATGGACAGCACCACGTGGTCGCCGGGCTTGACGCCCGCGACCCCGGCGCCGACGGCCTCGACCACGCCGGAGCCCTCGTGGCCGAGGATGACCGGCTTGGCGACCAGGTCGCCGGGCACGCGGCCGAGCAGGTCGGTGTGGCACATGCCGACGCCGGCGATCCGGACCAGCACCTCGCCGGGCCCGGGGTCGGCCAGCTCGACCGGCTCGATCGTGTACGGGGCGTCGGCGGCACGGAGCACGGCGGCGTCGATGCGCATGGCGGTCAGCCCTTCAGCGTGTAGCGGACGGGGAGCCGCTTGAGGCCCCCGACGAACGTGGTGGCGACGTTCTCGGGCTCGCCGGCGAGCTCGATGGAGTCGAGCCGGGGCAGCAGTTCCTCGAAGAAGGCGCGGACCTCCATGCGGGCGAGCGCGGCGCCCAGGCAGTAGTGCACGCCGAAGCCGAACGCCATGTGCCGGTTGGGGTCGCGGCCGACGTCGAAGCGGAACGGATCGTCGAAGATCTCTTCGTCCCGGTTGGCGGACGGGTAGCACAGCAGCACGGAGTCGCCCTTGGGGATCGTCACGCCGTTCAGGTCGTAGTCCTCGGTGGCGGTGCGCATGAACTCCTTGACCGGGGTGACCCAGCGGATCATCTCGTCCACCGCGAGCGGCATCAGCCCGGGGTCGGCGCGCAGCCGGTCGAGCTGGTCGGGGTTGTCGATCAGCGCGCGGAGCCCGCCGGAGATGGTCGAGCTGGTGGTGTCGTGCCCGGCGGTGGCGATGATGACGTAGTACGAGGCGGTGTCGAAGTCGTTCAGCGGCTCGCCGTCGACGCGCGCGTTGGCGATCGCCGAGGCGAGGTCGTCGGTCGGGTTCTCCCGGCGCGCGGTGGTGAGCTCCTGGAAGTAGGCGAAGAAGTCGAGCAGGACCGCGAGCTGCTCCTCGGGCGTGGTGCCGCGCTGCAGGTCGGAGTCGTCGCCGCCGAACAGCTCCTGGGTGAGCTTGAGCATGCGGTCGAAGTCGGACTCGGGCAGCCCGAGCAGCGAGAGGATCACGTACAGCGGGTAGTGCACGGCGACCTGCTGGGCGAAGTCGCACTCGCCGCCGTACTCCACCATGCGGTCGACGTACCGTCTGGCCAGCTCCTTGACCCGCGGCTCCAAGGCGCGCATCGCCTTGGGCCGGAACCAGTCGGCGCCGATCGCCCGGATGACGCGGTGGTCGGGGTCGTCCATGTGGATGAGCGTGCGCAGCGCGACGCCCTGCTCGGCCCGCTCGCGGTTCATCTGGTCGTACTCGGCGTTGCCCAGCAGCGGGCGCGGCGCGTTGAGGAAGAGCGCGTGGTTGCGCTCGATCTCCATGACGTCGGCGTGCCTGGTGATCGCCCAGAACGGGTTGTAGCCCGGCGGGTCGGCGACGCGGTGCACCGGCGCCTCCCGCCGGAGCAGGGACATCGCCGCGTGGAGGCGATCCTCGTCGGCGTACGCGCGCGGGTCGGCGAGCGCACGGCCCGCCTCGTCCACGGTCAGGCTCATCGGCGACCCCTTTTCCGGACGGATTCCGTCTGAAAAGGACGCTAGTAAGCAAATCCTTACCCGGTCAAGCGTTGACGATCATCAATTCCGGTGGAGCGCGCTCCCGGAACGCCGTGCCGGTTTCGCCCCGGAGAGTCACGGGGCGGGGAGGCCGCGGTCAGATGTCGCCGGATCAGCTGCCGCCGGATCAGCTGCCGCCGGATCAGCTGCCGCCGGATCAGATGTCGTCGAAGTCGCCGTGGCGGCCGTGCCCGGAGGCGAAGCGGGCCGCGCCGGCGACGGCCTCGTGGAGGGCCGCGGTGCCGTGCCGGAGTTCGTTGGCGATCGCCTCGTCCTCGGTCAGGCCGTCCTGTTCGAGGGCCGAGAGCCGGTCACCGCGCAGGCAGTCCTGCGGGAACCGGGAGATCTCGGCGGCCAGCTCCTCGGCGGCCTCGCGTGCCCGGCCCGGCGGGACGAGCCGGTTGGCCAGGCCCATCCCGTACGCCTCGGCGGCCGGCACGGGACGCCCGGTGAGGATCATGTCCATCGCCCGGCTCGTGCCGATGAGGCGCGGCAGCCGGACGGTCCCGCCGTCGATCAGCGGGACGCCCCAGCGGCGGCAGTAGACGCCGAACGTGGCGTCCTCCTCGACCACGCGCAGGTCGCACCAGAGGGCCAGCTCCAGCCCGCCCGCGACCGCGTGGCCGGAGACGGCGGCGATGACCGGCTTGGACAGCCGCATCCGGGTCGGCCCCATCGGGCCGTCCGCGGGCGGCGGGTCGACGCGGTTGCCGCGCCCCTCGCCGAGGCCCTTGAGGTCCGCCCCGGCGCAGAACGTGCCGCCCTCGCCCCACAACACGGCCGCGGACGCGGTCTCGTCGGCCTCGAACGCACGGAACGCCTCGGCGAGCAGGGCCGCGGTGGGCCCGTCGACCGCGTTGCGGACCTCAGGCCGCGACAGGACGACGGTGGTGACGGGTCCTCGGCGTTCCGTGCGCACGGCGGTCATCTGGCTCCCGTTCCTCTGGTCGGTGGGTCGAGCGGCGGTGCTAGACCTGGCCGCCGTTCCGCGTGAAGTGCTCCGGGGGCACCTCGATGAAGAGGGCGGCGGCCCGGACGGCCAGCGGCCCGTCCGGGCCGCCGATGCGGCCTTCGCCCTCGAAGTAGGCCTTGCGCCCCTCCACGCCGGTGCACCAGGTGCGCAGGTGCACCGTGGAGCCGACCGGCACGGGTGCCAGGTAGTCGGTCTCCAGCCGCCCGGTCACGTACCGGCGGCCGAGCGTCCAGGCGGACGTGCCGAGCGCCTCGTCCAGCGCGGCGGCCAGGACGCCGCCGTGGGCCAGGCCGGGCGCGCCCTGGTGCGCCTCGGCCACGAGGAACTCCGAGTCCACCGCGCTGCCGTCGTATCCGGTCCGCTTCAGCCGGATGCCGTCCGACGCCTGGTCCCCGCAGCCGAAGCAGCCGTCGTACTCGGCCAGCATCGGGTCCTCGATCCGCAGGTCCACGGCGTCCGCCGACGGCTCGGGCACCGCGGCGCCGGGCGGCGGCGTGGTGCGGGACGAGGCGGGGCCGGGACGGGCGGCGGCGGGCGTGGTCACGGGCTCCTCCACAGGGGTCGCAAACGGAATCCGAACATCATTCGGATATCGAGGGTACGTTCACAGATCCCCTGGTCCGGGCACCGGGCCCCCTCCCTCGGGGATCCACCGGCCGGAGTCGCGCCACTTCACGGCCTCGTGGAAGCCGTGCGTCGCGGCGAACTCCTGGAACCAGCGCCCCTCCGGCGAGTGCCGGGTGATCCCGTCGAAGAGCGTCGCGAGGATCTGGGTGCCCTGGAGGCCCATGTTGTCGTACGCCTGGTTGATCATGAGCTTCTGCATGGCGAGCTGGTTGATCGGGACCCCGGCGATCCGGTCGGCGAGCGCCTCCACCCGCGCGTCCAGCTCGTCCGCCGGAGCCGACTCCAGCACCAGGCCCCACTCGGCGGCCTGCCTCCCGTCGATCGTGTCGCCGGTCAGCAACATGCGCTTGGCCCGCTCGGCGCCCAGCCGGTAGACCCACATCGCGGTCGTCGGGCACCCCCACACCCGCGAGGGCGGATAGCCGATGCGCGCGTCCTCGGCCATCACCACCAGGTCGCAGGACAGCGCGATGTCGCTGCCGCCCGCGATCGCGTAGCCGTGCACCTTGGCGATCGTCGGCTTGAGCGAACGCCACAGGCTGAAGTAGTCGTCGGTGAACCCCTTCATGGCGCGGTAGTCCTTGATCGGATCCCAGGCCGTGTCCCTGGCCTGGTCCGGGGTGTCCGCGCCCTGCGTTACCGCGCCCTGCGTTCCGGCGCCCTCCTCGGCCGCCACCTTCAGGTCGTACCCCGAGCAGAACGCCCGCCCGGCCCCCTGGAGCACGATGACGTGCACCTCGGGATCGTCGTTGGCCCGCCGGACGGCGGCCGTCAGCTCCCCGGGCATCCGGAAGTCGATGGCGTTCAGCCGGTCCGGCCGGTTGAGCGTGATGTACGCCTTCCGGTCCTTCTTCTCGAAGAGCACCACGGGTCCGGTCACGCTGAGATGTCCTTCCGGTCGTCGGTCAGGGCGCCGCCGACGAGATCGTCGAATCGTTCGAGGTCCTCGGCGGGGGCGTCGATGTCGCGCAGCGGGCCGCCGTCGGCGAGGTGCCGCCGCGCGTACAGGCGGGCGACCAGCGCCTTGCGGTCGCCGCCCGAGTCGGACCGCTCCCAGCCGGCCTGCTCCAGCAGCAGCGCCGCCGCGTACACGTCCGCCATGTACTGGGCCAGCGGGAACAACCGTGCCTCCGCCGTCGTCGCGTCGAGGGAGTGCCAGCGTTTCACGGCCTCGCGCAGGTCGCCGATGCGGTCGCGGACCAGCCCGGCCGTCGTGTCGTCCCCGGCCGGTGCGCTCTCCGCGGCCTGGGTGAGGCGGTCGAAGAACGGCTCGTGCGCCCGTTCGCGCACCATCGCGCGGCGCACGTCCAGGCAGAGGACGTTGTCGCCGCCCTCCCAGATCGGGTTGACCTGCGCGTCGCGCAGGATGCGCGCGACCGGCCACTGCTCGATGTAGCCGTTGCCGCCGTGCACCTCGATCGCGTCGCTGGCCGCCGTCACGCCCAGCCGAGCCGCCCGCAGCTTGATCAGCGCGGCGCCGATGCGCAGCCGCGGCCTGCCCAGGTATCCGTCGAACACGAGCGCCTGCGCGGCCTCGGTCTCCACCACCAGCTCGGCCAGCTTGCGCCGCATCAGGGGCTGCTCGTACAGGGGGGCGCCGAACGCCTCGCGGGCCCGTGCGTAACAGATCGCCTCGACCAGCGACCGCCGCGCGCACCCCAGCCCCATCATCGCGATGCCCAGCCGCGCGCCGTTGGTCAGCTCCATCATCCGCGCCAGGCCGCGTCCATCACCCGCCTGCCCTGCCCCCGCCTGCCCTGCCCCCGCCTGGCCCGCGACCGGCGCGCTCGCGCCCGGAGCCAGCAGGAACGCCTCGGCGTCCGCGAACTCGATCTCGCCCGACGCCACCGAACGGGTGCCGAGCTTGTCCTTGAGCCGCCGGATCCGGACGCCGTTGCGCGCCCCGTCCCGCCGCTCCTTCAGCACCAGGAACGGCGCGATCCCGCGCACCCCGTCGGCCGCTCGCAGCGCTTCACCCCCTTGGTCGCGCCCCGCCGCCCCCCAGGGCTTGGCCAGCACCACGAACGCCGACCCGTTGGCGTTGGACGCGAACCACTTGAAGCCGTTCAGCCGCCATGCGTCCCCGTCCGGCGTGGCCGTCGTCTCCAGCGCGCCCAGGTCCGAACCGCCCGACCGCTCCGTCAGCATCTGCGCCGCCTCGCCGGAGAACATCCCGGCCGCGAACAGCTCGCGCACCCGGACCTTCACGTCCTCCGGCGCGAACAGCTCGGTCAGCCCCACGACCATGTCGCCGCCCGTGCCGAGAGCGCACGCCATCCCGATGTCGGCCTGGTCGAGCAGATAGCTCCAGGCCACCGCCATGGGCGCCGGGTCCACGCCCGCCGCACGCGCCTCCGCGAAGAACTCCGGCCGGGTGAAGCTCGTCGCGACCAGTGCACCGCGCGCCGCCTCGAACGACGGCGGCATGACGACCTCGCTGACGTCGTGCCCCCACCGGTCGTACTTCTCCAGCCGCGGCGGGTTGCGGTCGGTCTCCTCGGCCCAGGCGGCGACCGGCCCGCCCATCAGCGCGCCGAGCGCCTCCAGCCGGGGCTCGGCCCACGCCACTCCCTCCGGTCCCAGGTACCGCCGCATCAGGAACCGCAGCGAGGGGTCGCACGCGTACCAGTTGAGGCCCGCCGCCCCTCGGTACCGCTCGGTCGCGTACCGCCGGGCCTTCTCCGGCCCGCCGAAGGGAAGCCGGTCCACCGGCTCGATCAGATAAGAGGCCATGCCTGGACATTACACATGACTGATACGCGGCGGAAGAGTGTAATCCAGGTACAGTCCCCGTCAGTCATGACGAACACTCTCGGCCTCCGCCCGCTGACCGCCCGCTCGGTGGTGCTGAGCACGCTCCTGGGCTCGCACCCGCCCCGCCTCCGTGCCCGCTACCTCGTCCGGGTGGGCGAGCTCTTCGGCATCGCCGAAGGCACGATCCGGGTGGCCCTCTCGCGCATGGTCGCGGCCGGCGACCTGGCCCAGAACGACGGCGAGTACGAGCTGACCGACCGCCTCCTGGCCCGGCAGGCCCGCCAGGACGAGAGCCGCTTCCCGCGCACCCTCCCCTGGGACGGCACGTGGGAGATCGCCGTGATCACCGTCGAACGCCGCCCCGCCGCCGACCGCGCCGCCCTCCGCCAGGCCATGGCCGCGCTCCGGCTGGCCGAGCTCCGCGAGGGCACCTGGCTGCGCCCCGCCAACCTGTCCCGGCCGCGCCCCGAGATCGTCGCCAACCAGTGCACGTTCCTCACCGGCCGCCCCGAGGACGACCTGGTCCCCGTCCTCTGGGACCTGGCCGGCTGGGTCGCCAAGGCGCACGCCCTCACCACCGCCCTGGACGAGGCCGACACGCTCGCCGACCGTTTCACCGTCGCCGCGGCCGTCCTCCGCCACCTCCTGAACGACCCGCTGCTCCCGGCGGAGCTCCTCCCCGGCGCTTGGCCGGGCCCCGAGCTCCGCGCCCACTACGAACGTTTCGAGGTCGACTTCGGCCGCCTGCTCGTCGAGCACGTCCTGGCCCCCTGAACGAGCCGATAACGCGCCGATAACTCGGCGATAACGCGCCCTTCTACGCTCCGGTCCATCCCACGATCGGAGACCTGACCATGTCCATCAGACGCGTGGCGCTGGGCGCCGGCCTGGCCCTGACGACCGCGGCGGTCGTGCTCAACGCGAGCCCGGCGTCGGCGGCGTACAAGTACCACACCATCACGATCAAGGGAGCGGAGGCGGAGCTGGGCGTGGAGCGCCAGAGCGACGGCAGGGTCCGCACCCGCATGTGCGTGCGCGACACGGCGAAGGACGGCCACGCGGCCATGGGCGAGCTCGCCGTCCGGTTCATCGGGGACTCGAACTTCTACATCGGCGTCGACTTCAAGAACCACAAGGGCGGCATGACGACGGCCTGCCGCCCCTCACACGTGGACTACTGGAACGTCGACAAGCTCTACGGACGCGCGGTCGTCACCGAGAAGGGGAGCACCGTGAGATCGAGCAAGTGGAAGGTCATCTGGTCGCGGAGCAGCGGCGGCAAGCCCTGATCGGTGCCGGGGCGTCCCGGCCGGGTCAGAACGTGATGACCTGGCGGACGGCCTCGGCGGTGTGGAGCCGGTCGAAGCCCTCGTTCACCTCGTCGAGGGTGAGGCGGTGGGAGAGCAGCGCGTCGACCGGCAGCACGCCCGACCTGTACATGGCGATGAAGCGCGGGATGTCGCGGCGGGGCACCGAGGAGCCCAGGTAGCTGCCGCGCAGGGTCTTCTCCTCGGCGACGAGGCTGAGGGCCGGGAGCCTGAGGTCGACGCCGGGGGCGGGGAGGCCGACCGTGACGGTGGTGCCGCCGGCGCGGGTCGCCGCGTACGACTGTTCCAGGACGGGGACGACGCCGGTGGTGTCGATGACCTTCTCGGCGCCGCCGCCGGTGATCTCGCGGATCGCCTCGACCGCGCCGGGGCCGCCCTCGACGACGTGGGTGGCGCCCAGGCTGAGGGCGAGGTCGCGCTTGTGCGGGACGACGTCGATCGCGACGAGGGTCGAGGCGCCGGACGCCTTGGCGGCGATGAGGGCGGCGAGCCCGACGCCGCCGAGGCCGAAGACGGCGACGCTGTCGCCCGGAGCGACGGCCGCGCTGTAGAGCGCGGCGCCGGCGCCGGTGAGCACGGCGCAGCCGAAGAGCGCGGCCGTCTCGAACGGCAGGTCGCGGTCGACCTTCACGGCCGACCGGGCCGACACGACGGTGTACTCGGAGAACGCGGAGACGCCCAGGTGGTGGTGCGGGCGGTTGCCGTCGGCGTCGGCGAAGCGGCGGGAACCGCCCAGGAGGGTGCCCGCGCCGTTGGCCTGCGCGCCGGGGCCGCACAACGCCGGACGTCCGCCCACGCAGCGCTCGCAGTGGCCGCAGGCCGGGACGAACGCCAGCACGACGTGGTCGCCGACCTCGAACTCGGTGCCCGCGCCGACCGCGACGACCTCGCCGGCGGCCTCGTGGCCGAGGGCCATCGGCAGCGGCCGGACCCGGGAGCCGTTGATCACCGAGAGGTCGGAGTGGCAGAGCCCGGCGGCGCCGACCCTGATGAGCAGCTCGTCCGGGCCGGGCGGGTCCAGGCGCAGCTCCCTGACCTCCAGCGGCCGGGACTCGGCGTACGGCGACGGGCGGCCGGACTCGACCAGGACGGCGGCGCGGGTCTGGGTCGTGGCGTCACCGGTCATGCGATCACCAGTTTCTGCATCTCGGCGCGGACGGGGTCGACGATCTCGGCCGGGCGGCGGTCGTCCCGGCCGACGAACACGTGCACGAAGTGGCCCTCGGCGATGAGCGCGCGGTCGGAGCCGCGGTAGAGGCCCGCCTCCCAGCGCACGCTCGACCGGCCGAGCTTGCCGACCCGGAGCCCGAGCTCGATCGTGTCGGGGAACGCGACCTCGGCCTTGTAGACGCAGTGCGACTCCACGCACAGGGCGATCTGCTCGCTGCTCAGCGGATCGAACCCCGCCGTCCTGATCATCCACTCGTTGATGGCCGTGTCCATCAACGAGTAGTGGACGGCGTTGTTGACGTGCCCGTACACGTCGTTGTCCTTCCACCGCGTGGGCACACTCTGCCAGTGCACGTAGTCGCTGTTCACGGCGGCAAGTCTACGTACGCCCCATGGGGGCCGTTTCATGGCATCCCGCCCCTCGCCAACCGCGCGGCGGGTTCATCCACGCCGAGACCAGCAACGTGACGCTCTGGCTCTAGGGCCGACTGCCCGTCAGCCGCCGTCCGCCTTGGTGGCGGCGGCCAGCCAGGCGACGAGATCGGCCTCCGCGCGTTCGGGATCGGCGACGCGCAGCCAGAGCCGGTCGTACGTCCGTCCCCTCGGCTGCGGGAACAGCGGCCGCATCTTCCAGGGCCTGCCGAAGTGCCAGACCCAGTTGCCCGTCCGGCTGCCCCGCGCCGCCTCGAACGCGGTCGCCTCGCTCAGCCTGATCTCCAGGTTGAGCGGCTCGCGCAGCGGCGTGAGCTCGGCGAGCGGATCGTCCTCGAAGAGGAGACGCTCGCTGGACCAGTCCACCCGCCGGACGCGCTCGACGGACGCGCGCGGGACCTGCACCTCACGCCGGAAGAGCACCGGATCGGCGAACACCAGGGCGTCCGGCTCCAGGCGGAGCTCCGGACGGGTCAGCACCGACCGCACGACCGGAATCAGCGCGGTCACCACGAAGGTGCTGACAGCGATGCCGCAGAGGCAGATCCAGAGGTTCTCCGGCATGCGCAGGTCGCCGGTGGCCGCCAGGGCGAGGCTCATGGCGGCCCCGCCGGCGTAAAGGAGCGTGAACGTCCCCCAGCCGGTCAGGAGCAGGGCGCGGGTCCCGCGCGAACGTTCGAGCGGGATCCGGGTGGAGGCCGCCCAGGAAGGCGTGACGGGCACGGAAGCCATGCCCCTGTCTCCCATGCCCGCCCGGGCCGGGGCAAGATCTGTTCAGCCGCGGTCGTTCAGAACGTTCGCCGTCCTGGTCAGTGGCGCTTCCCTCCGCCGCGGAACTTCGCCATCAGGCCGCGCGCACGCTGCTTGTTGCGGGGGTCCCTGGCGAGCTGCTCGGCCCTGGCCCGGGCCTGCTGCCCCTGGGGACTTCGGAACCAGAGTTTGATCCGGGTCATCAACGAGGCCACGTGATTCCTCCTAGCCGTTCGGGTGGCACGGCGGGGTCCGTCCACCCGTCCCTTCAACGACCGGTCCAGGCCCAGAAGTTGCGAAAAGATCCAGGACTCCGCCGTCGTGGACCGCTCTACCCTCAGAAGGCCTCGTCGAACGCCACACTTCCCTCCACGCCGATCTGGTAGGCCGAGACGCGCCGTTCGAAGAAGTTCGACAGCTCCTGCACGTCCTGCAGCTCCATGAACGCGAACGGGTTGGCGGTGCCGTACCGGGCCGGGATGCCGAGCCGCGCCAGCCGCTGGTCGGCCACGTACTCCAGGTAGGCCCGCATGTCGCCCGCGCTCATGCCGGGCAGCCCGTCACCGCACAGGTCGTGCGCGAACGCCATCTCGGCCTCGACCGCCTCGTCCAGCATCCGCGTCACCTCCTCGGTCAGCCGCGCGTCGAACAGGTGGGGCTCCTCCGCCCGCACGGTGTCGACGACCGAGAACGCGAACTCCATGTGCATCGACTCGTCCCGGAACACCCAGTTGGTGCCCGAGGCCAGCCCGTTCAGCAGGCCGCGCGAACGCAGCCAGTAGACGTAGGCGAACGCGCCGTAGAAGAACAGCCCCTCGATGCAGGCGGCGAAGCAGATCAGGTTGAGCAGGAACGCCCGCCGGTCCGCCTCGGTGCGCAGCTCGTCGAGCTTGTCGATCGAGTCGATCCACCGGAAGCAGAACTCCGCCTTGGCCCGGATCGACGGGATGTGCTCGATGGCCGCGAACGCTTTGGCGCGCTCGTCGTGGTCGGGCAGGTAGGTGTCGAGCAACGTCAGGTAGAACTGGACGTGCACCGCCTCCTCGAAGAGCTGCCGCGACAGGTAGAGCCGCGCCTCGGGGGCGTTGACGTGCTTGTAGAGGTTGAGCACGAGGTTGTTGGCCACGATCGAGTCGCCGGTCGCGAAGAACGCGACCAAGCGGTTGACCATGTGCACCTCGGCCGGGGTCAGCCGCGCCAGGTCGGCGAGGTCGGAGGCCAGGTCGACCTCCTCCACCGTCCAGGTGTTGCGGATCGCGGCGCGGTAGCGCTCGTAGAAGTCGGGATAGCGCATGGGCCGCAGGGTCAGGTCCATGCCCGGGTCGAGCAGCATGCCGTGCGTTCCGGTTCGTTCGCTCACTGGCAGGCCTCGCAGGATTCGGGGTTCTCGAGGGAGCACGCCACCGCGGCCGACGGCGTAATGGTGTCGTCCGAGGGGGGACGACCCCCCGCTCCCCCCGGAGCGGCTCCGCCGCTGATCGTGGTCTGCGCGATGCGCGTCGCGGGGCGTGAACGCAGGTAGTAGGTGGTCTTCAGTCCCGCGCGCCAGGCGTAGGCGTACATCGAGGAGAGCTTGCCGATGGTCGGCGTCTCCATGAAGAGGTTCAGCGACTGGCTCTGGTCGATGTACGGGGTGCGCGCGGCGGCCAGGTCGATCAGCGCCTTCTGCGGCAGTTCCCACGCGGTGCGGTAGAGCGTGCGCATCTCCTCGGGCAGGTCGACGATCCCCTGCACGGAGCCGTTCGCCTGCTTGACGGCGTCGCGCACGGCGGGCGTCCACAACCCGAGCGACTTGAGGTCGTCGACCAGGTAGTTGTTGATCTGCAGGAACTCGCCGGACAACGTCTCGCGCTTGAAGAGGTTGGAGACCTGCGGCTCGACGCACTCGTAGCAGCCCGCGATGGACGCGATCGTCGCGGTCGGCGCGATCGCGATCAGCAGCGAGTTGCGCAGGCCGTGCTCGGCGATCCGGGCGCGCAGCGCCTCCCATTCCGCGACGCGCCGCGGCGCCGCGTCCGCGAAGTGGTCGAGGTGCAGCCGGCCGCGGGCGGTGCGGGTCTTGGCGTAGGCGGGCAGCGGGCCGTGCTCGGCGGCCAGGTCGGCGGACGCGCCGTACGCGGCCAGCGCGATCTCCTCGGCGATCGTGGTGGACAGCTCGCGCGCCTCGTCCGAGTCGAACGGCAGCCGCATCATGAAGAGGACGTCCGCCAGGCCCATCACGCCGAGCCCGACCGGCCGCCACTTGGTGTTGGCCGCCGCGGCCTCGTCCGTGGGGTAGAAGCCGCGGTCGATCGTGCGGTCCAGGAAACGCACGGCGGTGCGGACGGTCGCGCGCAGCCGTTCCCAGTCCACGCCCGCCGGGGTGGCGTGCCCGGCGAGGTTGACCGAGCCGAGGTTGCAGACGGCGGTCTCGCCGTTGCTGGTCACCTCGATGATCTCGGTGCAGAGGTTGGAGAGGTGGACGGCGTTCCCCGGCTCGGCCGTCTGGTTGCAGGCGCGGTTGGCGGCGTCCTTGAACGTCATCCAGCCGTTGCCGGTCTCGGCGAGCGTGCGCATCATCCGGCCGTACAGCCGGCGGGCCGGGACCCGGCGCACGAACCGGCCGGCGGCCTCGGCGGCCCGGTAGGCGGTGTCGAACTCCTCCCCCCACAGGTCGGCGAGCTCGGGCGCCTCCTTGGGGTCGAACAGCGACCAGTCCGCGTCCGCCTCGACCCGGCGCATGAACTCGTCCGGGATCCAGTTGGCGAGGTTGAGGTTGTGGGTGCGCCGGGCCTCCTCGCCCGTGTTGTCGCGCAGTTCCAGGAACTCCTCGACGTCGGCGTGCCACGGCTCCAGGTAGACGCAGGCCGCGCCCTTGCGGCGGCCGCCCTGGTTGACGGCGGCGACGGACGAGTCGAGGGTGCGCAGCCACGGCACGATGCCGTTCGAGTGCCCGTTGGTGCCCCGGATCAGCGACCCGCGCGACCGCACCTTCGTCCACGAGATGCCGATGCCGCCCGCGTACTTGCTGAGCCGCGCCACCTGCGCGTACCGCTCGTAGATCGACTCCAGCTCGTCGCGCGGCGAGTCGAGCAGGAAGCACGACGACAGCTGCGGGCGGCGGGCGCCGGAGTTGAACAGCGTCGGCGAGCTCGGCAGGTACGACAGCGTGCTGAGCAGCGCGTACAGCTCGGCCGCGTCCTCCACGGCGCCGGTGCCGTCCGAGGGGGGACGACCCTCCGCACCCCCCGGCGCGACCTCGTCGCGATAGGAGAGCCCGCACGCGACGCGCAGCATGAAGTACTGCGGGCGTTCCAGGACGCGCCGCGTGCGCGGGTGCCGCAGCAGGTAGCGGTCATAGACCGTGCGCAGCCCGAAGTACTCGAAGCGGTCGTCGGCGGCCTCGTCGACCAGGTCGTCGAGCGCCGCGGCGTTGGCCGCGACGAACGCCGCGGTCGCGTCGTTCAGCAGGCCCTCGGCGTGCGCGGTGGCCACGGACGCGGAGAACGTGCGCACGCCCTCGGCGGCGGCCTCGTCGGCGATGTGGGCGCTCAGCAGCCGCGCCGCGACCTTGGAGTAGGCGGGCTCGACGGCCACCAGGGCCGCCGCCTCGCCGATCGCCAGCTCCCGCAACCCGGCGGCGTCGACACCGTCGCCCGACCGCACGGCGGACAGGACGCGGCGCGGGTCGACGTCGGCCAGTCCGGTACAGGCGCGCGCGACCTCGGTCTCGATGGAGGATCGGGTCGGCGGTGGCGCGATCAGCTCTTGTGTCACGTGCTCTCTTCCCTCGCGAGCTCGGCCTCCCGAGGGGGCGCACGCGAACAGGAGAGCACGGCACGACGCCGTGACCTGCCCAGCGACCCTCCCACGAGGCCAGTGGACTGTCTCGAACCGGGGAGGCGACCCCCGGGCCCCCGAAGGGGCGACAGGCGTCCTCGCTGCGCTCCGGCGCCTGTCTTCTCCGTGCGGGCAGGTCTTCGGACTCGCGGGCGACGCACCTTTGCAAGGTGCGGCCTACTGGCCGTCGCTTCCCGGCCCGTCTCGACGGGCCAGTGCTCTGTGACGGCGGTCGTTCCCGCTCACCGCTGCGGGGCAGTCCCGGAATTGGCCGGCCGATCTGCATCGGCACGGCCGCACCGGGTTCCCTCTTACGACGCCCCCGCCGACCGGGTGGGCCGCCGCGAGATCACGGGGACTCGGCGTGATCTCGCCGCGGTCCACCCCCACGGCGGGGGCGAACCAGCACGGGCAAGACCCTACATGTTGGTTACGACCATTGCCGCCAGCCCTACATGTTGGGCGTGTCACAGACCACGCCGCGCACCTGCCACGTACGCGCCGCGCCGGAATCGACACGCGGAATCGACACGGGGTGGGGGCATATCGGTCACCGGGACGAGATGGGAGGATGACCCCGCCATGTCCCCAGCCATATCCCCAGCCCCGCCCGCAGGCGGGCCGCGGCCGTACTTCCGCGTCGCCCGGGCGGTGCTCTTCGCCACCGTCTGCATGACGCTGGCCACGGCCGGGCACTCGCTGGTGTCGCCGTCCGCCGTCCCGGCGTGGGCGATCATCGTGGGCTTCGCCGGGGTGCTGGTCGTGGCGGGGGCGCTGGCCGGGCACGAACGGTCACTGCCCACGATCCTGGGCGGGCTGCTCGGCGGCCAGTTCGTCCTGCACAGCCTGTTCGCGAACGCGGCGGGCCCGGCCGAGCACCACGCCGCGGCGGGGACGCCCGTCCCGATGCCCGGGCACGGTTCCGGTACGGGGATGACGCTCGCGCACGTGGCGGCCGCCCTGCTCGCGGCCTGGTGGCTGCGCCGCGGCGAACGTGCCGCCTGGTCGCTGACCCGGCGCCTGGCCGCCAAGGTCGAACGGCCCGTCCGCGACCTGCTGGCCGTCCTGCTCGCCGCCGCCGAACCTCCTCCAGTCCCCGTGCGTACCCCTGTCGTGCGGGTGCGGGCCGTCACCGGCGCCACCGGCAGGGTGTTGCGGCACGAGGTCGTACGACGTGGACCTCCGTCCCGTTCGAGGGCGCTCGCGCACAGCTGAGCGCCGGACGTCACCGGACGCCGCCCCCGGCGTTCCGGCTCTTCCTCACCCCCTCGAACGACTCCCTCGAACGGAGATCTCGCATGTCCGCGTACTCGACGCTGAACGTCCGCAGGCTCGCCGCCGTCACCGGCCTCACCCTCGTCTCGGTCGTGGGCCTCGCCACCGCCGCATCCGCGCACGTCACCGTCAACCCCAAGGAGGCCGTGCAGGGCTCCTACGCCAAGGTGTCCTTCCGGGTGCCGAACGAACGTGACGACGCCGGGACCACCAAGCTCCAGGTCGACCTTCCGATGGACCACCCGCTCGCGTCGGTCTCGGTGCGGCCGGTGCCCGGCTGGTCGGTCAAGGTGGAGAAGTCCAAGCTCACGACCCCGATCAAGGCGCACGGCGCCGAGATCACCCAGGCCGTCTCGCGGATCACCTGGTCCGGCGGCACGATCGAGCCGGGGCAGTTCCAGGAGTTCGACGTCTCGATGGGGCAACTGCCCGACGACACCGACCGGCTGGTGTTCAAGGCGACCCAGACGTACTCGGGCGGCGAGGTCGTCAAGTGGGACCAGGAGCCCAAGGACGGGCAGGAGGAGCCGGAGCACCCCGCTCCGGTCCTCAAGCTGACCAAGGCCGCGGCGGCGACCGGCGCGGGCGCGTCGGGCGCGCCGACGGTCACGACGGTGTCGGCCACCGGCGCCAAGGCCGGGAGCGCCGACGACGGCACCGCCCGCCTGCTCGGCGGGCTGGGCCTGGCGGCCGGCGTCGTCGGCATCGCGGTCGGCGGATTCGGCATCGCGCGCGGAAGGAGCAAGGCATGACGGTCTTCTCGCGGATCGGGGCGGCCACTCTGTCTGCCACCCTGTCTGCCACCCTGTCGGCCACCCTGTCGGCCACCGTGGCGACCGGTGCCGTGCTGGCGCTGACCGCCGCACCGGCGTCGGCCCACACGGCCCTGGAGAGCTCGAACCCGAAGGCCAGGTCGGCGGTCGAGGCGCCCACCGAGATCACGCTGAAGTACAACCAGCCGATCACGCTCCCGCGGGTGATCCTCACCGACGCCCAGGGCGGCAAGCACACCGCGGGCGCGCCCAGGGCGGTGGACGGCCTGGTGACGCAGCCGGTCGCCGGGACGTTGCCGAACGGCGAGTACACCGTGGGCTGGCGGGTCGTGTCGGCGGACGGCCATCCCGTCAGCGGCACCTTCACGTTCACCGTGAAGGGCTCGCCGGCACCCGCGGGCGGCGGCGCCGCGAGCGGGGTCGTGACGTCGGCGCCCGCCTCGCCGCAGGCGGCCATCACGCTCAACCGGACGACGTCGTCCTCCGAGGACGACTCGGGCGGCTCCGGCGGCTGGTTGTGGCTCGGCCTGATCGCGCTGGTCGTGGTGGCGGTCGGCGGCGCGGTCGCGGCCGTCGTCAAGCGCCGCCCCTCTGGCGGGACGGGCGGGACGGGCGCCTAGCGTCCGCTCGCGCACGCGGCGTGATCGTGCCTGGAGACGCCTCAAAGCTCTCCTTATGATTCGAGCATGCTCGAGTCACGGCACATCCGCACGTTTCAGGAAGTGGTCCGGGAGGGGTCGTACTCGGGCGCCGCACGGGCGCTCGGGTACACCCAGCCCGCGATCACGCAGCAGATGAAGGCCCTGGAACGGGCCGTCGGCATGCCGCTGTTCGTCCGGGCCGGGCGCGGCCTCCAGCTCACCGAGGCGGGCACGGTCCTGGCCCGGCACGCCGAGGTGATCGTCGGCGACCTGACGGCGGCACAGGAGCAGTTGCGGGCCCTGGCCAGGCTGGAGGCCGGGCTGGTGCGCGTCTGCGCGTTCCCCAGCGCCAACGCCACGCTCGTGCCGACCGCGATGGCGGGCCTGCTGGCCACCCACCCGGGCATCCGGGTCGAACTGCAGGAGGCCGAGCCGCCCGAGTCCGTGCAGCGGCTGCTGCGCGGCGAGAGCGACATCGCGCTGTCGTTCACCTACCCGGGCCCGCAGACCGGCCTGCCGGACGACCTCCTGGAGATCCCCCTGATGGAGGACCTGCTGACGGTGTTGCTGCCGACGGGCCATCCGCTCGTCCGGCACCACGCCGTACGGCTGGAGGACCTGGCGAACGAGCGGTGGATCGCGGGCTGCCCGCGCTGCCGGGCCAACCTCCTGCACCTGTGCGCAGAGGAGGGGTTCGTGCCGGACATCGTGTTCAGCACCGACGACAACCTCGCCGTCCAGAGCCTGGTGGCGGCGGGCGTCGGCATCGCCCTGATGCCCGCCCTGGTGTTGTCGTTCCTGTGCCACTCCAAGGTCACGGGACGTGTGGTGGCGCGGCAGCCCACCCGGAAGGTGTCGGCGTACGTCCTGCGCGACCACCAGCGCATCCCCGCCGTCGACCTCGTGCTCGGCGAGCTGAAGGCGGCGGCCGAGGCCCGCGTCGGCTGCTGACTCCCAGCCGGCGGCGCCCCTGCCCGGCGGCTGATCCATAACGGGGGCTTTGAACGATCCAAGAGATCGTCGTTAGACGTTATGGGTCGCCCCCATGACCCTGGGGGTCATGGCCGCTCTCACCACCCCGACCACGCCCGCCCTCGACGGCGTCATCGGCTCGATCCGCGAGATCGTCCAGCGCGGGCTGGCCCCGGGGCCGACCGCGCATCTGGCAGGCCAGGCGCTGCGGCCGTGCCTCGGCAGGCCCGGCCTGCTCACGCCGGAGCAGTGCGAGGGCGATCCCGACCGGTACCGCCAGCACGTCCTGCACGCCGAGCCCGACGGGAGCTTCTCGGTCGTCGCGCTGGTGTGGCTGCCCGGCCAGCGCACCTGCGTCCACGACCACGTGTCGTGGTGCGTGACCGGCGTGCACGAGGGCTGGGAGAGCGAACGCCGCTACCTGCTGGAGTCCGACGGCCGCCGTTCGCGGCTGGTGGCCGTCGAGGACGTGGTGAACCCCGTCGGCGCCGTCGCCGCGTTCGCGCCGCCCGGCGACATCCACAGGGTGTGCAACGCGGGCACCACCAAGGCCATCTCGATCCACCTCTACGGCGCGGACATCGCCCGCCTCGGCACCAGTATCCGCCGCACCTATCCCGACCCGCGCCCCGACCCGGCCGACGAGTCGTGAGCCAGGCGCATCCCGCCCTCGGCGCCCCGCGCGCACGCCCCGCGGCCCGGCTCGGCCGGAACACCGCCGCGACGCCGTCCTGGCCGTCCGGCCTGCGGCGGAACGCGCCCGGCCTGTGCCTGGCGGCTCTCGGGGTGGCGGCGGCGATGCTCGTCCACGAGCTGGTGCCCGCCGTCCCGGTGCTGACCGCCGCGATGGTGCTCGGCATCGGCGCGGCGCACCTGCCCGGCCTGCGCGCCCTGACCCGGGGCGCCGCGCGGCCCGGCCTGTCGCTCTCGGCCAAGCGCCTGATGCGGGTCGCCATCGTGCTGCTGGGCCTGCAACTGAGCCTGTCGGACGTGCTCGGCCTCGGCTGGCGCACGGCCCTGATGGTGGTCGCCGTCGTGGCCGCGACGTTCACCGGCACCCTGTGGATGGGGCGCCGGCTGGGACTGCCCGGCGACCAGCCGCTCCTGGTGGCCACCGGCTACTCGATCTGCGGCGCGTCCGCGATCGGCGCGGTCAGCCAGACGACCAGGAGCGACGAGCGCGACGTGGCCAACGCCGTGGCCGTCGTGACGCTCTGCGGCACCCTCGCGATCGCGGTCCTCCCCCTGCTGCACCATCCACTCGGCCTGTCCGACGCCGGTTTCGGCCGCTGGGCGGGCGCGAGCGTCCACGACGTCGGCCAGGTCGTCGCGGCGGCGCAGACGGCCGGCCCGGACGCGCTGAAGGAGGCGGTGCTGGTCAAGCTCATGCGGGTCGCGATGCTGGCGCCGCTGGTCGCCCTGATAGCCGTAACCGCACGCCGCAGGGCCACCGCCCCCGCCACGACCGGCACCGCCGGCACGAGTGGGGCGAGGCGGCCGCCGCTCGTCCCGCTCTTCGTCGCCGGCTTCCTGGTGATGATCGTGCTCAGGACCGCGGGGCGGGTCCCGGAGCCCGTCCTCGCGCACGGGGCGACCGTCCAGCACCTGCTTCTGGCCGCCGCGCTCTTCGGCCTGGGCAGCTCGATCCACCTGCCGTCGATGACCCGGACCGGCGGGCGAACGGCCGTGCTCGGCCTCGCGTCGTGGGTGGTCGTCGCCGGCCTGTCGTACGCGGGAGTGCTGCTCACCACCTGAGTGATCGTTCACCTGGACCGGTGACGATTACATGATTACACTCAGGCGACCACGAGTCCGCAGGGGGCCGATCCATGATCGTTGAGTACATCCGCTACCGGGTGCCCGCAGAACGGTCCGCCGAGTTCGAGGCCGCCTACGCGCGGGCCGCCGTCCCGCTGGCCGCCGCGCCGCAGTGCGTCGACTACGAGCTGTCCCGGTGCGTGGAGGAGCCCGGCGTCTACGTCCTCCGGATCACCTGGACGTCCGCCAAGGACCACCTGGAGGTCTTCCGCGGCGGCGCGGAGTTCAAGGCCTTCTTCGCCGAGATCCGCCCGTACGTGGACCGGATCGAGGAGATGCGCCACTACGAGCGGACGCCCGTGCACGGCAGCGGCTCCTCGGTGCCCAGCCTCTTCGAATGGGCGGGCGGCGAGGCCGCGTTCGAGCGCCTGACCGAGGCGTTCTACGCCAAGGTGCGCGAGGACGACGTGGTCGGCCCGCTCTTCGCCCACATGGACCCGGGCCATCCCCGCTACGTCGCGTTCTGGCTGGCCGAGGTGTTCGGCGGGCCCACCCGCTACAGCGACGAGCGCGGCGGCTACCACCACATGGTCGTCCAGCACCTGGGCAAGGCCATCGAGGAGCCGCAGCGGCGCCGCTGGGTCAGCCTGCTGATGGACGCCGCGGACGAGGTGGGCCTGCCCGGCGACCCCGAGTTCCGCGCCGCGTTCGCCGGCTACCTCGAATGGGGCACCCGCATCGCGCTGGGCAATTCGCAGCCCGGCGCGACACCGCCGATGCGGGCACCCGTCCCCCACTGGGGCTGGGGCGTCGCCCCGCCCTACGTCCCCGAGGCCTGATCACCGACGGCGCTCCGGCGAGCTCGGCGCACCTCCTTTCCATCGCGACCACGGCCTTGCCGTCGCCCACTTTCTAGCGTCGCTAGATTCTGTGTCAACGGCATGCTAGTGTCGGCACCGTTCCTAGCAGCGCTAGATATCGGAGATCCTGATGCTGACCTTCATCGCCTACGGCCTGGCCGTCGTCCTCAACCTCTTCATCATCTTCATCGGCCTCCGGTTCCTGCTGGCCCCGGAGGCCTCGGCGGCCGGGTACGGCGTCCCGGCCAGGGCGGACGGTGACGCGAAGGCCTACCTGACCATCAAGGGCCTGCGCGACCTGACCTACGGCATCGCGGGCCTGGCGCTGCTGGCCTTCGTGGGCGCGACCGCCGAGGCGTGGTTCATGCTGGCCGTGGCGATCGTCCCGCTGTTCGACACCGTGATCGTGCTCCGCAACGGCGGCACCAAGGCCACCGCGTTCGGCATCCACTTCGCCACCGCCGTGGCCGTCCTCGCCAACGCCGCCCTGCTCTTCGCCGTCTGAAGAAGTTATCCACAGAATTGGGTTCTAGTTCCCTCGCCCTTCCGCCACTTGAACACTGTGTGTCATCAGTTCACTGGCGACAGTGAGGAGATGGTCACCATCCCGGGAGGTCCCACCTTCGACGGGCCTTCTGCGGAGAGGCCGTCCCGTTCGCGGGCGAGGTGACTTCGCCGGGCAACACGGCGGCCGACGACTACGGCCGCAAGCGGCTGTTCTACGGCCGTGCCGGGGTCGGGATCTACGTGATCGTCGACCTGCAGCAAGAGGAGGTCGTGCTGCACACCGGGCCGCACGAGCGTGGTTACCAGCGCGTGATCACCGTCCCGTTCGGGACTCCGCTGGAGCTTCCCGAGCCGGTCGGGCTCACGCTCGACACGGCGGCCTTCGGCAAGGAGGCCTGACAGTCCCGCCTCACGGGCCGCGTCGCTCCGGCGGCGCGGCCCGTGGGCGTTCAGGAGCCGGGGGCGTAGCGCAGGAGGACGGCGGTGCCGTCGAACGTGCGCGACCCGTCCAGCGTGAGGCCGAGGCGCTCCTTGTTCTGCGGGAACAGCGGCCTGCCGCCACCGAGCACGACCGGGTGGACGACCACGTGGTACTCGTCGATCAGGCCGTGCCGGGTCAGCTCGGCGGCGAGGGTCGCGCCGCCGGTCAGGATGAGGTCCTCGCCCGGCTGCCGCTTGAGCGCGGTGACCTCCTCGACCATGGTGGCGGGGGCGATGACGCGGGCGCCGTGGCCCGCCTCCGTCAGCGTCCCGGAAAAGACGATCTTCTTGGCCTCGCGCCAGAGGGGGGCGAAACGCAGGTCGTGCGGGTCGTCCGAGATCGACTCGGCGTTCGGCCAGTAACCCGACATCCACTCCCACACCGGCCGGCCGTAGAGGAAAGTGTCGGTGCGGTCGATCAGGCTGAACGAGTAGGCGGACAGCTCCGCCCCCATGACGGGCCAGTCGAACTCGCCGTTCGGCCCCTCGATGTTGCCGTCGACCGAGGTGTGGACGAAGTGGATGATCTTTCGCATGGCGGGCTCCGTGGGTAGAGGCCCCGGTGCGGGGCGCTGTCACAGGGAGGTCGGAGCGCCGCACGGGTTCTCGACATGGTCCGGGAAGTTTTCTTGAAAGGTGGTGTCCGCGCAGGTGGAGATACGGATCGAACCCTGGTCTGAGGACGATCTCGCGCTGCTGCGCGAGGTGAACGCGCCGGAGATGAAGCGACATCTGGGCGGCCCGGAGACCGACGAGCAGGTCCTCGCCCGGCACCGGCGGTACCTGGAGACGGTCCCCCCGGACGGGCAGATGTACACGATCGCCGTCGACGGTGAGAAGTCCGGGACCATCGGCTTCTGGGAGAAGCGATGGCAGGGACGGCCGGTCTACGAGACCGGATGGAGCGTGCTGCCCGGGTTCCAGGGCCGGGGCGTGGCGGTGGCCGCGACCCGGCTGATCATCGAGGCGGCGCGGGCACAGCGGCGTAACGGCGACCTGTACGCCTATCCGTCCGTCGACAACGCCGCGTCCAACGCGATCTGCCGCAAGGCCGGGTTCACGTTCGACTCGGTCAGCGACTTCGAGTATCCGCCGGGGCACATGATGCGCAGCAACGTCTGGAGGTTCGACCTGACGGGGTGAGTACCTCGTCAGGGGATCTGAGTATGTGAGCGGATGAGCCGGGTGCCGCCCGGGTGTGACGCTTCCCGCATGCGAACTGTCTGCCCTGGTTGCCGTCACCCGATGACGCGGCCCATGGCCGCGTGCCCGGTGTGCGAGATCACCCTCGTCGGACCCGCCGCGCGGGAGTTGTGGTGGGTCGACGACCAGCTGACCCGGCTGGGCCACCGGCGCCGCGACCTGCTCGCGCTGTTGTACGCCCCGCCCGTCCACTACGCGGGGGCGGCCCAGCAGGCGGGTCCCGTGCCAGCGGCCGAGGTGCGGGTCTGGCCTCGCGAACGCGGCGACGTCTCGGGGTTCGGGGTGCGCAACGCCCTGCTGGCGCTGGGCGGTGTGCTGCTCGGCATCGCGGCCGTCGCGTTCACCGTCATCAGCTGGGGTTCGCTCGGCATGGGGGTGCGGGCGCTCATCCTGACGTCGATCACCGGCGTGGCGCTGGGGTCGGTCTGGCCGCTGGCCCGGCGGGGGTTGTCCGCCACCGCCGAGACGCTCGCGGTGGTCGGGCTGCTGCTGATCGGGCTGGAGTTCTACGCGGCGTACGCCGCGGACCTTCTCGGCCTCCGGTCCGTGGACGCCTGGGGGTACGCGGCGTGGGCGGCGGCCGCGGCGACGGTGCTCTGGGGAGCCTACGCGTCGGTGGCCCCGCTGCGGCTGGCCCGGCCGCTGGCCGTGGTGATCGGCCAGCTGCCGCTGCCCCTGGCGGCGGTCGCGTTCGACGCGCCGGTCAGCGGGATGGCGTGCACTCTGCTGGTGCTCGCGCTGCTCGACCTCGGCGTCTGGTGGGCGCTGCCCGGCGTGCGCCGGGTGACGACGATGATGGCGGCGGTGGCCTGGGCGAGCGGCTCGCTCGTCGCGCTGGTCATGGCGTTCACGATTTCGTCGCCGCAGTCGGGCGCGCTGCTCCTGCTCGCGTCGGGCGTGGCGCTGGCGTGGGCGGTGCTCGTGGCGAGCCCGGTCATGGTCGCGGCCGGGTTCACGGCGTGCGTGGGCGCCACCGCCGCGTTCCCACTGCACGACAGGTGGGAGCCGGCGGTGACGGCGGTCTTCGCGCTGGCGCTGCTCGGCGCGAGCCGTCCGCCGCTGCCCGAGCGGCTGAGGACACCGCTGCCCGAGCGGCTGAGGAAGCCGGGCTCCCTCGGCGCCGTGGCGGCCATGGGGCTCGCCGTCCTGCTGGTCGCCCCGGGCACGGTGTACGCGCTGTTCAGCCCGGCCCGCCACCTCGGCGAGGTCTGGGCGGGAACGAGCGTCGAGCTCGCGCCTGGTGAGGCCGACCTGCTGCTGCCGTCCGGGCCCATCGTCCTGGCGCTGCTGGCCGTGGCGTTGTGCCTGATCGCCCGCGTCGCCGCGCCGCCGGTGGTGGCGCTGGCCGTGCTGACGGTGCCGGACCTGCCCTACCCGCTGCCGCCCGCGTCGATGGTCGCCATCGCGACGGTGCTGGCGGCCTGGGCGGCGTTCGGCCGGGAGATCCCGGACGTCCGGGTGGCCGCCGGGCTGACCGCCGTCGCGTCCGCCGGGTGGGCGGCGGCCGAGGCGCTGGCGACCGAGCGGGCGACGCTCGGCGTGCTGGGCGCCGTGGTCGTTCTCGCGGCGGCGTGCACGTTCGTCCGCGCGCTGCGTTCGGGGGCGGCGGCCACCGCGGCGGTCGCCCTGGGAGCCTTCGCGGCGGCGGCCGGCCTGGCGATGGACCTGGACGTGCACGAGGCGGCGTTCGGGGTGCTCGCCGCCGGGGCGCTCGGGACGGCGGTCGCCGCCTGGCTGCGCGAGGTGCCGGCGGAGATCGCCGCGTGGGGCGTGGTCGCGGGCGGCCTGGGGATGGCGGCGACCCGGCCGCTCGCCCTGAGCCTCGCGCTCGCGCTGGCGGGGGCGCCTGCCTTCGCCGTCGCGCTGCGCGGCGACCGGCGGCCCGCGGTCTGGGCCGGTTCGGCGCTGACGGTCATGGCCTGGTGGGTCCTCCTCGGCGCGGGTGAGATCACCGCGCCCGAGCCGTACAGCCTGCCCGTCTCCGCCCTCCTGCTCGGCATCGGCTTCCTGCACCGGCGCGGGCGTGCGCTGTCGTCGTGGGTCGCGTACGGGCCGGGCCTGGCGGTCACGCTCGTGCCGAGCCTCATGGTGGCCTGGACGGCGGAGCCGGGGGCGGCCCGGCCGCTGATCCTCGCGGCGGCGGCGCTCGTGATCACGCTGGTCGGGGCGCGCGCCCGGTTGCAGGCGCCGCTGATCCTGGGCGGCGCGGTGCTGGTGCTGGACGTCGCCCACCAGGTCGCGCCGTACGCCACCGAGGTGATCGTGCGGCTGCCCGGATGGTTCCCGGTCGCGGTGGCCGGGCTGGCCGTACTGGCCCTGGGCGCGACGTACGAGCACCGGCTGCGGGACCTGCGCCGCCTACGCGACGCCGTGACCCGCCTCGGCTGACCCCCGGCGGTTCGGACTGTTCCGGCTCGGGGGCCGGAACAGCCCGACCACGTCCGTGGCGTGCCCGTGCGCCAGAGGACGAGCGGGGAGAGCGCGCCCGCTCCGGCGGCGCCGGACGCGGTCACCGCGCTGGAGGTCTTCGCCCGGCGGCACGCCGCGTTCGTGCCGCGCGTCCTCGCCGTCTCGCACGCGGTCGAACGGGTCGCCCGCACCGACCCGGACACCGCTGGGACACCGTCCTCTACCGGCGCCGCGCGACCAGCGAGGCGCTGATCCGGCGCCTCCACGACGAGGGGGGCCGGCCCCCGGGTGGACGTCGAGACCGCCACCGACATGGTGCTCGCGCGGATCTCCAACGGCGTCGCGGAGACCTGCTGACCGATCGCGGCCGGACGCCGGAGCGCCTGGGCGACCACATGGCCGTGCTCCTGCGCGCCACCTTCGTCGCCGAGCACGACTGATCGCCGGACAGGACTGAAGGGCACGGCCGCTGGGCATGGCTGACAGGGGTCCTGACGGGCCCGGCCACCCCCGTTCGGGGGTGGCGCCCGTCACAGTCCTGTCCAACGATCCTGTCTGACCGGTAGCACGCGGTGACGAGGAGGAACCATGCCCGCAGTCGAGTTCCGGGCCGCCCGCGACTTCCTGCTCGCCCATCGAGAGGACTACGCCACGGCGTACGAGAAGTTCCGCTGGCCCGTCCTCACCGGGTTCAACTGGGCCCTGGACTGGTTCGACGCGATCGCCGCCGGCAACGACGCGCCCGCGCTCTGGATCGTCGAGGAGGACGGCTCGGAGGCGCGCTTCTCGTTCGCCGACCTGTCCCGGCGGTCCAACCAGGTGGCCAACCACCTGCGCGCGAGCGGCGTGCGGCGCGGCGACCGGATCATCGTGATGCTCGGCAACCAGGTCGAGCTGTGGGAGACGATCCTGGCCGCGATGAAGCTCGGCGCGGTGATCATCCCGGCCACGCCGCTGCTCGGCCCGGCCGACCTGCGCGACCGGCTGACGCGCGGCAGGGCGCGGCACGTGGTGGCGGGCGCGGCCGAGACCGGCAAGTTCGACGAGGTGCCCGGCGAGTACACCCGCATCGCGGTCGGCTCCCCCGTCGCGGGCTGGACGTCGTACGAGGCCGCCTACGACAAGCCCGCCGAGTTCACCCCGTACGGCACCACGATGGCCGGCGACACGCTGCTGCTCTACTTCACGTCCGGGACGACCGCGCAGCCCAAGCTGGTCGAGCACACGCACGCCTCCTACCCGGCGGGCCATCTGTCGACCATGTACTGGATCGGCCTGCGCCCCGGCGACGTGCACCTCAACATCTCCTCGCCCGGCTGGGCCAAGCACGCGTGGAGCAACGTCTTCGCGCCCTGGAACGCCGAGGCGTGCGTCTTCATCTTCAACTACACCCGCTTCGACGCCGACCGGCTGCTGCGCGAGCTCGACCGCTGCGGCGTCACCAGCTTCTGCGCGCCGCCGACCGTCTGGCGGATGCTGATCCAGTCCGACCTCTCCCGGCTGGAGACACCGCCGCGCGAGGTGGTGGCGGCGGGCGAGCCGCTCAACCCCGAGGTGATCGAACGGGTCAAGGCGGCGTGGGGCGTGACGATCCGCGACGGCTTCGGGCAGACCGAGACCACCGTGCAGATCGCCAACAGCCCCGGCCAGCCGGTCACGCTCGGCTCGATGGGACGGCCGGCGCCCGGATACCGCGTGACGCTGCTCGACCCGCTCACCGGGCGGCCCGCCGAGGAGGGCGAGATCTGCCTCGACCTCGACGACCGCCCGCTCGGCCTGATGAAGGCCTACCACGGCGACGACGCGCGCACGGACGAGGCGATGGCGGGCGGCTACTACCGCACCGGCGACATCGGCGCGCGCGACGACGACGGCTACATCACCTACGTGGGCCGCGCCGACGACGTCTTCAAGGCGTCCGACTACAAGATCTCCCCGTTCGAGCTGGAGAGCGTGCTGATCGAGCACGAGGCGGTCGCGGAGGCCGCGGTGGTGCCCTCGCCCGATCCGGTACGGCTGGCCGTGCCCAAGGCGTACGTGACGCTCGCCGCGGGCTGGGAGCCGACCGCCGAGACGGCGGCGTCGATCTTCGCGCACGGGCGGGCCCAGCTGTCGGCCTACAAACGGCTGCGGCTGCTGGAGTTCACCACCGAGCTGCCCAAGACCATCTCGGGCAAGATCCGCCGGGTCGAGCTGCGCGCGAGCGAGGTGGGCAAGCACCCCGACGCCGAGGCCCGGCCCGAGGGCGAGTTCCGCGAGGAGGACCTGCGATGACGACCGCGCCCTACTCGGCCTCACCCCACTCGGCGGCGTCGTTCTCGTACGCCTCCGGCCCGTCCGCCACCCCGCTGCTCGGCGACACGATCGGCGCGAACCTCGACCGCACCGTCGCCGCGTACCCCGACCGCGACGCGCTCGTCGAACGTGCCACCGGGCGGCGCTGGTCGTACGCGCAGCTCGCCGAGACGGTGGAGTCCGTCGCGCTCGGCCTGCTCGAACTCGGCGTCGGCAAGGGCGACCGCGTCGGCATCTGGGCGCCCAACTGCGCGGAGTGGACGTTCGTCCAGTACGCCACGGCAAAGATCGGCGCGATCCTGGTCACCATCAACCCGGCCTACCGCGTGCACGAACTGGAGTACGTGCTCGACCAGGCCGGCATCCGGACGCTGGTCGCGGCGCCCGCGTTCAAGACCTCCGACTACGCGGCCATGATCGAAGAGGTGCGGCCGAACTGCCCCGACCTCAAGGACGTGCTGCTGATCGGCGAGCGGTCGTGGATCGCCGTCGTCGAGGCGGGCACGCGCGCCGACCGTGCGCGGCTGGCCGACGTCGCCGCCACGCTCGGCCCCGACGACCCGATCAACATCCAGTACACGAGCGGCACGACCGGCTTCCCGAAGGGCGCCACGCTGTCGCACCACAACATCCTCAACAACGGCTTCTTCGTCGGCGAGCTGTGCGGGTACGACGAGGAGGACCGCGTCTGCGTCCCGGTGCCCTTCTACCACTGCTTCGGCATGGTCATGGGCAACCTGGCGGCCACCAGCCACGGCGCCTGCGTGGTGATCCCGGCGCCCGCGTTCGACCCGAAGGCCACGCTGGAGGCCGTCGCCGCCGAGGCCTGCACCTCGCTCTACGGCGTCCCGACGATGTTCATCGCCGAGCTCAACGAGCCGGACTTCGCGTCGTACGACCTGTCCTCGCTGCGGACCGGCATCATGGCGGGCTCGCCGTGCCCGGTCGAGGTGATGAGGCAGGTCATCGAACGTATGGGGATGGACGAGGTCACGATCTGCTACGGCATGACCGAGACCTCGCCGGTGTCCACGCAGACCCGCGCCGACGACTCCCTCGACCGCCGGGTGTCGACGGTCGGCACCGTGCACCCGCATCTGGAGGTCAAGGTCATCGACCCGGCGACCGGGGTGACCGTGCCGCGCGGCACGCCCGGCGAGCTCTGCACCCGCGGCTACTCGGTGATGCTCGGCTACTGGCGCGAGCCGGACAAGACCGCCGAGGCGATCGACCACGCGCGCTGGATGCACACCGGCGACCTGGCGGTGATGGACGAGCACGGCTACGTCAACATCACCGGGCGGATCAAGGACATGGTGATCCGGGGCGGTGAGAACGTCTATCCGCGGGAGATCGAGGAGTTCCTCTACACCCACCCCGACATCGTGGACGCGCAGGTGGTCGGCGTCCCCGACCTCAAGTACGGCGAGGAGCTGATGGCGTGGGTGCGGCTGCGCCCCGGCGCCGAGCCGCTCACCACCGAGACGTTGCGCACGTTCTGCTCGGGCCGGCTCGCGCACTACAAGATCCCGCGGTACGTGCACGTCGTGGACGAGTTCCCGATGACGGTCACCGGCAAGGTCCGGAAGGTCCAGATGCGCGCCGAGTCCATCGACCTGCTCGGGTTGTCGGACGCCGCCGGGACGCGGCACGCCTGACGGGCCCAGCACGCCTGACGGGCGCGGCACGCCTGACGGGCGCGGCACGCCTGACGGGCGCGGCACGCCTGACGGACGCGGCACGCCTGACGGACGCCGGTCGTGTGCCGGAGCGGGCGGCGTACCGGGGCGGGCAGTGCGCCGAAGCGAGCGGCGTGCCGGGTGCGGCGGCGTGCGGGGCATGGCGGCGTGCGTGCTGCGGCGGCGTGCCGGGTCTGGTGAAGGAGAGCGCAGGGAGGCATGCTGACGTGCATGGGCGACGATGCCGGCGCGGTCCGCGCCGCCGTGCTGTCACTTCACCGGAGCACCGGGCTCCCGGTGGTGTTCGGCGGTGCGCTGGCCGGACGGGCGCGGGCGAGCTTCCAGATCACCGAGATGGTCGGCAACACCACCGGGGCGTTGTCCGGGCTGGTGATCAGGCAGGGGTCGGGGCTGGGCGGCAAGGCCATGGCGCTGGGCCGTCCGGTCTGGGTGAGCGACTATCCGCACGCGACCACGATCAGCCACGACTACGACACCCCGGTGGCCAAGGAGGGCCTGCTGTCGGTGGTGGCGGTGCCGATCGTGGTGCGCCGGCAGGTGCGCGGCGTCCTGTACGGGGCGTTGCGCGAGCCGCTGTCGCTGGCCGACCGGGTGATCGCGTCGGCCGTCGAGACCGCCCGCGACCTCGAACAGGAACTGGCCGTGCGTGACGAGGCCGACGAGGCCCTCGCCCGCCTCGGACGGGCCGGGCGGTCCCCCGAGGCGGCCGACATCGCCGCCGCGGCCGCGCGCTGGGAGGAGGTGCGCGCCGTGCACGCCGAGCTGCGCGGTCTCGCCGACCAGATCACCGATCCGGCGGTGAAGGCACGGCTGCTCGAGGCCTCGGTCCGGCTGGCGTCGGCGACCGAGCAGGACGAGCGGCCGGTACGGTGCGACGCCCCGCCGCCCGGCCCCGCCCTCTCGCCGCGCGAGCTGGACGTGCTGTCGTACGTGGCGATCGGCTGCACCAACGCCGAGGCGGCGCAACGCCTGGGGCTGCTGCCCGAGACGGTCAAGAGCTATCTGCGGTCGGCCATGCGCAAGCTCGACAGCCACACCCGGCTGGAGGCCGTCACCGCGGCACGCCGCGCGGGCCTGCTGCCCTGAATCCGGCGCTAGCACGATCAGCCCGGCGACGGGGTCAGCGAGACGCGGTGTCCCCACGCGCTCGGCAGCGCGGCCCCCGTGGCGCCCTGCACATGCGGAGTGGTCACCACGAGCCCGCTGCGCCGGGCTCCGATCGTCGGGTCGCCCGCCCAACTCCACGGCATCTGGGCGACCGCCCCCGATGCGATGACGTTAACACCTTCACGAACACAAATGTTCGTGACGTACGAGATTGTTCTCTGTCGTCCGGGCCGACCGATTGGTAACTTTGTCACGTGGATTTCCCGGGCTATGAAGCGTTGCCACGGGGACGCCATCACCTCACCCGCGAGCAGGTCGTCGCGTCCCAGCGTGAACGCCTGTTGCAGGGCATCATCGAGGTGGTCGCCGAGAAGGGGTACGTCCACACCTCCGTGGCCGACGTCCTCAAGCGCGCCCGGATCTCCCGGGAGACCTTCTACGAGCACTTCTCCGACAAGCAGGCGTGCTTCCTGACCGCGTTCGAAGAGGGCGCGGCGTTGCTCCTGGAGGTCGCCGCGAAGTCGGCCGGGTCGACCGAGGTCCCGGTGCTGGAACGTTTCGAGCTGATCCTCTCCGCGTACCTGAACGGGCTGGCCTCCGACCCGGCGCGGGCCCGCACCTTCCTGTTCGAGGTCTACGCCGCCGGCCCGGCCGCCGCCGCCCGCCGGTTCGAGATCCAGCGCCGCTTCGTCGAGCTGGTCAACGGCGTCCTGCTGGAGGACGAACGCTGGCACCTCCTCCCCGACCCGGAGTTCGCCTGCCGCATGGTCGTGGGCGGCGTGGCCGCGCTGGTCACCGGCAAGGTCGCGGAGGGCGACCTCGCCGGGCTCCCCGCCCTCCAGGCCCCGATCATGGCCCTGGTCCGGCAGCTCATCGCCCGCTGACCGCCGCCGCACCGCCCGGCCGCACCGCCCGGCCGTGGTGTCCCGGCGGACGGTGCGGTCGGGCGGGCAGTGCGGGCGGACTGACGGGCTATGCGGGCGGACGGAGCGGGCGGGCGGTGCGGGCGGGATGGAGGGGCGAGACAGGGCTAGATGAACACGCTGAGCAGCGCGGCGACGGCGAAGCCGACCACCGAGAGGATGGTCTCCAGCACGGTCCACGTCTTGAGCGTGTCGCGGACCGACATGTTGAAGTAGCGGGAGACGATCCAGAAGCCGCCGTCGTTCACGTGCGACGCGATGATCGAGCCGGCCGAGATGGCGACCGCGATCAGGGCGATGTGGGGTTGCGAGAAGTCCTCGCCCTTCAGCAGCGGGGCGACGATGCCGCTCGTGGTCGCGATGGCGACGGTCGCCGACCCCTGCGCGAGCCGCAGCCCGCAGCTGATCAGGTACGCGAGCACGATCAGCGGCAGTCCCGCGTCCGACATCGCCGAGGCCAGCGCCTTGCCGACCCCGGTGGCCGAGATGACCGCGCCGAAGAACGCGCCCGCACCGACCACCAGAAGGATCATGCCGATCGGCCGGAGCGACTTGGACGACAGGTCCTGCAGTTCCCTGGCGGAGAAGCCGCGCCGCAGGCCGAGCAGCCACATGGCGAGCAGCACCGCGATGGTGAGCGCCACGGCCGGGTTGCCGAAGAAGGTCAGCACCGGCAGCGCCGGGCTGTCCTCCCACCACACCGTGCCGAACGTGGCGAGCAGGATCAGCACGAGCGGGACCGCGATGATCCCGAGCACCAGGCTCAACGAGGGCTCGGTGCGTTCGACGCCCTTCTCCGCGGCCTCCGCCCGAGCCTCCTCCTCGGCGACGATGAAGTCCTCGGGGACCTCGACGAAGATGCGCTTGCCGATCCACGCGCCCCAGGCCACGCCCGCCGCCAGGAACGCGGGGATGCCGCAGACCAGGCCCATGACGATGAGCCAGCCCAGCGAGACCCCGAGGAAACCGGAGGCCGCCACCGGGCCGGGGTGCGGCGGCAGGAAGGCGTGCGTCATCGAGAGCCCGGCCAACAGCGGCATCGCGTACAGCACGAGGGAGCGGCCGCCGCGCTTGGCGGTCACGTAGACCAGCGGCGCCAGGACGAAGATCCCGATGTCGAAGAAGACCGGGATCCCGAAGATGATCCCGGCGAGGCCCATGGCGAGCGGCGCGCCGCGTTCGCCGAAGACGCCGAGCAGCTTGCGCGTCAGCACGTCGGCGCCGCGCGAGGCCTCCAGGATCGCGCCGAGGATCGTGCCGAGCCCGATGATCGGTGCGATGTGCCCGAGGATGGCCCCGAATCCGGTCTCCAGCAGCGAGGTCTTCGCACTCAGCGCGGTGCCGACGAGCTGCTCGACGCTGAGGCCGGCGGCGAGTCCGAGCAGCAGCCCGCAGATCAGCAGCGAGATGAACGGTTCGAGCTTGACCTTGATGATGAGGACGAGCAGGAGGGCGATGGCCAGCGCGCAGAGCGTCAGCAGGCCTCCCGTCTCGTGTTGCAGCCAGTTGACCATGGAGTGCCCTTCGGGGGAGCGGGGAGCAGGGGTCGGGAGCGGACGGATGGAGGGGCCGGCTAGCGGGTGACTCCGTCGGGCGTGCGCCGCAACGACCGGCCCGGCAGCGCACCGGTGGGCCGGCCGTCCCCGATGACCGCGACGCCGCCGACGAAGACGTGGGGGATGCCCTCGGCCTGGCGGCGCGGTTCGGCGAACGTGGCCGTGGCGCGTACCGAGGCGGGGTCGAACACCACGAGGTCGGCGTGGTGTCCCGGGCGGACGAGGCCGCGGTCGGCGAGCTTGAGGCGCCGCGCCGCCCGTCCGGTCAGGTGGGCGACGCACTCCTCCAGCGAGAGCACGCCGAGCTCGCGCACGTAGTGGCCGAGGTAGCGGGGGAACGTGCCCCAGGCGCGCGGGTGCGGCTTGGCCGGGGCCAGCAGCCCGTCGCTGCCGCCGGTGTGCGCGGGGTGCCGCATGATGGCCCGGACGTTCTCCTCGTGCCCGACGTGCTGGAGGATCGTGGTCGACAGCTCGTCGGCGATCAGCCGTTCGCGGTAGATCTCGAACGCGGGCCGCCCGGTCTCGTCGGCCAGGCCGGCGATGGTCCGGCCGACCACGGCCCGGTCCCGCGATCCGGAGATCTCGATCGTCTCCCACTCCGACGGCACGCCGTGGCATCCGTCGGAGCCCTCGACCTCCATGGTGTGCCGGATGCGTTCGCTCGTGCCCGGATCGGCGAGCCGGGCGAGGGCGGCCGCGGGACCGCCCTCGGACGCCCAGCTCGGCAGGAGTGCGGCCAGCGTCGTCGCGCCGGGCAGGTACGGGTAGGTGTCGAGGCTGATGTCGCAGCCGTCCGCGATGGCCTCGTCCAGCAGCCGCAGCAGGTCGGGTGCGCGGCCGCGGTTGACCCCGAAGTTCATCGTGGCGTGGGCGAGGTGCAGCGGGCACCCCGACCGGCGCGACACCTCGACCATGTCGGCGTACGCCTCCAGCGCGCCCGCGCCGTACGAACGGTGGTGCGGGGCGTAGAAGCCGCCGTGCGCGGCGACCACCCGGCACAGCTCGGTCAGCTCGTCGTCGCCGGCGTACATGCCCGGCACGTAGGTCAGGCCGCTGGACATCCCGACGGCGCCCTCGCGCATGCCGGTGGCGACCAGCTCGCGCTGCCGGTCGAGCTCCGCGCCGGTCGGCGGCCGGTCGTCCCAGCCCATCGCGAGCATGCGCACCGCGCCCTGCGGCACGAGGTAGCAGGCGTTGACGGCGATGCCCGCGTCGAGCCGGTCGAGGTACTCGCCGACGCCGCGCCAGTTCCAGTCGAAGCCGGGCGGGTCGCCGTTCCACCCGGCGATCGTCTGCCGCATCACCGGGAGCGTCGTGTCGTCGACGGGCGCGTACGACATGCCGTCCTGGCCGATGACCTCGCAGGTCACGCCCTGGCTCACCTTGGCGAGGTGGTCGGGTTCGGCGAGCAGCGCCAGGTCGGAGTGGGCGTGCATGTCGATGAAGCCGGGCGCGAGCACCAGCCCGCCGGCGTCGATCGTGCGGCCGCCCGACAGGCCGGTGCCGATCTCGGCGATCCGGCCGCCGTCCACCCGCACGTCGGCGACGCGGCCCGGCGCGCCGGTGCCGTCGACGACCGTCGCGCCGCGGATCACCAGGCCGGGCATCAGAACCAGGTCCGGATCAGGTCGACCACGACGGGACGCTCGGCGTCCGCGTCGTCCACGACCGGGATCAGCGTCCATTTGTCGATCGCCGTGCAGGGATGGGAGAGGCCCAGCCGGACGATGTCGCCGACCGCGACCTCGCCGCCTTCGAGGAACGTGTGCTGGTCGTTCATCGCCGTCACGCGCGCGCCGGAGACGGCCTTGGGTCCGGCGCCGCACACGAGCTGCGGCTCCGGCATGCCCTCGTCGAACGGCAGGTCGCGCTTGCCGGTGTCGAGCAGGGCCAGTGCGGGTTCGGGGCGGGACACGACCCGGCCCCAGCCGTGCATGGCCGAGCGGAACCGCTCCCCGTCCGCACCGCGCGCGAAGGGCGAGATCTGGCGGTAGAAGCCGTCGTCGTGGACGATGTACGCGCCCGAGCGCAGCACGACCTCGCAGCCGTCCAGACCCGAGAGCACCTCGGCGACCTGGTCGAAGTACGAGCTGCCGCCGGCGGTGACGATGGGCTCGTCCGTCTCGTACGGCAACCGCCCGTGGAGGTCGGCCAGCCTGCGCAGGTAGGCGTCGACGGCCGCGCGGCCCTCGTCCGTGGCGTCGTGCGCGAGCGCCCCCTCGTACCCGCCCAGCCCGGCCAGCCGCAGCGACGGCGCCTTGCGCACCGCCTCGGCGACGGCCAGCGCCGTCTCCTCGTCCCGCGCGCCGGTGCGGCCGTGCGGCCCGCCGAGCTCGACGCACACGTGCACGGCCCGCTGGACGCGCGCGGCCCGCAGCGCCTCGTCCATCAGCTCGGCCGTGCGCACCGAGTCGACCCAGGAGATGAACGTGAAGTCCGGGTCGGTGTCGAGCTGGCCGCCGATCCAGGCGAGCCCGGCCGGGTCGACCAGCGCGTTCGCCAGGAGGAGGCGCCGTACACCGAAGGCCCGTGCGACGCGCAGCTGCGGCAGGTTGGCGAGGGTGACGCCCCAGGCCCCGGCGTCGAGCTGCCGCCGCCACAACGCGGGCGCCATCGTCGTCTTGCCGTGCGGTGCGAGGCGTACGCCGGCACGTTCCGTCCAGTCCGCCATCAGCCGCACGTTGTGATCGAGCGCGGAGGCGTCGAGCGTGAGAAGCGGGGTACCGAACTCGTCGAGCGGCGGCCTGCCGCCGAGGTACTCCTCGGCCGTCATTCCGTGGGCGGTGGCCGGAATCGCCTTGAAGCGCCAGTCGAGGCGCTCGGTGCGCTGGGCGTCGACGGCGCGGTCGTCGATTCCGTTACCCATCCTGACCTCCAATGTTGCACATAGTGCAATGCTGATTGCACTATGTGCTTCTGCGGTTGTAGCATCGCCGCAGCGTCGAGGTCAACGGCCGCCGGATGGGGGAAGGCCCAATGGAACGCTTGCCCGAGGCCGTGTGCATAGGCGAAACGATGGCCGCCCTCCTCCCCGACCAGCCCGGACCGCTCGAGGACGTGCGCGCGTTCACGCCCGCGATCGGCGGCGCCGAGGCCAACGTGGCCCGCGGCCTGGCCGCGCTCGGCGTGCCGGCGGCCTGGATCGGCCGGGTCGGGGACGACGGGTTCGGCCGCCGCATCGTCCGCGAACTGACCGCCGCCGACGTCGACACCAGCGGCGTGACGGTCGACCCCGGCCGCCCCACCGGCCTCTACGTCAAAGAGGCCGGGCCGGGCGGCAGCGTCCTGCACTACTACCGCGCGGGGTCGGCGGGGTCGGCGCTGGCCCCCGCCCTCCTCGACGAGCCCGCCGTCACCCGCCTGCTGTCGCACGCGGACCTGATCCACCTTTCGGGCATCACCGCCGCGCTCTCGGCCGGCGCCCTCGACCTCGTCCGGACGCTCGTCGCCGACCGGACGCGCACCCAGCTGGTGAGCTTCGACCTCAACTGGCGCCCGGCCCTGTGGCGCGGCGCCGACCCCGCGGTGCTGCGCCCGCTGCTCAACGCGGCCGACATCGTGCTGCTCGGCGCCGACGAGGCACGGGCGGTGTTCGGCACCGGCGACCCGGCGGAGCTGCGCGCGCTCCTGCCCGATCCAGCGACGCTCGTGGTCAAGGACGACGCCCGCCACGCCATCGCGATCCCCCACGGCCCGCGGGCGGTGCCGGTGAGCGAGCCGGCGCTGCGCGTCGAGGCGGTCGAGCCGGTCGGTGCCGGAGACGCCTTCGCCGCCGGGTACCTCGCCGGTACGCTGCGCGGCGACGACCGCCGGCGGTGCCTGCGGCTCGGGCACCTCACCGCGGCGTCGACGCTCGTCGTCCACGGCGACCACGGCCCGCCGCCGGCGGCGCCGCTCGTCCGGGCGCTGCTCGACGCGTCGCCGGACGAGTGGGCGGCGACCACCGTGACCGCCGCGGGCGGCGTCACGGGCGGCGTCACGGGCGGCGTCACGGGCAGGGGAACGGATTCAGGGGGAGGCCGCGGAGGATGAGCCAGAGCGTGGGGCGAGCGCTCCAGATCATGGTCGAGCTGGGCGAGGGGCCGCGCACGCTGGACCAGCTCGCCGCGAAGGTCGGCGTGCACAAGACGACGGTGCTGCGGCTGGTGCGCACCCTCGAGGACGAACGTTTCGTGCGCCGCGACGACGGCCACCGGTTCCATCTCGGGTCGCGGCTGTTCGCGCTGTCCGCCGCGGCGCTGGAGCAGCGCGGCGTCCGCGCCATCGCCGGGCCGCACCTGGCGCGGCTCAACGAGGCGACCGGGCACACCGTCCACCTCGGGGTGTACGAGGGCGGCGAGGTCGTCTACCTCGACAAGTACGACTCGCGGCACGCCATCCGCATGTACTCGCGGGTGGGCCTGGCGATGCCGCTGCACGCCACCGCGATCGCCAAGGTCCTGCTCGCGGACCTGCCGGAACGGCGGCGCAGGGAGATCGCGGCGGGCCTCGACTACGTCCGGCACACCGAGCGCACCGTGCGCGGCCCGGACGAGCTGCTGGCCGAGCTGCGCCGGGTCGCCGAGCGCGGGCACGCGGTGGACGACGCCGAGCACGAGGCGTTCATCCGCTGCGTCGCCGCCCCGATCCGCGACGCCGGGGGCGGCGTCATCGCGGCCGCGTCGATCTCCGTTCCGGACGTCGTGTTGAATCGCGAGCAGGTGCTGGAGTTGGTGCCGGAGCTGCTCGCCACGACGCGGGCCATCTCCGCCGACTGCGGATACGACGCCGGCCGTGGATGACGCCGTGGGCATAGACGAAGACGGCGACTTGGACGGCGACATGGATCACGACATGGATCACGACATGGATGACGACAAGGAGAGAGTGTGAGCGACAAGACCGCGATCAGGACCGACGCCGCCCCGCCGCCCCTGCCGGTGTACTCGCAGGGGGTCCGCAAGGGGCCGCTCCTCCAGGTCTCCGGTCAGGGCTCCATGGAGCCGGGCACCGGCGCGTTCGTCCACGAGGGCGACGTGAAGGCGCAGACGCGGCGGACCCTGGAGAACGTCAAGGCCATCCTGGAGGCGGGCGGCGCGGGCATCGACGACGTGGTGATGTTCCGCTGCTACCTGACCAGGCGCGAGGACTTCCCGCTGATGAACGAGGTGTACGAGGAGTTCGTCAAGGAGCACTCCCCCAGCGGCGTCCTGCCGGCGCGGACCACCGTCTTCGTCGACCTGCCCCTGCCGGAGATGCTCGTCGAGATCGACGCCCTCGCCGCCGTCGGCTAGCCACCGATCACCCGCGTCGACGACCCCGCGGGCCGATACGGGCTAGCGGCCGTCGCCGGCGGTCGCCGCGAGGCGGCCCGTCGCGACCAGTTCGAGGGTGATCAGCGCCGCGATCGCCTCGATCGCGAGCAGGCCGATGAGCACGAGCAGCTGGGTGGCGCCCGCCTCGACCGGGTCGGCGCCGCCCAGCAGCACGCCGACGAACGCGCCGGGCAGCGTGACGAGCCCGACCGTGCGCGTCTGGTCCAGAACGGGCACCAGCGCGAGGACGGCCGCCTCGCGGCAGACTTCGAGCGCGGCGTCGCGGGGCAACAGCCCGAGCGCCAGCCCGCCCTCGTACTCCCCGCGCCGGGTGCGCAGCTCGTCCAGCGCCCGGCGGCCGGTCATCGCGCACGCGGTCATCGCCCCGCCGACGAAGATGCCCGCGATCGGCAGCACCGCCACCGGGCGCAGTGGCACCAGCGTGGACGCCAGCAGGAACGCCAGGACGGGCCCCACCCCGGCGAGGATCGGCAGCGCCGCCCACCAGGCCCGGCCGCGCATCGACCCGGTGATCCGGCCGCCCGCGGTCGCGGCGGCGACCACGACCATGCCCGCCACGAACAGCGCCGTCCATCCGGCGCTCCGCAGGACTGCCGCGATGAGCAGTGACACGGCGGCGAGCTGGGCGGTCGCGCGCATCGCCGCGACGCACACCTCCCGGCCGGGGCCGAGCCCGCCGAGCCGCACCAGGAGGGCGGCGGCCGCCGTGAGCACGACCAGCACCAGGCCGAGCAGTGGTCCGACGGCCGGTGCCGCGTTCATCGCGTCCTCCTGAACCATCCGCGAGGACAGATCGATGTCTCAATTGGGGTGATTGTGATCTGACACCTGACACGTAAGTCCCACAAACCCCGATAACGTTGACTTGTGGGGGTTACCGAGTCGAGTCCGCCGTCTCGCCGGAGAGCGCTCGGACTGATGGGCGCCGCCGGCTTCTTCGCGCTGGGAGCCGACAGCGTGCTCGCCGACGCACCGGCCGGCGCACCGGCCGCGACGCCGGTGCCGCGACCGCGCGCGGTCATCCATCCGTCGCCGGCGTCGACCACCGCGCCGCCCGGAGCGCAGCCGCCGGCCACCGTCGTCCCGGTGCCGGCGCACCCCGCGCCGCCCGCCCCGCCGCCGGCGCCGCGGCCCCCGTCCTGGACTCCGGCCCGGGTGACCGCGGCCAAGCCGCGCAAGCCGATCCGCGACCTCAAGACCCTCGTACCCCCGCCGCCCCCCAAGACGATCGCGCTGACCATCGACGACGGCCCGCACCCGGAGTACACCCCTCAGGTGCTCGACCTGCTGGCCGAGCACGAGGTGCGCGCGACGTTCTTCATCATCGGCGAGCAGGTCGTCGAGTACCCGCAGCTCACCCGGCGCATCGCCGACGCGGGGCACCAGGTGTGCAACCACACCATGTCCCACCCGCTGTCACTCGGGCGGCTCTCGACCAGGAAGGTGCGCCAGGAGATCGTCGAGGCGCAGACCCGGATCGGGCAGGTCACCGGCGTCGTGCCGACGTTCTTCCGCGCGCCGGGCGGCAACTGGTCGCCCGCGACCATGGACGTCATCGGCGAGCACGGCATGCTCCCGGTTGATTGGGCCGTCGACCCGCGCGACTGGGCGCGGCCCGGCGTGGGCAGCATCCGCCGCGCGCTGACCAAGTGCCGCGCGGGCGACGTGCTGCTCTGCCACGACGGCGGCGGCGACCGGTCGCAGACCGTCAAGGCTCTGCGCGGCGCCATCCCCCGCCTCAAGAAGCGCGGCCTGACCTTCGTCGCCCTCTGACGCGACGCTTCCCAGGCGGCGTTCCTCAGACACAGCGTTCCTCAGACACAGCGTTCCTCAGACACAGCGTTCCTCAGACACAGCGTTCCTCAGACACAGCGTTCCTCAGACACAGCGTTCCTCAGACACACGT